>NZ_JAIZBG010000001.1:1467500-1832500 GCF_022267325.1 Leptospira sanjuanensis
GTTCGAAACGTATTGATGCGATCTTGCTTGTTCCAAAGACGAAAACGGTCTTGTTTTTAAGATAAAGGAAATCGTCCCTTCCAAAAGTCCGAGGTCTTTGAATTGATCGGCCGAATACGTGTTCAAGGCTTTTACGATGAGACGTTCTTCTCCCGAGTTCCATTTGTCTTTGACCGGATCGGTTGCGGAGTTTCCGTTTTCATTGTAGAGAAGGGTGTTTAAGACTCTTCTGGACAATTTCGGATAATGCAATTCTCCCACTGCGTCAAAAAACTTCAGAAGTTTTTGTCCGTGCCAAAGCGCCACCTTCGGATAGATGAATACGAGATGTCCTTTTTCTTTGGAACCTTTTACTTCCTTAAACTGAGAACTGAAGTAAACTGGAACTGCGGAAACGTCGTATTCCTTTACGCTCAGATATTTTTTTACGACCGGAAGATACTTTCTTTGTTCCGGTTTTAAGAATCCCGCTTTGACCGGTTTCATATCCGTTTGCAGTTGTTTCAGAACCTTCAGGTTCGCTCTTTGTTGTCCTTTCGGTGGAACGAAGTTCCAAAGAGAAACCACTTGATCCACCGAACCCGCGATTTCGTCCGGAACCGGAGTCATATAATCGAATACGGCTTCGGATTCTTCCAATGTATCGACCACGATGACTTGCGGATCGGAACTGATATCGAATCGATCTCCGATCTCGTCGTAGAGATTGACGGAATCCAGGTTGTCCACCATCAGATCCCGTCCGTTATAATTGAACTGGATTCCGGGCGCGAAACTGAAGAATGAAATCACCACGACGAACACAAGGACGACTAACGTCAAAAGGCCGGGTTTTTTGTAAAAACGGTAGAGAAGCGGAGAAGTTGTCTGCTCTTTTGCGGATAACAAAAACTTGCTTTTAAGCGACGGAAACAAACGGAACAACAGCGTGATCTGAAGCGCGGTCACTCCATACATGGAAACCGCGATGATCAAAATTCCGTAGGTCGCGATGATCCCGAATTCGCTGAATCCTCGAAATTCGGAGAACGCAAGAACGACGAACGCAGACGTGGTCGTCAAGGCGGAAATAAACGAAGCGATCCCCGTGTGATAGATCGTATCCTTGATCGAACGGAGCATGTCCTGTTTACGGGTGAATTCTTCGCGGAAACGATATAAGAATTGGATTCCGTAGTCGATCCCGAGTCCCATCAGGATCGAAGCGATGATGCTCGTAACCGAGTTGAGTTGACCGATTACGATCGTAGTCAATCCGAAAGAGAACAGGATTCCCGAAAGAAGAGAAACGAGTAGAATCAGAATAAAAAGAGGATTTCTAAAAAAGAACAAAAGAAGAATCGCGATTCCGATTAAGGATGCGACTGCGATCGGCTTCAACGCAGCCATCAGCGTTTCGTAGTCGTCGAGGTGAAGACGATACGTTCCCGTATAACCGACTTGAATTCCTTTTTTGTCCAGCGCGAGTTCCGTTACGATTTCCTTGATTTTTTTATCGAGCGCGATGTTGAACTCGATGTTCGTGAACGAACCGGCCGGTTTGATCAGAAAGATCAGCATTCCCTTATCGGGAGAAATATTATATTCGTCGAATATATCTCTTTTTGCAAGTTTTTGATACTTGGCGAGGATATCGTTGAAGTCCGGGTTATATTCCTCGTCGCTCAGTTTGATGAAGAACGGATTCGCTTTTTCGACTTCTTCGTCGATCTTGCGTTTGACCCGTTTGCGCACTTCGACTAAGTCTTCCGTTTTTAGGAAGAGGGGAAGTCTATCCTGCAAAAACGAAACGTTATAACGATAGGAAATGTATTGAACGTAATCCTTTTCTTTCAGAAGTCTTTCGTTTAAGACGTCCGAAGCTTTCTTGATCGCGTTCTCCCGCTCTTTGTAATAGGAAACGTTTTTTTGTTTTATCGTTTCGGCTTCTTTCAGCTCTTTCTCGGCGATCTCCGGCTGCCCTTTTTTTTTGGCGGCAAAGGCTTTGACGAGATGTTCCGTCATTCCCTTTTCGTCTTTGAACTTGATGCTGAGAATGTAGAATCCGTTCCCGCCGATCATCTCGATCACTTTCTGCGTCTTGACGACGGAAGGGTTGTCCTTCGGAAGAAGATCGAGGTTGTTGCTGTTTACCGTGAGTTTGGAGGCCTGCCATAGGGACAAAAGAAGAAACACGGCGAGGACGCTGCACGAGCGGATCGGGTTTAAAAGAATCGAATCTGTGACTCTGGAAAGAAGTTGTCTCATTTCGCTTTAATTCTTTGCTTCTTTTTTGATCAGAGCGATTGTTTGTTTCATTCCGTTCTTTTTGAGGGAAGGTTCCACCGATTTAACTCGGTTCGTTTCGGAAGCGTATTTGCCTTCGTTTAAGAAGTCGGTGACGAACCAGGTTCCCTCGATCTTCATCAGAATCCAGGAGAAGGTGATTCTTTCGGAACCGTTCCAGATGATGGAGGAAGCGAGAGTCGCGTTGTCTCCTTTGATCACCGGTTTTTCGTAGTTGATGTCGATCTTATCGAAGTATTTATGAGCGATCGGAAAACTGCGGTGAATGATGAATTCTTGGATCGCGTCTTCGAATTCTTTTCGGTCGGCATCCGCGATTTTACCGGAAGATTTTAAAAGCTGGTTTGTGAACTGCTTAACGTTGATGATCGCGATCGCCTTATCGTTCTTTTTATAGCGGATAAAACCGATGAGCTTTTTAACCGTGGAAGTAATTTGTTCTTCGTCGGAAGGGGTTTCTTCGGTCGGAGCCGCGTTTTCCGTTGTGGGAGGAGTCGGATTCGTTTCCGTCGTCTGCGCGAAAAGAAAAGACGGAGTTACCAAAGATAAAAGAAAAAGAATGGAAATAATTTTTTTCACAACACGTACCTGTTGTTATAGTTTGGGGAACCAAAGCGAATACCGTTCGGATATTGTCGGAACCTTCCTACAGCATTCCGAATCTGTAGGGGGACGTCAACGGAATTAAATCGGCGGGTTGCGGAGGTTTGCGTCTTTCTATAATCTGGGTCGGATTGAATTTTTTTATTTTTTCAAATCCTCGTAATCCGGAAGAAATACCTTTAGATCTCCCTTAGAATTCAGATTCAGATTACCGAGAGAAAGTTGAACGAGCAAATTCTTCATATGAAAGTCGAGAAGGTCCGAAGGATCCTGATCGATCAGAAGCAGACTCGTGTTTTTGAGAGAAACGGAACCGACTCGAATTTCTCCGCCGGAAATCCGGATCTGATTCGGAGTTCCCGGTTGAAACTCCAGATTCGGAAGAGGAGGAATATTGTTCGTATCGAAACGAACCAAGATCCGATCGGGCAAAAGAGAAATTTTACTGATGGTTCCTTGGATTCTCGGAGGAGGCAAAAGAAGAAAGGATTGAATGCGAAAACTTTTATCCACGATTTCCAAACCTCTTCCTTTCGGAATGGGAAGCAGTTCCTTCAGTCCCACACCGAGGCTCGATAAAAGATCTCCCGCACCCGGAATTCCGGCCGCGTTCATCCGTTCCGATTTTAAAATCAGCATCGAACTGTTCGGTACGAGTTCCAGATCGCAGATCATTTCCACGTCCACCCAGAAAACGAGTTTATATTCTCCCAAAATTCGGATCTTGCGTTTGCCGTCCTTTTCGATCGTGGATAGTTTCAAATTTCGTAATGGAAAGTCCGGAAAAGACTTTACATTTTCATTGAATAGAAATTCCAAAACGGAGATCTCGAATTCGGTGTCTCCTTGAAACAGATTGAGATGAAAGGAATCCGGATCGTTGAAATTCACGGGAGAATTCTTCCGGTTGGAGGAAGCCTGAACGGTGAGACGGTTGACCGTGAAATAGATCTTATCTTCCAGACGGAACTTGACGTTTTTGAGTTTGAGATACGCGTCCGAAGACTCGGGACCGACGCGTTCCGAGTTTGCCTGCGCAGACATCGACGCGTTTGCCAACAGAAGAATCGAGACAAGGATCGGCAGGTTCCGAAAAAATCGCATGGACGAATTCTCGTCGACGCTCTCGAAATGAAAACCTTTTAATCGACGGGGAACGGCGGGCCGGTTTAAATTCTGCGTCGAAAAAAGTAGGTCCGTTTAAAGAACGATTTTGCCGGAACGAATGTACGGACCTAAGTCTTCCGGTTCGTCCACGTCGCCGAGTTTGGGAAGAATCCAAACGTTCTTTCGTAAAAGTTGCAATTTTTCTAATGTACCTGCGAACACTCGATCGGTGCTCCAAGGAACTTCGCGAAAGATTTCCGGAAGATATGACTTAAGTCCTAAGAGATAATATCCTCCGTCCAAGGCCGGACCGAGCACCACGTCGGACTGATCGAGAGCCGAGAACGCTTCGCGGATATGTTTGGTTTCGAGGTCGGGGCAATCGCTTCCGATGATGACCGCTTTTTGGGCTCCTTGCGAGAACGTTTCGGAAAACGCATTGGACATTCTAAAACCCAAATCCTCCCCCGATTGCAGGTGGGCGCTGACTTGATTTCCCCATTTACCGGATAAAAATTCGGGAATCGAATCGAAATACAATCGAACGGGAAGGTCTAAACCCGCGACTTGCTTTTGTGTGATTTCGACGAGCTGTTCGTAGACGTTCAGCGCGGCTTCGTTTCCGAGTCCCGCGGCCAGCCTCGTTTTCACTTGGCCGATTCTGGGGTTTTTTAAAAAAAGAATGAGAGTTTCTTTGTTATCCATGCGTATGTGCGGTTTTAAGCCTCTTATAAAGAGAAACCGAATGCCTTATAATTAGTAAGGAATGGTGTTCCCAATCGAATGAGAATCCTGATTGACCAGAGTTTTCCTTCCTATAGTTTATAAGAATCCGATTTCTTAAAATGGGATTCTGAACGGCGCAGACTTGTCGTAGATGTAAATTCGAGTAAGGGAATCGGCTGTAAAGAGAAATTCGATCGAGTTGAAAAAACCGATTCGATTGGATGTTGAAACTAGTAAAGCCTCAGTCATGAGGGAGGAAGTTTATGAAAATTTTTCGCAATATTCTTTCCGCCGGAATTCTTGCGATCGTCCTCTTCAGCGCTCTTTTGATCGGAGCCTGTAAGAAGAAGGAAAACAACGACGATACCAACAACGCAATTCTTCTTTGGTTGGCGACTCAACCCTATGTGGAACAGAGTAAGACCGGCTTTTTTATCATCGTTCCGAAAGGAATCGCTCAATGAGGAAAATCAAAATGAAGAAGTCATGGATTCTTTTCGCATTTGCGATTCTCGTTTTTTTAGGTTTAGGACTTAGCTTCCGCAGCGACCGAGTTCCTTTTTTCGTGAGAGAGGATTCTCCGAAACCCTTTCCCGTTCGTTTGGAATTGCTTGAACCGCTTCGTGCAAGCGCGGACAGTTGGGGATTTGTGCGCCAGTCGGCAACCTGGGCCCGCGGAAACTCTTTGTTTATGGACGATTTGATCTTTGCGATCCGCAGAGTTTTCCCCGCAGGAACGACCGCGAACATCACTCTCGCAAATCAAAACTTCAACGGAAATTTATACACGCTTCGTTTGAAATTGAATTCCGGAAACGTTTCGTATCAACCGTCCACTCTTTCCGCTCCGGCTTCTTATACGAACTTTTTCGAACTTCGTTCTTCCTCCGATAACCAGCCTGCGTTGCAGTTTTTCTTTGACGATGATCCGAGGTCGGCTTCCGGAGACGGTGCGGTTCTTTTGTATCAGTTGAGCAGACTCGATCCGAGTCGTTGGGCCGGTGCTACCGCGTTGATTGAAAGTTATGTGGTTCAACCCGTGATCACCGGATTTCCGAATCAAGGTTTGATCCAGACGTATTCTTGGAAAGGACCGTTGGGTTCGGATTCTCTCGGCCAAGACGTGGATACGGGAAGAGTCATCTTAGAAGAGATGGACAACCGCACCGTGTTTTGTTTCAAGTCGGTCGTGAGTTTCAACGGGACTACGAATCTTGTTCCGATCAACTCACAAACAGCTTTGCTGGGATATTCGGCCAATCAAGGACTTTGTCCGGGAGCCGGAAGAGAATACTACAAACTTGCCTATAGTCAAAAACTGGACGGAAGTTTGAACGTAACCGCAAAGGGCGGTTTGGAACAAGCCGCGATCACGGCCGGACAAGCGATCACTTGTAATACGACCGTAAATGCGTTCGTAAACTTTACGCCGACATACGGTCTGTTCAACTTCAACGGTTTTATTTCCGAAGGCGTTGCCGCGAGTGCGATTCCTGCGGACTTTATCCAAGCGACTCGCGTGGACGGATTGTATGACCGAGTTGGAACCGTCGGAAAGTCCGCGGCAACAACAAGCCCTGCCGGTTCGAGTTGGGATACTCTGACGAAGGCGTATATCGACGCGATTACGATCTCTTTCGCAACCGTTCCTTGATGTCGTAAATGCGTTCGATGTAAATTCGAATGTGTTGTCGAATGAGAATTTTGCGATCGCAGCGTCTTTTCGATTCCGAAAACAGGTTCGGAGTTTCGTAAACCGCATAAGACAAAATCTTCCTTTAAAAGCCTCCGAGTTTCGGAGGCTTTTTTGTGCTTTCAACATTCTCCCGTGCCGCTGAAATCGAAGAATGGAATTTCGTTTTTTGACGTTTCAAGAAGCCATCCGCTCCGGCTTTACGGAAACGGACTTCGAACTCGACGTATGGCCGACGTTTTTAAACCAAGATCCGATCGGAAACAAATATTATTCTTTTATTATAAAAGAATTTGCTCATCTGCACTGTATCGCTTTTACGCAGGAGAATCGAGTCGTGGGGACGGGAAAGATTCTCCCGTTCGAATGGGACGGAACTCCGGAAGGACTTCCGAAAGGATGGGACGCCGCGATCGTAAAGAGCGTAAGCGATTGGAAGGAAAAGAAGGTTTGTAATGCGGTCAGCGCCTGGTCGATCGAAATCGCGAAGGACTTTCGGGGAGGAGGATTGTCTCATCTCATTCTCGCGCAGCTTAAAGAGAACGCGGGCGCGCAGGGAATCTCTCGGTTGTTCGCTTGCGTTCGACCCAATCAAAAAGAGAAGTTTCCCTTTCTATCGATGGAAGAATATCTCGAACGAAAACGGGAGGACGGTGTTAGCGAAGATCCTTGGGTCCGAGTGCATGAAAAGGCCGGAGGTAAAAAGATTCGAATCGAACCCAACTCGATGCACATTCAGGGAACGATCGCGGATTGGGAAATTTGGACGGGGATGAAATTTCCGGAATCGGGTAGATTTGCGATTCCGGGCGGTTTGGTCCCGGTCGTCATCGACCGGGAAAGAAATTTAGGAGAATATACGGAACCGAACGTATGGTTCCGTCATGATATTTAAGCGGTTCTTCGGAGAATTTCCTGAACGGGATTGATTTCCTGGACGGAAGCGAAGAAACTTCTGTAGCTCAAAAACCAAACCGAGGAAATCACGCTGAGAGCCAAGGTTCCCAAAGTCACGTTCATTTCTCCCGAAAGTGCGTAAGCGCCCGCAACTAAAACCGCCAAACGCAGAGGTTCCGTAAAAAGAGCCCAACGTTTTCTTTCCAGAATTCCGCCTAACGTAAGCAGGGATAGAAGGGTGACTGCGCTGATAACGCTGATACTGAACATGGAAAGTGAGTTCACTTTAACGAGCATTCCGAACGCGAGCGCCACGGTAATTACGAACCAAACAAGAGAGTAAAGACTCATACCTTTCGGAATTTGAACATCATATTTGTGGAATGTTTTTGTCGAAACTTCGGGGACCGGATATTGTCCTCCGAGTTCCTGCGGTCTCCAGCCTGGCATGGCAAAGAATACTTTGATCTTATCGGACCAACGGGGACAACGCCACGCGAGTTCGATCATTTCCCACCAATAGTGAAGGTTCGCCCAGATCGGATTGAAACTTTGCAGAGGTTTTACGGTTCCGTAAACCGGTTCTTCGGTTTCGGGTTCGAAGGTTCCGAACCATTTGTCGAACACGATCAGGGTTCCGCCGTGATTCTTATCGATGTATTTCGGGTTGATTCCGTGGTGAACTCTATGGTGAGAAGGTGTGTTGAAGATCGCTTCGAACCAGCGGGGAAGTTTGCCGATCGCTTTCGTATGAATCCAGAATTGATAGATCAGGTTGAGCTGACCGTTCAAAATCATTACGATCGGAGAAAAACCGATCAATGCAAGCGGAAGATAAAAGACCCATGTGAAGATACTGTGAAAACTCGCCTGACGAAGAGCGACGGTGAGATTGTATTCTTCGCTTTGATGATGAACGACATGTCCTGCCCAAAGGAAATTGATCTCGTGACTGAGGCGATGAGTCCAGTAATACGCCAAATCGTAACCGATAAAACAAAGAATCCAAACGCCTACGACGAGAATCCAAGCCCAGGTTAAAGAGCTTAGCCCCAGGGTTCCTGCAGGAACGATGGAAAGAGCTTCGCTCGGCCAAGAAGGGAGATTGAAAATTCGAAACTTCTCATAGATTAAAATATAAGCGAACATGGTAACGGTTTTTTTAAAAACACCCACCACTTCGCTCGCGGTTCCCGCAGAGAGATCGTTGATCGAATCGTTCAACCGATAGAGTTTACGTTTGTGATACGCGGAAAAAGCCATTTCCAGGAAGATCAGCAAAAAGAAAAAGGGAATTGCGATCGTGACGAGATTGATTTCCATAGAGCCGCCCAAATAAGTTCTGGTTTTAGTTTATTCTTCGAATTCTTCCTTGGTCAATTCAAAAACAAAAACGCCGTTCAGAAAGGGATTTTTTCATTACAAACGTTATGAAATAAGCGAATTCGAAATCAGAATGTCGTATAACAAAACGCGAATTCCATTTTTCAAGGTTATGGAATTTGAACGATTGTTCGAGCCGGAGGAATGAAAATTACGAAAAAGGAAACGAGCCGAATCTTTAAGCGTGATCCCGTAAACGGGAATAGATCCATTGGTCCAAAAAGGTTCCGTTTTTAAACACGGCTTCCTTGCTCGTTCCGTCCAACACGAATCCGTTTTTTTCCAAAGCTCTGGCGGAGGCCGGTCGGTTTGAGAAAACCTCCGCGTAGATTCGGTGCAATCCGTGTTCCGTATATGCAATATTTAGAATATATGAGATTGCTTGAGTAACGATTCCCCGGTTCCAGAACGTTTCGCCGATCCAATAGCCGATTTCCCCGTTAAACCGATAGACGTCGTCCTTAAAAATCAAAGTGATGATCCCGATCGCATTCTCCTCGAATACGATCGCAAACGTCCTGGATCGGGAATCCCTCAAACAAGCTCGAATAAAATCGAGGGCGTCCGATAGTTGATACGGAAAGGGGAATGCTCCGCGTAAACCTAAGAATACGTTTTCCGAATTCGCGTGAACGGCAAGAGAAGACGCGTGTGATTCGGAGATCGGTTCCAATCGAAGATTCATCTGATTCATAAGGGACGATCAAAGGGGAAAAACTCCAAAAGAAAGTAAGATAAAAACGTTTCAAAGTCAATTCACTTCTACGGAAGACGTTTTGGAAATTTCTGTCATCACTTGACGAATTCTTCCGTTTTGCGAAAATCTGGTCTTTATGGCGGCTAAGAAAAAGAACTGGCTTCTTTACGGAGCAAACGGCTACACGGGAGAATTGATCGCAAGAAAGGCGGTGGAACGCGGACAAGCGCCGATTCTCGCCGGAAGAAACGAAGCGAAGATCCGCCTTCTCGCCGAAGAATTGAATTTACCGTTTCGAATCTTTACGCTCGATACTGCGGAAGAAATTCAAAGTCAAATCTCCGATTGTTTCTTGGTCTTACACTGCGCGGGTCCTTTTATCGAGACAGCGGTTCCGATGGCGAACGCTTGTATCGAGTCGGGTGTTCACTATCTGGACATCACGGGAGAAATTCCCGTTTACGAAAAACTTCATTCTCTATCTTCCAAAGCGCTTGCGAAAAAAGTAATGCTTCTTCCCGGAGTCGGATTCGACATCGTTCCCACCGATTGCCTTGCAGTGATGTTGAAGGAAAAGCTTCCTAAGGCTCATTTTTTGGAACTCGGTTTTTCCGGGTTTACGGACATTTCAAGGGGAACTCTAAAGAGCGCACTCGCACAACTTCCGTACGGAAGTAAGGTGAGAAGAAACGGAAAGATCGAAACGATTCCTCAGTTGAGTCTGAAAAAGGTCGTGGAGATCAGCGGAAGTTACGCGGAATTTTTTGCGATTCCCTGGGGAGACGTTTTTACGGCGTTTGTTTCAACAGGA
Source organism: Leptospira sanjuanensis (assembly GCF_022267325.1). NCBI lineage: Bacteria > Pseudomonadati > Spirochaetota > Leptospiria > Leptospirales > Leptospiraceae > Leptospira > Leptospira sanjuanensis. The sequence goes on from NZ_JAIZBG010000001.1 coordinate 1,477,704, forward strand.
ATTCCGAATATTACGGTTTACTCATCTTTACCCGCTTCTCAAGCGAAGATTTTGAAACTGCTGCAGCCGACCACGTTCTTTTTAAAAAATTCGTTGATTCTGAAAGGAATGCAGAAGCTCGTCGAAGTGACCGTAAGCGGTCCGGGGGATGAAAAGAGAAAAAAAGGCTCCGTTCTTTTATGGGGTGAGGCTTGGACCGAGGCCAGTTCGAAAAAGGTTTCGATCCGGATGCGTTGTGCGGAAGGTTACGAATTTACCGTAGAGTCCGCGTTGGCCGCCGTTGCCAAGGTGGAAAAAGGGAGGGTTCAATCGGGCTTTACGACTCCCGCCCAAGCGTTCGGCTCCAAGTTCGTTTTAGAAATTCCCGGAACGAAAATCCTCGCCTAATGACGCATAGGCGGAAGTCCGGTAGTTTGCGGTTTTAGAAGCGCAAGGATAAAAATAGAAATTTCTTGAGGTTTACGAGTGGGTTATAATCCGCACGGAAATCGTGTTCTGATTTTCTTTTTCGGGGAAGAAGAACGGTCGTATGCGATTTCACTTCTCTTTCGTTTCCGCATTGCCGGAAAAACGATCGAGTTCCGTTAAAAATCGATTCGCATTTTCTTCCGAGTCGAAGCCGGTTCGATCGAGCAAAAAGTAGACGACCGAATAAACCCGTGCCTTTAGAAAAACATAATGTTTTTTGCGGATGATTTTTATGACGTCTTTCGGTTGTAAACGAAGTTCTCCTTTGTCGTCCACGATTGAAAGTTCGTTTTCATCGATTCGAACCGTTCCCTGCAAATCCTCGAACCGGATTCGTTTTAAAAATAAAAACGGCCTAAGAATATGATAGAATCCTAAAATACCAAAAAAGAATGCAAAGCTCAGTCGATAGAGCGATTCCTCCAAAAGGCCGTATTCCAGTATTGGAATGAGAAGCAGAATCGGTCCGGTGAATCTTCTTTGAAACCAAAGTATCGGCCGGTTGTAATATCCGAAGAGATAATTTTTCTTTTGTTGCTGTTTGGTGAGAGAGTATGTGAATTCCATAGGCGGTTCTTTTAGGAACAACAGAAATCGCTTCTGTTTTGTACTTATTTTACGATCATTCGGACCTTTTCCGAAAGATCGCTGCTTTCGGCGTACGAAGTTTCGGTGAAATCACCGCTTCGTTTTTCCTGTTCGTATAATTAAAAGAAGAATCTGAATTCTTCCGAAATCAAGAACAAGCAGACTTTCTATCGTCTGCCTGTTCCTTTGATTTTCCTACATAAAGATCTTTTGAAGTCAGCACAAGACCCCGGATGGTTCGATCATCCTGCGTAAATTCGATCAATAGATTGCGGAGCCGAACTCATTTGTATTGGAAGCGGCCCCTCCGATTCCTCCGAACAAACCGGAACCCAAGATTACGCTATCCGCGCTTGCGGGGTTGTTCGTAATCGGAGCTACCCCGCCCGTGGAGTGATAGATTCGAACCGCCTCCGATCCGTTTATCAGTAAATCGGGAAGCCCGTCTCCATTCACATCGCTGGTTCCGATCGGTATTCCGGGACCGTTGAGCATGGAATTGATTCCATAGAGCCCCCCCGTCACCATCGTGACATCTGCCATCGTAGTGTCCCGGGTCGCCCCGCCAACGGCTGGGGTCAAATATACGTACACAGTATTCGGACCCATGAATGCGGATGCTGTCATGACATCCGCCCTTCCGTCCAAATCCATGTCACGAACTGCAAGTGTGAGTCCCAAGAATTGTCCATTGATTCCGTTCATTCCTGTAAATGCGCGGATGGCGCCTCCCAATGTTAAAGGAGTTCCGATTCCTCCGGCTCCCGCCGAATAATATGCGACGATCCGCCCTTGCTGGTTTACGTTCGGATTTCCTACTTGAATGAAGAAAGGGGCTCCTGCTATGACATCGTTGAAACCGTCCAGATTCATATCACCCACCGCAACGGAATATCCGAGTTGTGCGGCTCCACCGGGAACTCCAACTGCTGCCGGCGCGTTTCCGGTGTTATTCGTTATCGTATGAATCGTCGCGGTCAATCCTGCCGCTGCTCCGTAATAAACGTAGACTCTTCCCCAATCGATCCCGCCGCCTGCATACCCGGCATTGAAAATATATCCGGGGGCTCCGACCACGAGATCGTCTTCATTGCCTCCGTTAATATTTCCCGTTGCAAGGGAATATCCAAACCGTTCGCTCGCGGCTCCACCCGTTCTGAAAGAGGAGGCTCCACCTCCGCCAGCAGTTACGGTTGCAGCCGTAATTCCCGCTGCACCGGCGGAATGAAATACATAGACTCTTCCTCTGGATCCATTGTAGCTCGGTGCCCCTACGATCAAATCCGTATAACCGTCTCCGTTGATGTCGCCTGTCGCTAATGCGCTTCCAAATTCATCGGTGGTTCCATTGGTTCCCGTCAACGTACTGTTGGCAAAGGCCGCAAAGGAAGTAGTGATACCCGCCGTTCCGGAAGAATAGAAGAGATAAACCCGGCCGTTGTTGGTTCCCGCGCTTTGGAATCTTGGAGATCCGATCGCTACGTCCGCATAACCGTCCCCGTTAAAATCTCCCATCGTTGCGGTTTTTCCGAAAAAGGACGCCGCGGTTCCAATGATGATTTTGCTCGCGAACTGAGCATTGGGGATCGTGATTCCGGCTGCTCCCGAAGAATGGAAGATGAAGACTAGTCCCTGTCCGTATTCCGGCGCTACTAAATCGGTAAACCCATCTCCGTTGATGTCCTTATTGGTTCCTTTTCTTACTGTGACTACGGGAGAGATCGTCACGTTATTGGAAGCGTCCGTCGCTCTTACTTGGATCGTGTGCTGGGAAAAGGATTTCCAAGTGGCTGCTCCGGCAGGGAGTGGAAACTTCCAGTTGTTTGTTCCGGTTGCTAACGCATACGGCCCACTATCCAGGGAAACTTCTACGGTTGCAATCGCTCCACCATCGGTTGCGGTGCCGGAGACAAAGCCGCTTTCCAAAACGGTATTGTTTCTTGCGTTTCCGATCACAAGTCCCGGAGCTGTGACGTCTAATGCGGCTCCGGTCGTAAAGTTCCAGTTAAACGCCGCCCCGATCGCATTTCCCGCAAGGTCTTTTGCGGCTACGGTGATCGTCGCGGTATGATTCGTTCCCGCAGGGAGAAATGCAGTCGGTGAAAAGGTTGCTGTCGTGCCTGAGCAGCTGACCGTTCCTACGACCGCCGCACCGTTATTTAAAGTAAACGAAGCGGTATTGAGCGTTGTACAGTCCATAGTCTCACTAAAAGAAACGGAAATATTCGCGTTCGTTGCGACTCCGGTGCTTCCGTTTGCAGGAGCAATCAGAGAGACGGTCGGTGCAGTCGTATCCGGCGCGACACCTGTCGTGAACGTCCAGGAATACGCGACCGCTAAAGAATTTCCTGCCACATCTTTGACAGCAGTCGAAACTGTCGCCGTATAGGTCGTAGAAAATGCTAAGGTTGGGGTTGGGTCGAACGTAGCAACGGTTCCGGAACAACCAACTGTACCGGCGATCCCGCTTCCGTCACTCAATGTGATATTTGCGGTTGTAATCGTTGCACAATCGATCGCTTCACTGAACGCGATGCTCAGTGAACTGTTCACCGGAACGGCCGTTCCACCCACGATCGGGTTGACAAAGGAAACCGTGGGAGCCGTCGTATCCGGCGCTAAGCCCGTCGTAAATGTCCAGGTATACAAAGCGGGAATCGAATTTCCCGCAAGGTCTTTGACCGTGGTCGTAAGGGAAGCCGTATAAGTCGTGTTATATGCGAGTGCCGGCGTAGGGTCGAAGGTCGCCGATGTTCCTGCACAAGAAACCGTTCCGGGAACGGCGACGCCACCATTTAAGGTAAAACTTGCGGTGGTAATCGTAGCGCAGTTCATCGGTTCGCTGAAAACCGCACTTACGTTCGTATTGATTCCCACGCCTGTGAGAGCGTTTGCCGGAGTGACAAAGGAAACCGTCGGAGCTGTGGAATCAGGAGCAGCGCTGGTGCTAAAGGTCCAGGTATACGGTACGGTGAGAGAATTTCCTGCTACGTCTTTGACCGCAGTCGCAATCGTTGCAGTGTAATTCGTTCCGTAGGCAAGTGCTACCGTCGGAGTAAACGTTGCCGCGGTTCCGGAACAACCGACGGTTCCTGCGATCGCACTTCCGTCACTCAACGTGATGTTTGCAGTTGTGATCGTAGCACAATCGATCGCTTCACTGAACGCGATGCTGAGAGAGCTGTTTACCGGAACGGCGGTGGCTGCGTTAGACGGACTGACAAAAGAAACGGTGGGAGCCGTAGTATCCGGCGCTAAGCCCGTCGTAAATGTCCAGGTATACAAAGCAGGAATCGAATTTCCCGCAAGGTCCTTTGCGGTTGTAGTGATCGAAGCCGTGTATGTTGTGTTAAATGCCAATGCGGCGGTAGGATCAAAGGTCGCCGATGTTCCTGCACACGAAACAGTTCCCGGAACTGCGGCTCCTCCATTCAACGTAAAACTTGCGGTGGTAATCGTAGCGCAGTTCATCGGTTCGCTGAAAACGGCGCTGACATTTGTATTGATTCCCACGCCCGTGAGAGCGTTTGCCGGAATGACTAAAGAAACCGTCGGAGCTATCGAATCCGGTGCAACACCCGTACTAAAACTCCAAGTGAACGGAGCGGCGAGAGGGTTTCCAGCAAGATCCTTTACCCCTGTTGAAATCGTCGCCGTGTAAGTCGTAGCATAGGCCAGGGGTAACGTTGGAGTGAAGGTTGTCGCCGAACCGATACAACCGACCGTTCCGACCACTGCAGTAAATCCATCCGTAAGAGTGATGTTCGCTGTTGTGAACGTTGCGCAGTCTATCGGCTCGTCAAACGCGATACTCAAAGACCCGTTCACGGAAAAATTGTTGGAAGTATTTGCCGGGTTAATAAAGGAGACGTTCGGAGCGGTTACATCCGGAGCGGCTCCCGTCATAAAATTCCAGGCATATATCGAGGTTAACGGGTTGCCCGCCAAATCTCTGGCGCCTGTCGTAATTCTTGCCGTATAAGCCGTGTTTGGTGCAAGAGCGGCAGCCGGTGCAAAGGTTGCGGAAGTTCCTCCGCAGGTAACGGTCCCCGCCACGGCCCCTCCGTCATCCACTAAAAACGTGGTCGTGTCGATCGTGGTACAGTCCACATTTTCGCTGAAGGCAACGCTAACGGAAGAATTGTTTGGAACCGCCGAATTTCCGTTGTTCGGAGTCGTTAAGGAAACCGCAGGGGCGATTACATCGACGGTCGCAGCGGTTGTAAAATTCCAGATCATATCTTCTTTGAGAGAAATTCCCGTGGAGGATCTAATTTCCTTTGCAATAGTTACGGTATAGGTTGTTGAGGAAGAAAGAGCGGAATTCGGAGTAAGAACTGCCGTTGTATTGTTTAGTGTCAAGCTAGCGGGGATCAAAGTAGTCGCTTGTTTGATAAAAAAAGTAGAAGTTGTTACGCTGGAAGAATCGAATGCTTCACTGAACGTAACCTGAACGGCCGTATTCATAGGAATATCGCTCACGCCCGAGCCGGGAGTGATTTGAGAAACGCTGAATGAATTTCCTTTTCCGCCCAGATCTAAATACGCGAGAAAAGGAAGGCTATTTTTGCTTCCGTTGACGCAATTCGCGTTCCAGACCAAAAGTAGAACCAGCAGAATGGTTTTTGTAATTCTTTGCATAGTAACCTCCAACGAAATCCGGGCCTCTTTCTCTTTTGGCGCCGGCGCTCATCGGAAAGATTAACATAAATCAGTATCCTCGGTCATTTTAGGTTATAATCTGAATTATAAACTTTGAAGGCCAAAGTACGCATTTGTTTGCTTCTCAAATTCTTGTCAAATTCACTAATATGAACACTTTATTATGAAAAAATATTTTTACGTACATCGGTTTAGTTGCAGGAAAAAAGCAGGAAGCAAATTCCATCATAAAAATTCTGAAGAATCTTATTCATTTTATAACAAGAAAGCATGACTAACGATGCTTAAAAATGTGTGCTCAGATTTCGAACAAAATGAATCCTAAAAAGAAGATTTGCTTACCTAAAATTGAATATTATGGTTTGTTAATTGTTTGATGATAATACTTTTCATGTATTTTCGTTTTCTTTGTGTAAGGATAAGAAAAAAACCAAAGTCGATTTTTTTTTGAAACAAATTCAGTACAAAAAAAATTTTTCACTCCGAGGAAAACCTTGGAGTGAAAGCAAAAAGTCGTTTCTGTAAAATTTTCAAGAGTCATCAGGCTTGTGGGAACTCCTACATGCTGGAAAAAACGCAGGATGAATTCTTTGCAAGTATTCTCTGCCTTGTGGGAACTCCTCTCCGGCAGTTAGAAGACGGTGCTTCCGATTCCTCCTCCAGGAACGGCGTTGATGATTGTGGAGGCGAAAGCCGGATTATTTGTCCCCAATCCTGCACCAGTAGTGTGAAAGATATGGGTCCCTGTCCCTTGTCCATTACCAATAAAGAGATCCATATATCCGTCTCCGTTTACGTCTCCGGCGGAAATTTGGCAGGTAGGATTGGTTGCGAGGCTACCAAGTCCAAAGCCGAGTCCGCCGATCAGGGATTGCGCTGCGTTCGAAGTGTCGAGAGTCCCTCCTATCCCGCCGACACTTGGGGTCATAAATACATGTACCGTTCCGTTGCCGCCGTTATTGGCAGAGGAAACTATATCTGCTCTTCCATCCCCATTCAAATCCTTCACGAGAATAGACATTCCGAATAAGTCTCCCATGTTGACCCCGGAAATGTAAAGAGGGACCCCATTTGGACTTGTCGTAGTCGTTACCCCTGTCGCTCCGTTGGAAGTAAATACGAAGATTCTACCTATATTTGCGTTTTTTCCAACTGCTGCGACGACTACATCGGCGTTTCCATCCCCGTTGATGTCTCCAGAGGCAACCAACATGCCGAATTTGTCCAGATTGGCGGCTCCTGTTGTATTCGTGAGGGTTGAAGTTGGTGCCTCTGCAATACCCGTCGTAGATCCGTGATAGATGAAAACTCTTCCTCTTGCTGTGAAGTAATTATAAGCTCCGATGACTACATCGTCGTAGGCGTCTCCATTGATGTTTCCTGTTGCTAAAGAATTTCCTAAATAATCGGTGAACGCCGCGTTTCCAATTACGCTACTCGCGGCCGTCGTGGTGTCGGTGGCGGTAATTCCAGTTGCGCCCGCTGAATGGAAGATATAAACCCTTCCGCCGCTCGCCCCGTTGTTACTGGGGGCCCCGACGACCAGATCCGAAAAGCCGTCTCCATTGATGTCTCCTGTCGAAAGGCTTGCACCAAATATATCGTTTGGTGCTGCGCCTAGGATTTGTGTCGCTGCAAATGCGGAAAACGAAGTAGTGATTCCTGCAATTCCGGAAGAATAAAAGACATACGCCGCGCCTCTGAACGCTGCACCGGCACTATAATTAGGCGCGCCTACGACCAGATCTGCATAGCCGTCCGCATTGATATCCCCTAAAGCCAAAGCCTTTCCGAACTGATCGGCTGCTCCGCCGAAAATATAACGGTTTGCGGAAGAGGAGGTCGTTGTTGTGATTCCCGCGGCTCCGGCGGAATGAAAGATGTAAACCAAACCCTCGCTGTAGCTAGATGCTACCATATCTCCGTATCCATCACCGTTTACGTCCTTATTGGTTCCTTTTCGAATGTTGGAAACCGCTACCGGGATTGAATAATTTCCGGCTACGTCTTTACTGCGAACGAGGATATCGTGAAGAGAATTGGTCTTCCAAGTATTGTTTCCGGTTGGTAGTTGATAACTCCAGTTCGTGGTTCCATTGGCCGTTGCATACGATCCGCCTGCATTGAAGGAGATTTCGACACTCGCAACCGCTCTATCGTCCGCCGCGGTTCCGATAATAAAGCCGCTTTCCAGAACCGATTTGTCTCGCACGTTGCGGATCGTAACAGTCGGCTGAATTATATCCGGACCTAACCCTGTCGTAAAATTCCAGCTATAAGGGGCTCCTATTGAATTTCCCTGCACATCCTGCACGGCCGCGATCGTTGCGGTATAGTTCGTACCTGCAAGAAGAGGAGTTCCTGCGTTCGGAACATAGGTTGCCGTTGAACCGGCGCAGTTTATAATTCCGGTAATTCCGTTGTTTATCGTAAAATTCAAACTTCCGCATTGAATCGTTTCACTAAAGGAAACCGTAATATTCGAATTTGTCGGTATGCCGGTCGAGGCCGAGATCGGACTTACTAAGGAAACGGTAGGAAGTGTTACGTCCGGAGCGGAGCCCGTCGTAAATGTCCAAGTTTGCGGCGGGATCGCATTGTCGAAAAGATCGGTGACTGCGCCGGTGATATTCACTCTGAACATCGTATTGAACGGCAAGGGAAAGTTTGGAGCGATCGGAGTAAAGGAAACCGTATTTCCGTTGCAGTTGATGTTGATCATAAGCGGAACGCCCGGTGCGGCTGCGTCTTCGAGGGTGAGGCCTCCTAGAATACTTCCGCAATTCAAGACTTCGTTGAAGGCAATGTTCACTCCTGTATTTGTGGGAACTCCTAAGGCTCCATTCGCGGGTGTGGCAAAGGCGATTGTAGGAGGTGTAACATCCGGTCCGGGGCCGGTCGTAAAATTCCAGCTTGCAACCGGCGTTAACGGAAGATTTGCCGTATTGTCTAAAGCGCCTGCGTTTACTTCTACCGTGTATTGGGTGTTCGTCGCAAAGTTAGGATTTGCGAGAGGGTCGAGCGTCCATGTTGCTGAAGTTCCGAAACAATTTACGCTCCCGACAAGATAAACTCCGGTTGCAGTATTTTTAACGCGAAAAGAAGCCGCGTTCACCGAAGGACAAGACATCAGTTCGCTAAACACGACTGTCGGACTTACATTGATTCCGACTCCGGTCGCGTTTGCAGTAGGAACTTGGAAGGTGACGGTAGGCGGTGTAACATCGGCGGCTGGACCGGTGGTAAAGGTCCAAGTCTCGGCGGCAACCGGATTGTTGTTCAAATCTGTGACACCGGAAAGCGATACCGTATAAACGGTATTTGGTGAAAGCGGAACAAGCGGGGTAATGGAGGCGGTCGTATTGGAGCAGGAGGGATTTACATTGATCGTTCCCGGAACAAATATATTGTCATCCAGCGTGATATTGCCTATAACGGTGGCGCAGCTGATCGACTCGCTGAACGCGATCGTTACGGAAGTATTCAAAGGAATCCCCTGTGTTCCGGCGCTTGGGTTTCTAAAGGAAACCGTAGGTGCAATCAAATCCGGTCCGGCTCCCGTAGTGAACGTTCAGTTATATGCGTTCGGAAGAGAGTTGTTCGCTAAATCCTTTACCGTTCCGGCTAAATCGACCCTATAAGTAGTATTGAACGCAAGTGCAAGCGTAGGGGTAAACGTAGCAGTTGAACCTAAGCAGTTCACCGTGCCCGGTTCGTCAGCATTGGTAGCGTTATTTTTGAGAGTAAATACGACGTTATCGATCGTTGTACAATTGATGGATTCCGTGAATGCAATTTGAACGGAAGAATTACTCGGAATCAGGTTCGCCCCCACCGATGGAGTCGTTAAGGAAACGGCGGGCGCCACAGCGTCCACGGTTGCAGCGGTGGTAAAATTCCAGATCAAATCCTCTTTGAGAGAAATCCCCGCCGCGGATTGAATTCCTTGGGAAACGGTAACCGTATACGTGGTTGTAGCGGCAAGGGAAGAATTCGGCATGAGAACCGCCGTAGTATCGTTTGTCGTGATCGTTGCAGGAATCGAAACGTTTCCTTGTTTTATAAAGAACGTGGAAGAAAGAACCATTGAACCGTCGAGCGGAGCGTTGAAGGTCACCTGAACGGAGCTATTCAAGGGAATACCATTCACACCTGAACCTGGAGTAATCTGCGAAACCGCAAACGAATTCGTTTCTCTTCCCAGATTCAAATACGCGAGAAATGGAAATTTGGTTTTATCTCCGTTCACGCAATTGACGCACCAAATCAAAAAGAGAATCAACACGATCGTTTTTACCGTTCTTATCATAATTATCCCCAATCGACCTCGATCTTTTTACGTAAAGATCGGAATGATCGATGAGAATAGCACGAATCGCGATTTCTCATCTCGCGGATTATAGATTGCGTGATGCGAAGAGAAGAAAAAGCTCATTCGGTTTTACCGAGAATTCTTTCCTCGATCGAGCATCGGGAGAATTTATTATAAAATATGAATATACCGAGTTCGGTTTAGGCGTTTTCCTAAAAACGTTCTAATCATCCGAACGATTTTTTCGTGAATCGAAGATCCGAATCCGGGGTTCGTGGACCGAACGGATTTAGGAAATGAATTCATCCTGGATGGCTTCGTTTGAACGGCAAAGAATAAGTCTATGCAAATTCGATCAATTTGACCAATTGGCCTAAGGAAGCCCTCGGATTATGTTTTTTTATCGCCTTCGAATTCGGACGATGATCGGGCTTTTCGTTCTTTTGTTTGGAAATATATTTCCGATTGCGGCGGAGGGGATTCAGAACCTTCCTCAGGTAAGAATTCCTTTGGATGAGAGTAAGAGGCTGGATCCGGGAGAATTGGCCGAAAAGAGGGAAGGTTGGTATGTAACGGCGATTCCTTTGTTGAGCTCCGATCCGGTGCGCGGACAAGGCGGGGGAATTCGAGCGAGCCTTTTTTTCAACGGCAATAAATCCGATCCATATTACGAATATGAACCGTATCGGAGCAAGGTCACTCTTCAGTTGTTCCAGACCAACGAAGGCGTAAAAAATCATTTCATCCAGTTCGATTCTCCGTATCTTTTTAATACCGCATTTCGGTTTAAAAGCAGTTTGGGATTGGATTATAATCCGAATTCCCAATATTTCGGAATCGGAGAATTCTCGCTCGGAGCCTTATCGTACAGGCCGCGTAATCTTCCCGGAATAGGTCAAGTAGGCAACGCGAGTTTCGACGCTTATGAAGCGTCTCAATCCTACATTCGCCCATCCAGAACCGCATCCGAAATCACTCCGACCGTAAGCGATCAAGGATACAATCAATATCTGTTCAACTCTACGACTCTCTTCAACAGCATCGATTATACCTTTTGGAAAGCCTTCAAATGGGTTGTAGCGAACGAGATTTCTAAAAACATCATCGGGCATTCGGACGGGGTTTGGAATCCATCGAAAGATCCGTATTTGGCGGGAATCATTTGGGAAACATCCGTTCCCAACGGAGAATCCAAGCTCACGGAAGATTATAAAGCCGGAAAAATCCGAGGATATAACGGTGGAGAAATCGTATATCTGCGCGCCGGGATCGCGTACGATACGAGGGACTTCGAGCCCGATCCCGACCGAGGTGTATTAGTAGAATTGAATGTGGCAAACGTATCCAAACACACCGGTTCCAATTTCGATTACAACAAGGTCTTCTTTCAGACCAAATACTTTTACAAAATCCTTCCGAGCGTCTTCGAAGAATTGGTTTTCGCGACCCGAGGTGCGCTCGGATATACTTCCAAAGGCGCCCCTTTTTCCGAAGTGCGGTATATGTGGAGCTTGGACGGACCGATGACTGGGATCGGAGGATTGCAAACGATGCGGGGGTATCGTCAGGATCGTTTTGTCGCTCCTATGGTCGGTTTCGGAAGTATGGAAGTTCGATGGAGATTTGCTACATTCAAAATCGGTAATGAACTTTTTACCTTAAGTCTTGTGCCCTTTTATGACGTGGGTCGCGTTTGGGATTCCGAAAAAAGAATCAATCTTCAGGGTTACAAGCATTCCTGGGGTGGCGGTCTTCGAATCATCTGGAACCAAGCGACCGTAATTCTGATCGACTTTGCCAAGTCGCGCGAAGATACGCAGATGTTCGTCGATTTCAGTCACGCGTTTTGAAAATTGCGAATTCGTTTCCTATCGATTTACGAGGATGGATTCTTCCACTTGGTTTGAATTCGCGAGCGGAAAACGCGACCTCCGATTCGTTTAAAAATCCGGAATCAACTAGATTCTTCCGAAAAGCGATTTGTCGGTCCAAATAACCGTCGCCCTTTGGCCAAAGAATCCATATTGCTCCAACCAATTCCCTCGCGCATTCTCCTCAAAAAGACCAAATTCTCATCAAAACCCGCTAATTTTCTAAAGAAATTTTTCATCCAAAGATCAATATGTATAAAATATTAGCATATATACTTAAGTTATCTAAAAAATAAACATTAATTTTAAAAACTGCTTGCAAGTTGTGCTTATTTTAGGAAATTCTAATTGAGGTGTGGATATGCTTCTAACCAATTACGAGACGGAATCTTTCTATGATGAGATGTTTTCGCCGGAGGGCGGAATTCGGCAGAGTTATGATTTTCTGAAATCCAGAATCGAAACGATGGATGATCGCGAGCTCGTGCGCAGGAAATCGAGCGCGGAAAAGGCCCTTCTTTCTCTTGGGATTACGTTCAACGTGTACGGGGACGAAGAGGAAGAAGAGAGGATCATGCCCTTTGACATCATTCCTCGTATCATCACTTCTCACGAATGGAAAAAACTGGAAGAAGGTTTGAAACAAAGAACCCGCGCACTCAATCTTTTTATCCACGATATTTATCACGATGAAAAAATCATCAAGGACGGAGTCGTTCCGGCGGAATACGTTTATTCTTCCGCAGGTTATTTAAAGGAATGTAAAGGAATCCATCCTCCGCAAGGAACTTGGATTCATATTTCGGGAACGGACCTGGTCCGCAACGGGGACGGAACGGTTCACGTTTTGGAGGACAATCTGCGTTGTCCTTCGGGCGTTTCCTATGTATTAGAAAATCGTGAAGTGATGAAAAAAACGTTTCCGGAACTCTTCGCGAGTTTGAACGTGCGTCCCACGTACGACTATCCGATTCGTTTACGGGGAATGCTCGAATACATGAGCGGCAAATCCAATCCTTCCATCGCGGTTTTAACTCCCGGAATCTACAATTCGGCTTATTACGAACATTCTTTCCTTGCGCAAAAGATGGGAGTTCCTCTTGTCGAAGGAAGCGATCTCGTCGTCAAGGACGACAAGGTTTATATGAGAACCACAAGAGGTCTCAAGGTCGTCGACGTGATCTATAGACGGATCGACGACGCGTTCCTCGATCCTCTCGTCTTTAACAAAGAATCGCTGTTAGGCGTTCCCGGAATTTTCGAGGCGTATAAAAAAGGAAACGTCGCTCTTGTGAACGCTCCCGGTGCGGGTGTCGCGGACGATAAGGTTCTTTATACGTTCGTTCCCGCTATGATCAAATACTATCTCGGAGAGGAAGCGATCATTCCGAATGTTCCCACTTATCTTTGTTCGAACGATAAGGATCGCGAATACGTGAAGGAGAATATCGCGAATCTCGTCGTGAAGGCGGCCAACGGAGCGGGCGGTTACGGAATGCTCATCGGTTCTCGTTCGAGCAAAAAGGAACAAAAGGAATTCTGCGAACTCATCGATAAAAGCCCGAGAAACTATATCGCACAACCGGTCCTGAGTTTATCCAGAGTTCCCACTCTGATCGAAGATAAACTCGAAGGAAGGCACGTGGATTTAAGACCGTTCATACTTTACGGAGAGGACATCTATGTGATGCCGGGCGGTTTGACGCGCGTCGCGTTAAGAAAAGGATCTCTTGTCGTGAATTCTTCCCAAGGCGGCGGTTCGAAAGACACTTGGGTGATGGGCGAAGGCTAAAACATAAAAACACACATTAGAACGAAAGAGGTTGCTATGCTGAGCAGAGTGGCTGAGTCCGTGTACTGGATGAATCGGTATATGGAGAGGGCGGAGAATTATTCCCGGTTCATCGACGTAAATTTTCAATTATCCCTGGATTTAAACGAGGACGTAAACCGCCAATGGATGCCTCTCGTTTATACGACCGGAGATAACGAATTGTTTCAGAAAAAATTTTCGGACGCATCGAAAGAGAACGTGATTCACTTTATGACGTTCGATACGGAGAATCCGAATTCGATTCTGAATTGTCTGATCCGCTGCCGGGAAAACGCGCGCACCATCCGCGAGAATATCTCCACTCCGATGTGGGAAGTCATCAACGAATTCTATCTAAACTTCAAAGCAAAACGACATTTCACCGATACGGATCTGAGCGCTCTGAGCGAGTTCTTTAAATCGATCCGAAATCAATGTCTTCTGTTTTACGGATGTCAAGAGGCGACGATTTCTCGGGACGAGGTTTGGTATTTCGCGCAGCTCGGACGTTATCTGGAAAGAGCGGATAAAACCGCGAGAATTCTCGACATGAAATATTTCATCCTTCTTCCTTCGCACGACGTGGGTTCGAATCTGGATTTGATCCAATGGTTGTCCCTTTTGAAATCCACGAGCGCGCACGAGATGTTCAACCGGATCTACCAAAAAATCACTCCGAAGAACATAGCCGAGTTTTTGATTCTCGACAGACAATTTCCGAGGGCGGTTCGTTTTTCTCTTCGTAAAATATTCGAAAGTTTGAAATTGCTCAGCGGAACCGATCCGGACGAATATTCCTGCGAGGCGGAAAAACGAGTGGGGGTTTTGTTGTCGGAACTCAGTTACACATCCGTGGACGAAATTTTCAGTTCGGGAATGCACGAATATCTGGACAAACTTCAGCTTCAGATCAACGGGATTCACGATCGGATCGACGAACGTTATTTTCGATTTTAGAATTCGGATTTCCGAATACGAAACAGCTTTTAGGCGGAAAATTTTTTTATGTCCATTCGAGTCGCTCTCACTCACGAAACCGTTTATCGTTACGATCGAAACGTTTCGCTTTCTCCCCACGTTATTCGTCTTCGTCCGGCTCCTCATTGTAAAACGAATATCGTTTCGTATTCCCTGAAGGTGGAACCGAACAATCAATTTCTCAATTGGCAACAGGACCCTTTCGGAAACTTTCAGGCTCGTTTGGTTTTTCCGGAAAAAACGGATCGTCTGAGCGTTCTCGTAGATCTTGTAGCGGATATGAAGGTCATCAATCCGTTCGACTTTTTCGTGGAATCTTATGCGGAAAATTTTCCGTTTGAATATGAGGAAATTCTAAAATACGAATTGGCTCCCTATGGCGTTCCTTCCGAAAACGGAACCTTATTGAATTCTTATCTTAAGAGCTTGAAGGCGGACGGTTTTACAAAGCCGCAGCGCATCATCGATTTTATCGTGTCTCTCAATCAAAAGCTTTCGAACGACATCGGTTACGTGATTCGTATGGAACCGGGAGTGCAGACCTGCGAGGAATCACTTTCCAAAAGAACGGGATCTTGCAGGGATTCTTCGTATCTGTTAGTTCAGATTTTGCGTCATTTCGGTTTAGCGGCCCGCTTTGTTTCCGGTTATCTCATTCAATTGAAAGCGGATCAAACACCTTTGGAGGGTCCGAAAGGTCCCGAAAAGGATTTTACGGATCTGCACGCATGGGCTGAGGTTTTTCTTCCCGGTGCGGGTTGGGTGGGAATGGATCCGACTTCCGGTCTTTTGACGGGGGAAGGACACATACCGTTAGCCGCAACACCTGAGCCGATGAGCGCGGCGCCTATCTTCGGTTATGCGGACCCGGCCGATACGGAGTTCGAATTCAAAATGGAGGTCGAACGGATTCAGGAAAGTCCGCGCGTTACGCTTCCGTATTCGACCGAGCGTTGGAACGATATTCTGCGAAGGGGAAAAGCGCTCGATCACAAGATCAAGGACTTGGGCCTTTCCGTTTCGATCGGAGGGGAGCCTACCTTCATTGCCGATCTGGATCGTCAGAGTCCGGAGTGGAATCACGAAGCGCTAGGGGAAAACAAGTTCGAACTTTCAAAAAATCTAATATACAAGCTTAAGGACGAGTTTACTTCCGGTTCCTTCCTGCAATTCTCCCAAGGAAAATGGTACCCGGGGGAACCCCTGCCTCGCTGGAGCATCGGTTGTTTTTGGCGAAAGGACGGACAGGATCTTTGGAAAGATTTTTCTTTGTTGGCGGACGGTCCGGATTCTTCCGGTTCGAAACCCAAAGACGAGAATTTCGATCCTCATAAAGCTTCGGAAACATTGGCCTGTGCGATCTGCAGAACTCTGGGAATCGATCTTTCGTATATCGTTCCGATGTACGAGGACAATCTTTATTATCTTTGGAAAGAGGGAAATCTTCCGTTCGAGATGGAGAAAAAACTTTCCACCGCGTTCGATACGCTGGAAAGACAAAGGCTTTTGAAACTTCTGGACAAGGGTTTTCAGAAGGAAGCCGCGTTCGGTATTCCGGTATTTTATAATTATGTAAAGAAGGAATGGGAAAGTTCGGTTTGGCATTTTCGCCGTGAAAAGTTGTTTTTGATTCCGGGGGATTCTCCCGCGGGTCTTCGAATTCCGTTTTCGGCGGTCGCGGACCGTTTTCGGGAAGTTCCGTATTTTACTTCGATCGAAAAGAAGGGCCCGCTTCCTTCTCGCAAATCGTTGGATGAGGCCGTTCAAAAGAGAGTGGATTCTCCCGGAAAAACGTTTTCCGAAAAGGATCTTCCGGTTCAATCCACGATCGTCGTGGAGGTTCGCGACGAGATTCTGCACGTCTTTCTTCCGCCCGTTCCTTCCACGGACGTTTGGGTGGATCTGATCGCGAGTTTAGAACAAGCGGTGCTTGCTTCCGGATTTCAAGTTCGCATCGAAGGTTACGAACCGGCGATGGACGAACGAATCGGACAATTCAAGATCACTCCCGATCCCGGAGTGATCGAAGTGAATCTTCATCCTTCGACTTCTTTTGCGGAGCTCGAAAACAAAACGAGAATTCTTTACGAGAAGGCGATCGAAACCAAACTCAGCACGGAAAAGTTTCAGATCGACGGTAGGGCGTCCGGTACGGGCGGAGGAAATCACATCACGTTAGGCGCTCTTGTCGCCGATGAAAGTCCTTTTTTAAAACGACCCGATCTCCTCCGAAGTTTCGCGACGTATTGGCAGCATCATCCTTCCTTATCGTATCTGTTTTCCGGTCTTTTTATCGGAACTACTTCCCAATCTCCTCGTATGGACGAAGGAAGAGAGGACACGTTGTATGAATTCGAGATCGCATGCAGACAAGTCGATCATCTCGAAAGTGTTCCTCCTTGGCTCGTCGATCGTTTGTTTCGTAACCTGCTCGTGGACATCACGGGGAATACTCACAGAGCGGAGATTTCGATCGATAAACTGTATTCTCCCGCGGGATCGACGGGGCGTTTGGGTCTTGTCGAGTTTAGAGCCTTCGAGATGCCTCCTCATTACAAGATGAGCGTAGTGCAGCAGATGTTCGTATTGTCTTTGTTGGCGCGTTTTTGGGAGGAGCCTTATCGACTTCCTCCGATTCGAAGAGGAACGGAACTGCACGACAAATACCTTCTTCCGTTTTACGTTTGGGAGGATTTTAAGGACGTTCTGAAAGACCTGAAGGCTCACGGTTATCCGTTTTACGAAGAGGACTTTATTCCATTTTTTGAATTTAGATTTCCTGAATATGGTCACGTTCAAAAGGATCGAATCCGTTTGGAACTCAGGATGGCCTTGGAGCCTTGGGACGTTCTCGGAGAGGAGGCGAATTCTTTCGGAACGTCGAGAGCTGTCGATTCCGCGCTGGAAAGAATCCAAGTAAAGGTAGAGGGTTGGACTTCGGGAAGATACGTTCTTTCCTGCAACGGTTACGAGGTTCCGCTTCGGTCCACGGGAAAAAACGGGGAAGCGGTCGCGGGAGTTCGTTACAAGGCCTGGTCTCCCGTTTTCACGTTGCATCCGAATCTTCCGATCACAAACCCTCTCGTGTTCGATCTTTGGGATTCATGGAGCGGAAGGTCGATCGGAGGTTGCAGGTATTACGTTTCTCATCCCGGCGGAAGAGCGTATGATACGTTCCCGGTGAATTCTTTCGAAGCCGAAAGCAGAAGGATCAATCGGTTTATCGATCAGGGACATACGGCCGGTCCCACGGAAGCTCCGAAAAGTCTTCAACATCCGCATTCTCCCTATACCTTGGATTTGCGTCTTGCTCCGGGGCCAGGTTGGAAAAAAAAGTCTCCGTAAAGAATCGCCAAAATGTACGGACATTGAATCATGGTTCAGAATTTTATGGTCAACCCATCCAACGCCAGATTGAACTTGCGGGAAGGATACAACCCGATTCCGTCCGTTTACGACGAACTCTATGACGAGGAGGGAAAGCTCAGATCCAAATACGAATTCCTGATCAATTCCCTCGAATCGTTAAGCGAAGAGGATCTCAATCGGAGAAAAAGGGATTCCCTGAGAATTCTTCAGGAAAACGGTGTGACATACAACGTATACGAGGAACCCGGAGCCGTGGAAAGGCTTTGGTCCTTGGACCTGTTCCCCGTTTTGATGGAAAGCAAGGAATGGGAAGAAGTCGAACGGGGACTCGTTCAAAGAGCGGAACTCCTCGACGCGTTGTTCAAGGACGTATACGGTCCGAGAAAACTTTTATACGATAAAAAAATTCCTCCGGAAATTCTTTTCAGCTCCCCCGATTTTTTAAGACAATGCAACGGCTTCGGCCATTCTACAACGAACGAACTTTGTTTTATGGCTTCCGATCTTGCGAGACAAGAGAACGGAAGTTTTGTGGTGATCGGAGATCGCATCCAAGCTCCGAGCGGTTCGGGTTATTCTCTGGAGAATCGAATCGTTCTTTCGAGAATTTTTCCTTCGATTTACAGGGATTCGCAAGTGCATCGCGTTGCGTTGTATTTCCGTTCTTTACGGAAGGCGCTTCAATCCCAATCCAAGACGCAGGAACGCGAACCGGTCATCGTTCTTTTGACGCCGGGTGCGGGAAACGAAACCTACTTCGAACACGCGTATCTCGCTGGTTATTTGGGTTTTACTCTTGCGCAGGCGGAGGACTTAACCGTTCGAAACAATTTCGTCTTTATCAAAACCGTCGAAGGTCTTCAGCAGGTGGACGTGATCTTTCGTCGCGTCGTCGATTCGTATATGGACCCGCTCGAACTCAAAGGCGATTCTCTTTTGGGTGTACCAGGAATTTTGAATGTGATTCGGGAGGGAAACGTTCGCGTCGCGAATCCGATCGGGTCGGGCTTTTTGGAAAACCGGGCGATCCATCCGTTCTTATCCTCTCTCTGCAAATATTATCTTTCCGAAGATCTGATTTTACCGAACGTGCGGACTTTGTGGATGGGAAATCCCGAATCCATGAAAGAAGTTTTTGACCGTCCGGAACGATTCGTATTCAAACGTGCGATGCGCGATCCTCTCGAACCGGGAGTTTTTCTTTCTTCCCTTCCGAAACCGGAAATCGAAGAGATGCGTAAGAAAGCTTTGTTGCATCCGGAACGTTATGTGGCACAGGAAATCGTGAGCAGCTCGACTTGCCCGGTTCTCTCGGGAGATAAACTGATTCAAGGTCGTTCGGTGTTTCGCGCGTTTACGACACTTTCCGAAAACGGTTATATGACGATGCCGGGCGGTCTCGTCCGTGTTACGGAGAATGTCGAAGATTTGATTGTGACCAATCAAACCGGCGCCGTATCCAAAGATCTTTGGGTTTTAGCCTCGGAGGAAAAAAAGGACGTTACGCTTCTTCCCGGCAAAACCGAAAGAATGCAGATCAAACGTTCGGGTGCGAGTATTCCGAGTCGGGTCGCGGACAATATGTTCTGGATGGGACGTTATGCGGAACGTTCGGAAAACCAAGCGCGATTGTTACGCGAAGTCATCTTGAAGATGATTCACATGGAAGAATCCTACGAAAAGGATCACGTTCAGCTTTTGCTGCAAACGGTGACGCACGTAACCGCGACGTATCCGGGATTTTTGCAGCTTAATCTGGACGATCCGTTGCAAGGCGCCAAAGAACAGATGTTCGCACAGGTATTTTCTCCGCAAGTGACGGGAGGAATTCAGTCCGATCTGAATTCGTTCGTCAGGTCATCCAAATCCGTAAGAGACCGGCTTTCGGAGGATATGCGCTATATTCTTTCCATGATCGAAACCGAAGGCGCGGAAAAGGCGGTCTCGTACGATGAAATATTAGAATATTTGATTCTTCTTATAACGAGACTCGCTTCGCTTTCCGGTTTGGGAATCGAGAGCATGTCGCGCGAAACCGGCTGGTATTTTATGAACATGGGAAAACGGATCGAGCGTGCTTCGTATACGATTCGCCTCGTGACTTCCGTTCTGAATCTTTCCACGCTCTACAACAAAAGTATGTTCGAGGCTCTCTTGAACATCAACGACATCAAGATCACGTATCGTAGAAGATACAGATACAGGATCGAAGCCGAGTCCGTTCTGGACATTCTTCTGTTCGACGAAACGAACCCTAGATCGCTCGCATATCAACTCCGTAAAATCGGGGAATATGTTTCCTATCTTCCTCACTCCGAAAAGGAAGAGGCGACCGCGGAAGAACGAATCGTATCCGAGGTGAGAAACCGTTTTATTCAGGAAGACGCAAAACGGCTTTTCGAATACGTGAATCCTTCCTTAAGCATAATACGTTGGCTCAACGACATCAACTATCAGATCGCCTCATTGTCCGAATCGATCGGAGCCAGATATTTCCGATACGTGGAAGAGCAGATCCAACTCGGAGATTACAATGGCTGAATATACCGTAAAACACGTTACGCGATACAGCTATCAGGAAGAGGTTTCGCACTGTCATAATCTAGCGCATATGTGTCCGGTGACCAATCGACATCAGGATTGCAGCGATCTCAAGTTGAGAGTTCAACCCGGACCTTCCGTATCGGGTTATCGAAAGGACTACTTCGGGAATCTGGTATATACGTTTTCCGTCGAGGACTCTCATACTTCCTTGGAAATCGTGTCCGAAAGTCGCGTTACGACGCATCCCGTCGATTACGGGGATTTGACTCATTCTCCCAAGGTTTCCGAAATTCCGGTTCTGCTGAAGTCTTCCCATTTCAGGGAGGATTTGGAGGCATTGGAATACGTTGCGGATTCTTCGTTTATCAGCAAACATCCGATGTTCGCCGAGTTTGCCCGAGGTATGATGGATTCCGATAAGCCGCTTTTACAGGCGGTGATGGATTATACATTCAAGTTTTATAAAACGTTCGAGTTTAAGTCGGGCGCTACCACGATCCACACTCCGCCCGCTCAGGTTTTAAAAATCAAGAAGGGAGTTTGTCAGGACTTCACGCATTTATCGATCGCCGCTTTACGAAGCATCGGAATTCCTTGCAGATACGTTTCGGGTTATATCGAAACCTTTCCTCCTCCCGGACAAAAGAAATTGCAGGGAAGCGACGCTTCGCACGCCTGGTTCTCGGTGTATTCTCCGGGAATCGGTTGGGTGGACTACGATCCGACGAACGGAAAAATGTTAAGCGAAGAGTATATATTCACATCCGTCGGCCGTGACTTTGCGGACGTTTCTCCTTTGAAGGGAATTTTATTCGGAGGCGGAAAACACAAACTCAAAGTAGAAGTCGACGTGATTCGCGGGTAAACGTCGCGCTTTCCTTTGTCGGACCGTTCGAAGTTCCAAGGGAAGAATGTTCTAATTTTTCCGATTTTTTTCACTTGCTTCCCGGTCCGGAATCTTTTCAGTGTCGTCTTAAAAAAACATTAGGACGAATCGATATGAATCCAATTCTTAAGAATATTCTCGCGTTTGTCGCGGGAGCGATCGTCGGGAGCGTCGTCAACATGGGAATCATCACCGTCAGCGGTTCGATCATTCCACCTCCAACCGGTGCCGACGTCACAACGACGGAAGGTTTGAAAGCGTCGATTCATCTGTTCGAGCCGAAACATTTTCTCATGCCGTTTTTAGCGCACGCATTGGGAACGTTCGCCGGAGCGGCCGTTGCCGGCATCGCCGCAGCGAATCACAAACTGCTTTTTGCACTGAGCATCGGAATTCTTTTTTTAGCGGCGGGAATCGCAAGCGTATTTATGATTCCTTCGCCTATATGGTTCATCGTATTAGATATAGCGGGGGCGTATCTTCCGTTCGCTTTTTTGGCGGGAAAATTGGTCGCTAAGGATTGAAGGAAAAGTAGGGAAGTAGAATATTCTAAATTTCTAAACTAATTTGCGAAAGCGAACATAAAAGGGGTCGTAGCCCATGGCTTTCCAAAAGGAAACCGCGTTTTCGTTTTCCGCGATGGCCCTAAGTTCCACGCTTTTGAAATTCTGATCCTTGGCCCAGGATTCGCAGGCGAGAACGAGCGGTTTCATATAACCCGATTTTTGTTTTCCCCGTTTCGTGACCGCGAGATCGATAAAAAGGGTTTTATCCTCATCCAAATACGGTTTGTCTTCCGTTCTCGCGATCAGAAGCGATACGAGTTCGGAGCCTAAAAAACCTCCGAGCAACAAAACCTTGCCCGTGCCTCTCAATTTTAAATATACGTCGATCATCTTCGTTCCGGCCCGGGGGCGGATCTTGAAAACTCCGTCGAGTTTCATAGAGTTGACGAGACGAAAGAATTGATTTACGAGTTCGATCGCGCTTTCCCTATGTTCGGGAAGAAGATTCGCGATTTGAAACGGTTCCGTCTTCGTTTTGGATTTCGGCATGATATTTGAAAGGGCGTTGTCCGATCTGAGTAGAACGATTTTTGTAAAAATCTACGAAGTTCGTAGATTTGCATCCAATTTTTTTAAGAACGGTTTTCGTTGCTAAAGTGAACTACTTCTTCTCTTCCGTCTCCCGCTCCCGTCGCTCTATAAAAATCCACGGCTTCCTTTGTGAACGGAATCGCACCCGCCAAAACAAGAATGTGGAAGAATGTTACAAGAACGAAAATCAGGGGGAGAAGTTTCGCCGCGACGAGTTTTGCTTTTGAAGAATCGAATTGCGTAGGTAACTTTTGCGAAATTTTTCCTCTACCGGACAATTTCTCTTTCGTAAAGTGGAATTCCAGCCCGCACAACGTTGTCGTAACGACGACAACGTTGCTGCGTGTCCCGTCTTACAACCTCTCGAACAGCCAAGTCCGCAGTTGACCGACAGGAATTCTTTCCTGGTTCATGCTGTCCCGTTCGCGGACGGTGACGGTATTGTCCTTTAGAGTATCATAATCTACTGTTATACAATACGGCGTTCCGATCTCGTCCTGTCTGCGGTAGCGTTTTCCGATCGCGCCTCCGTCGTCGTATTCTATGTTTCCGAGTTTGGCGAGGTCCGCAAAAATCTCCCTGGATTTTTCGGGGAGGCCGTCCTTTTTCATCAAAGGGAAAACCGCCGCTTTCACCGGAGCGATCTTCGGAGAAAAACGAAGAACGGTTCTCGTTTCTCCGTCGGGAAGTTTTTCCTCCTCGTACGCGTCGGCAACGACCGCGAGAAAAAGACGATTCACGCCTAACGCGGGTTCAACGACGTAAGGAACATACTTCTGGTTGTTGACCTGATCCTGATACTTCAGATCTTCCCCGGAAAATTTTTGATGTTGGTTCAGATCGTAATCGGTTCTCGAAGCGATTCCCCATAATTCTCCCCAACCGAAGTTGTATTTGAATTCGATATCGGAGGTTCCTTCGCTATAAAACGAGAGTTCTTCCTTTTCGTGTTCTCTGACTCTTAAGTTTTCCTTTTTGATTCCCACCTGTTCCGTGAGCCAGCGCATACAATAGTCGACCCAATGGGTAAACCATTCTTTTTGTGTCCCCGGTTCGCAGAAGAATTCCATTTCCATCTGTTCGAATTCTCTCGTTCTAAAAACGAACTGACGCGCCATGATTTCGTTTCGGAAGGATTTTCCGATTTGTGCGATTCCGAACGGAATCTTTCTTCTCGTGGTGGAAACGACGTTTTTAAAATTCAAGAAGATCCCTTGCGCGGTTTCGGGTCTGAGATAAATATCCAACGCGTCTTCCGCGCTCGCACCGTGCGAAGTCTTGAACATCAGGTTGAAGTCGCGCGCTTCGGTAAAGGTTCCCCGTTGACCGCAGCTCGGGCAGGCGAAGTTGCTTTCTTTGATGACTTGGTTCATCTTTTCGAGAGTTAAACCGTTGGCAAAGCCCTCTCCCTTTTGATCCTCGAGGAACTTGTCCGCGCGGATTCGGGTCTTACAATTTTTACAATCGATCAGCGGATCGTTGAAGTTGGAAACGTGGCCGGAAGCTTCCCAAACTTTCGGGTTGAGGAGAATGGAGGAATCCAAACCCACCACGTCTTCCCGAAGATGGACAAAATATTTCCACCAGAGTTGTTTTAGATTTTGGAGAAGTTCGACCCCGTAAGGACCGTAGTCGAAGGTATTGGAGAGTCCTCCGTAGATTTCGGAACCGGGATAGACAAACCCTCTACGCTTGCAAACGGATACGATTTCCTTCAGTGAGGAATCGAGACTTTCTTTCTTTTCCATGAGTCCAGAATTCTGTTCAGGACTTCCGAATAAAGTATTTTAATTCTCGACTTGAAAGGATTTCTTGTTTGCCTAAGCCCCGGATTCGGGTCCAATGGTTGATAGAAATCCGTTTTGCAACGTCCAAGGAGACCTTGCCTGAAAAAGAAACTAGTCATCTTCGGCGTCAAT
This sequence comes from Leptospira sanjuanensis, assembly GCF_022267325.1. Lineage (NCBI taxonomy): Bacteria > Pseudomonadati > Spirochaetota > Leptospiria > Leptospirales > Leptospiraceae > Leptospira > Leptospira sanjuanensis. The sequence continues at coordinate 1,502,211 of NZ_JAIZBG010000001.1, forward strand.
TTCTTGTCCTGGAGTTCCCCCTTTCTGGGGCTGGGAATTTTTTTCCCGCTCGGCGTCCTTTTTGCTTTTCCGAAAGGACGGGAAGTCCGTTCCTCCGCCTTCGGTTCCTTGCTCTTCCAGATTTTTTGCTGGGGAATTTTGTACCCTCTGGAAGTTTCCGCGATTTTATTTCCGGTCGTGGAGGCATTTGTCCGCGCGCTTGTCATGGATTTGGGAGAATGGCTGATCGGCTTTTACGTGCTCGTCGGGCTTGTCATTCTCGTTTCCCATTCCTTTTATCTGAAGAAGCAAAGAAGGCGCCGATTCCAATTCAACCCTTCTTCGCATCCGCGCGAAGAAAAGATCGAAAGAGTTCATTATAAAATCCTGGTGCTTCTTGTAGCGGGTTATCTGACTTCGAGGCTCGTCTTTCAAGATGCCTATCGGTTGGAATACGGACAACTCGGGATCTTGGAAGACAGTTTTCTCTATTTCTTTTCCGTGTTGATCGCGGGCGATACGCTTCTCAGTCGAGGAAAACAATTCTTTCTTTTCCGAAGACCTTGGAAACTTTTCGAACGTCAGGCGAGAGCCGCACGCAGAATCGGCTTCGAGGGAGAAGGGGGCGTCCGTAAACAAAGATACGCGAAGATTCGCGATTGGTTATTCCCGGGATGGGGGCATATCTATATCGGAAATCTTTGGAAAGGATTTTCGATTCTGTTTTTATATCTTTTGCTGTTGCTCTTTTTTGCGACCGCGTTTTTTTCCTGGCTCGAGCCCGCGGATGGAATCCGTTTTCTCATGTCGATGGGACTCAAACCCGGAATCGCCGATAAGAAATTTTTCGCGGTCACTTCGAGCGTCGTTCCGATTCTGGTTTTTTTCGGAGGAATCGTCGGGATTCATATCATATCCAAGTTTCTTTTGAACCGGGCGTTTCGCGCCGAACCGGAAGACACAACTCCGCAAAGCACGTTTATTAGTAATTTATCATATAGCATCCTGCTCCACTTCGTTCTTCTCTCCTTGATCCTGATCATCCCGGTCACTCTTCAGCGTAAGAAGGAACAAAAGGAAAAGGAAAGACAAAGAACGCACTTCACTCCGGAAAATTTGGAATTCTACTTTATCGATCCGAATCTTCCGAACGAGGTCGAAGGTTTAAACGGAGGGGTCGTTTCCGGAACCGAAACCCCGACACAAAAGGAAGGGGATAAAATTCCGGACGACAAACCCGCGGACGAAGGACGCGTCAAAGGGGAAGTCAAACAGGTTCGCGGAAAAAAATTGCCTTCCACGTATTCGAACTACATCTCCGCGAAGATGCGCGGCCCCGAATCGTTTATGGAATATTGGAGAAGAGCGCCGCGCAATTATTCTTCCGTGGTCGCCTATACGGTTACCCCCGACGGAGAAGTCGTGGACGTGGATTTGGTCGAGGCTTCCGGTTATCCCGAACAGGATCAGATGACGTTGGAGCTCATTGAAAGTCTTTCTCCTCTCATGCCTCCGCCCGGAACGAAAGGTTATGTTCGAGTCACCGAACTTTTTTGGAACGGAAGCATCGATCCGGAAGCGATGCCGACTCCGTTGCAGAAGGAACTCGTCACGATGTATGACGGGCGTTATATGGAGGAGTTATGAGTTTCGACGTCGCGCTCCTCGGATTTCTCTCGATTCTTCCTTGGGGATTTTTTCTGATTCTTCTTTTTCCGGGGAAGAATACGCAGCAGAGAATCTTTCTGATTTTACTCGCCGTTTTTTTGGGATATCTTTCCACCGAGATCGTTTTGAAACTGCATCCAATCTTTTGGCCGGACGTAAAAATCGCCGCTCCGAGACGCGGCGGACATATTCTTACGCAGACCGCGCACATCGCGTTCATCCAAGCCGGAATGATGGAGGAATTCTGTAAGGGAATTCTCATCTTGTTTGCGGGACTTCTTTTTGCCTTCGATTGGAAGAAATACGAGTTCAAAAAGGAAATGGTTTTGATCGGAGGATTTGTCGCGCTCGGATTTGCGGGAGTCGAAAACGCGAATTACATCTTCAACGCAAAGGAAGAAGATCGAATCGCGATGTTCGTAGGACGGACGATTCGTTCTTCCAACGCGCACTTTCTCATCAATCTATGTTTCGCTCTTGCGTTCGTAAAATCGAACCGCAAAGAAATCAAGGATCGTCCTTTGGCCTTGTTCCTCGCTTTTTTGCTCGCGGTATCGCAACACGGACTTTTCAACTTCTTCGTGCTTCCTCAGTCGAGATTCGGCGGTTGGCTTTCCACCGCTTTGTTCGTGGGAATCTGGGTTTGGATCGTAAAAGATTTTCGTACTTTCATTCTGGAGAACGGGAGTGGCGCGCAAATCGTAAGTGACACACCGGTCGACGCGGAAATCTTGGATGAGACCCGAGAAGCAACTTGAGATACAGAGAAATCATTCTAAGTTTACCCAAAGAAATCGCGGAAGACTTCACTTCGTTTTTGGACGAAGCGGGAGTCGCAGGATATTACGAAATTCTGTTTGACCGGGAAGTTCCGAGAGCCCCTCACGAGGAGATTATCTCCGACGATACGAAGTTCCGCGTTTATCTCGCGGAAGACGATAAAGAAAACGAAATCAGAATTCATATTTTTCTGAAAGCCAACGCGGGCGAATCCTTCTTTCTCGAATCGCGTTGGATCGAAACCAAAGAATACGAAGAAGCCTATAAGGAATTCTACAAACCCTTCACGATCGGTTCGTATCGTGTCATTCCCACTTGGGAAAAAGACACCGCGGTCAGCACGACCCCGCAGGGAATTCTTCCTTTGCTCATCAATCCGGGACTTGCGTTCGGAACAGGACATCACGAAACCACTCGTCTCGTTTTAGGGAGAATGGGAAGTCTCGGTTTAAACGGAAAACGGATCGCGGACGTGGGAACCGGTTCCGGGATCTTGAGCGTGGCCGCGGCGAAATCGGGCGCGTCGGCGATTCTCGCGGTGGACGTGGACCCGAACAGCGTGCGTTCCGCGACGTTCAACCGGGACGACAACGAGATTTCGCCTAACGTTTTAGTCGTGGACGAAGGCGGTTTTGATCACTCGGACGTTCAGGGAAAAGAATGGGATCTTTTGATCGCCAACATAACATTCGCTGTATTAAAAGCGAATATTCAAAAAATTGCATCTGTAAAAACGAATCATTTCCTCTTCAGCGGAGTCATCACCGAACGCAAGGATGAGTTTTTGGAACTTCTGAAAAACGAGGTGGGCGGAGAAGGAGTTTTCTTTCAGGAAGACACCGGCTGGGAATTGATCGAATGGAAAAGAAAAGGATAAATCGATGAAACACTACGACGTATTCGGAGTCGGCAACGCACTCGTGGACATTTTGGTTCCGACGGAAGACGTATTCATTCAGCGTCTCGGTTTCGACAAAGGGATTATGACCTTGGTCGACGCGGAAAAACAGGCGGGAGTTTTAGTCGCACTCGAAGGAAGCAAACAGGAACTTCGTTCCGGCGGAAGCGCGGCCAACACGATGATCGCGCTTGCGAATTCGGGCGGAACCGGAACGTATACCGGAAAGGTTTCCAAGGACACTTACGGAGAATTCTATAAGAAGGACATGGAAAACGCCGGAATCCTTTTCGAAGTCGCTCCGGAAGACAACGGACATACGGGAACCTGCGTGGTTCTGACCACTCCGGACGCGGAACGGACCATGCTGACCCACTTGGGAATCTCCATCACATTACAAAAATCGGATGTGGATTTGGACAAACTCAAGGCCTCCAATATTTCCTACATCGAAGGTTATCTCTGGGACGGGTCCGGAACCAAAGAGGCTTCTCTTTTGACCATGGAAGAATCCAAAAAGAACGGAGTGAAAGTCGCGTACACATACAGCGATCCATTCTGCGTCAATCGTTCCCGCGAGGACTTTGTTCGCTTAACAAAAGACTACTTCGATATCGTATTTTGCAATGTGGAGGAAGCGAGAGCCCTTTCTCAAAAAGAGGATAAGCTCGAGGCGCTTCAGTTCATCGCGGGTCTTTCTCCTCTCGTATTCATGACTGATTCCGCGAACGGAGCTTACTTCGCCGAGAAAGGCGTGATTTCTCATGTGGACGGATTTCCCGTTAAACCGATCGATACGACCGGCGCGGGAGATTGTTTTGCCGCGGGAGTTTTATACGGACTGACGCACGGTTTCAGTTTGGAAAAGTCCACCCGTTGGGGAAACTACGTCGCTTCGAGAATCGTGCAAGAGATCGGTCCGAGACTCGGCATCAAATTGATGGGACGTCAAGAAGAGATTTTGAAGTGAGACCCAAACGTTCGTGTTTGTCGTAGTTCCGACAAACACGAACGCGAGAATTCTACTTTACAAAAGTTGAATTCTCTGTTAGAGAAAAATTCTCCGAAGTTTTCCCGCGGACCCGCCACCTCCACCCTAACTCGGGCGGGGGCGGATCTTGAAATTTTCGTCGGAACTCCGACGAAAACGGGCCGAAGGCTCTGTTTTCCGACTTCGGTGGAAGCCGCTCAAAAAAAACTCAATCTTGGCTCTCTACGGGTCGCAAGATAATAAATTCCACTAACTCGCTTCCTAAACGCCGATCCATAGAAAGGCGTTTGCTGAGTTGGGCGCTCTATTTCTCAGCTTCGCTGAGAGTTGAATTTCGACGCGCCGCTGAAATTCCACTAACTCGCTTCCTAAACGCCGATTCATAGAAAGGCGTTTGCTGAGTTTGGCGCTCGTTATGGACAACTCAGGTTGACTTGAACTTCCGAACGAGGCGCGTTTTCCGGAACGACAAACGTGGTTTCGCGGACAACGGTTTCCGGATAACCGTCCACCCTCGCGAGATCCCCTAAACACTGGATTCTATATTCGCCGGGATGGATGTATTTCATTTTGGTGACCCCGCCTTGCACGGGAGATGCGATCAACGGAAGCTTACCTTCGATACCGGTTTCACTGAGACGATATACGCCGTAATAGTGAGTCGTGGAAGCCGTTCCACCTAACACCGTCAAGCTGGATGCGATCTCGGGACGGATGATTCTCGAACGAAGCAGAAGTCCTCCACCCATATCCGATTCCCCCTTGTGATCGCCGTCGGTTTTCCAATCGCTGACGCCGACGAGGGTTCTCACTCCACCGACGCTCGAAACGTAAGAATGCACCATCAGATTTTCTTTGAGGTTCATCCTTACTTCTAAGATATACGGATCAAATCCGGGATAAACCAGCATATCCTGGTCTCCACCGTCCGCGGTATACAATGCGGGGAATACAAGAGGAGGGAAGATTGTCTTCGTGGTTGAGTCGGCTCCGGGTTTGTAGCTCAAACGGGGAACGATGTTGATCCCCGGTACGCGATAGTTGTCGAATAAGGTCAGATTGGAAAAGGTAAGGCCGGGTTCGGTCGCCCAAGCGGTAACTAAGGATCTCAAATACAAACCGGTATAATAGAATTGAACGGGCCCGTTTCCGAACGCACCCCAATCCGTCGCGGAAGTAGGATCGTTGGAAGGATACGAAACTCCTTCTCCGTTGAAGAATTGAATGGCTTTGACTTCTCCGTCGTTGAGACGACAGGAGTTCGAGTTGGTCGTATAAGGAACGGTGCAGAATACCTGACGGTTCGGAGCGATCTCATCCCAAAACTTCTTCGTGTCCTTCACATTCTTGATCAAACTCAGATTGTAAAGACCTTCTTCATATTTGGTCGACATGCGGATTTCTCCGATATCGATAAAGATCGGAAGGTTCTGCGCCAAAGGAAGACCTGATAAATCGTACACGGGATCGAATCCTTCCCCGCTCGTATCCTGATAAAGTTGACCGGTACCGCCCGAGTAGGCTTCAAATCCGATCGGATTGTCGGTCGCGTATGTTCCCTTTACGAGAAGAAGCATTCTTTGGTTGAAGAGGGTACTGATCACCGGATTTTTCGTTCCCTTTCCGTTCCAATCGCCGACGCGGCAAAAGAACATTAGAAAACTGGAAAGTATCAGGATGAATGGAAAATAGGATCGTTTCATAGAAATACGCTCACCATTAAACCGAATTGAAAGAATTCCGTGTCCACTACCCGATAGTAGTTCGGGTTGTTCAGTCTCGAATCCGCGTACGGACTCGCATAATAATACTTCGATTCTTCCGGAGCGTCCAGTTGAGATTCGTAGATCTTATTGTAATCGATCCGAATCCCGATTCGGATCTTTTTTCCGGCCACAAAGCTCGTTTCGAGACCGAAAAGCATCATGTGATCCCAACGGGAAGTGTTGGAAGGTCTTGCGACTACGAAGGCTTCTCCGCCTCCGGCGCGCAGAATGAACGAAATCGGAAGATCGATCGGAATCTTATAACCTAACGCGAGATAAACGGGAATCGTAGTCAAGGCGCGTTCGGTAGCGGAAAGATAGTTCGCGTAGAACGCCCCCATCTCGAGATAAAAGATCCAAGGCCAGGGAATTCTAAAAAAGAATCCGCCGCCCAGCGTGGTATCCAGATATTTCTGCGTTTCGGTTCCGGGCCAAGGGTTGGAAGCACCGAGCCAAACTCCGATCTCCGCCTTTCGATTATCGTGAAAACCTTCCTTCTTTTCTTCCTCTTCTTCCGCCGCTTCGGCTTCCTCGTCCTCTTTTGCGATCACTCCGCTGGAAGGAAGGTTTCCCGATTGAGCCGAGGGTTTCGGAATGAAATCGGTAAAGAATTTATTTTTGCCCAGATCCGGTTGATACCCGCCGAGAAGTTCGAACACGTCCAACTTCTTCGGAGACGCGGATAAGATTCCCGGTACGATCGTGAGCAATACGAGGATCGATGATTTGGAGGAGATTCGAAACCGGGACAACATACTTATTTTTGAAAGTCCCGAAGCGAATACATGGAATCGATTGCCGGGTTGGAATCGTAGTATGCTCTGATAAAATAAAGCCCGTGAGGAGGGAGGGTGATGCCCGCAATCGTTCTGTCTTTCGAAGAGAGAATGTCTAAGACGTTCGTTTCTTGTCGATTGTCGTTTGCGATTTCCAGAAGGGTACCCGTAAGAATCCGAATCATATTGTGGAGAAAGCCGTTCGCCCGGATCCTTACTTTTAGGAGACCGTCAAATTCGGCGCTTCGTTCCAGACTCGTATCCAAAATCGTCCGGACCGCGGAACGGTTTTTCATCGAAGCCACTTTCGCCAAACTGCGAAAGTCGTGTTCTCCCTTTAATAATTCAAGTTCGGCTTCCAAGCGCGGAACGTCAATCTTATGTTGATACCAGAAGGCTCGATTTTTCCAGGTCGGTCTCGGATACTTCGTATTGAGGATGAAATATTCGTATTCTCTCGAACTGCAGGAAAAGCGGGAGTCGAATTTTTCTTCCACTTCCGTCATGGATAGAATGGAAACTCCCGAATCGGTGATTGCATTCATTCCCAAAAGAAATCTGCCGAATTCTTCCACAGGTAAGGTCTTTGTCGTTTTAAAATTCACGACCATTCCGCGAGCGTGAACCCCGGTATCCGTTCTTCCGGCTCCGGTGACGTTGACCTTTTCTTTGAGAAGAATTTTCGCGGCCTTTTCGAGATTTTCCTGAACGGTGGGTAGACCTTTTTGAGTTTGAAAACCGTTGAAACAAAGTCCGTCGTATTCGACGAGGAGGGCGTAGTTTATTTTTCTCCTCCCATTTCCTCGATGAGCTTGTTGTATTCGTCGTAGAGTTCTTTTGCCATGTCGATGATGACGGAAGGTTTGGACTTGGATCCCTTTCCCGAACCGTAGAGTCTGGAAAGAGTCCGTTTGGCTCTGACTAAAAGATTGAGTTTTGCCGCGGGTTCGGATGCAAGTTCGTCTTTGAACTTCATCGTCAGATAGGCGGAAAGATAAATGACTCCGTCAAAGGCCCAGTTCTTATCCGTGTCCGGACCTAAGAGATACGAGGCCTGATCTACCGGCTCGGAACCGCTCTGCATGATCTCCATCGTATCCGTGTACCAGCCCGCCGACTTTTGGTAAAGAAGGTCGCGCACCTTATCGAATCCCATACTCGGGAAGTCGTTGTTCAGATCGTCGAAATACCACGCGGCTCGGACCGCGCAAACCGCCTTTTTCGGAGTGGGGGCGACGGTGACCTTTCTATTTTGGTAACATTCGATTGCGAGAAGATAGGAAGCCGCTCCGAGAACCAAATTGCGGTCCTGATAAAAATCCAAGGGTCCGAGAATTTTTTCCAGATTGGAACGTCTCGTATCGGATTGGGAACGGATCTTTTCGTTTTCCTCCGCGTCTAACGCGGGCCAATCCTTGGTAAAGGAAGAATAAAGACAACGGGGACAAACACTGATGACATAATCATTGGGACTGACTCGGCCGAACTTTTTATTCTTTTCGTAGAGTCTTCTGAGTTCGATCGTGAGTTTGCCGGCGATCAAACGGCCGCCGCCCTGAAACATATTCTCTTTCTGATGAACTTCGTGGCAGATCGGACAAACCGTATCTTCCTTTGCACGAAACGAGATCTTTTTTCCTTGTGCGAGAGCGCTGGCTGTCATAGTCTTATCTTTGAAAAACCCGAAAAAAACGGGGACGGGCTGTCAATTCGGACACCATTCTAACCGATAGAGTAGGAAGAAAAGCAATAATTTCCCGTTGCCCGTGGCTTATAAACCCGTAAAGAAGGGATAAAGGTTAACCGATGAAACGACTGATTCTGATTCTAATTGCGATCTCCATTCTTCCCGTATCCGTATTTGGGGAGGCTGTTTCCAGCAAAGCCTACAAAAAGAGGGTGGAATTACTCGTATATCTCCGAGCCATCGAACCGCTTGTTCGAAACTACAAAGGAGAAGTTCCCGGCGGACAGAATCAGCAAGGCGCGGGCGGACAAACGGCTCCGGCTAACAATCAGCAAGGCGGCGCTCCGGAACAAGACGGAGACCGTGTCCGCAAATACAAGGAACTCAAACGACTCTATCAAGAAGGACTTCAATACTTCTTCGAGAACAATCACGTAAACGCATACCGCAGATTTCTGGAAGCGCAGCTCGGAACCGAAATGCTTCTGGAAGAATTGTCCCAGTATTACGTGGAAAGAACGGACGAAATCTTAAAAGCCGCGATTGAAAAGAAGAATCAGAACAATCCGGAAGACAGAAACCTCGTCGACATCGCGATCGAATGGAGTAAGAATTCCTTCATCGTGCGCGATATGACCGCGAATCGCGAATCTCCTCTTACGAGAAGAATGTACAACCCGAGAGATTTTCATTACGTTACGAACAAATACGCGATCGAAAAGAATATGGAAACCGGTTATAAGTTTTTAGGTCTTGCAAAAGAAGCGCGCAACAACGCTCTCAAGATCGAAAAACATCTGGAAAAACACCAGAAACTTCAACCGAGCCATAGAAAGCATAGAATCGAACACTACATCGCGGCGATCCAACTCTGTAGAGACGCAAGAGCGAACGCGATCAATATCTTTAAACTGAAATATCCGTATGACAACTATTATCTCTTTAAGAGCGACGCGAAAACCGAAGCGATCAAAGACGACGAAGGAAAGGCGGGATCTTCCGAGCCGGTGGTGTTGAACGGAGTAACTTACGACTTTTCTCAAAACCCGACGTTGGAATACGATCATAGAATGAGTCCCGTGTTCGACAGAAGAATTCCGGACGAATACCGCAGAGACGCAGTGGACGTTTTGGAAAAGATCTACGACGACGAAGTCAAAAACAGAATCTTCCTGAAATGGGATCCTGAAAAACGCAAACAGTTGATGGGAGACAAAGCTCCGAACAACAAGTAATCCGAATCGTGTTCGGTAAAAAAAGCCCGCAAACAAGCGGGCTTTTTCTTTTGAAAACTAGCTTTTCTAAAAACGGATTCCTTCAGAAGATTGCTTCCGATGAACCCATTGAAATTTATGGAAAGCCGTTTGGGCCGCTTTCCGAAATCGTATCGTCGAATCGTTCTGAAAACCTACTTAATCACATTGCCCCTCGTCTTTAGTTTTGCATTCCCGAGTTTGATCGCGGGACTGTTCTTCGCTTTGATCGGAAATCAAAAGAAAAAGAACGCCGCTTTTTTGAAAGGTTCCGCGGTTTGGGGAGACGCGATCCGCTGGATGACGGGAACCCGTTTTTTTCGGATCGGAGAATTTCAAATTCCCACGAAAGGACATATGGTCTTTGTGAACCACGTCAACGAACTCGACTTTCCGTACGATTGTCTCGTGATCAACAAACCGTATCTCGCAAATCAGGTGATCAAAAAAACACTGATCGCCTATTGGTGGATGAAGGCGATGGGATCGCAGGTGTTCGAATCTTCCAAGGCGGCGACGATCGCGGTCTCGGTAAGAAATCTTTTGAAAGGTTTGAAGGATGCTTCGTTTATCGTTTATCCGGAGGGTCATAACTCTTACAGCGAAGAAATCCAACATATGCAGAAGGGAATGATCAAACTCGCGTGGGATAATAAGATTCCCGTCGTGATCGTTCTGAAATCAGGACTCACAGGATATCAAACGATGCAGAAAGGATTCGTCGTCGCATACAAACAGATCGGAACCTACGATCCGACAAAACACGCGACTTGGGAAGAATTCAAGGATTTCGTATATGAAACGATGGACCGCGAAAAAAAGGCGCTCGACGCGCTTTTGAACTCCGAGGCCCAAAAGGAATCGGTGCCCGCTTGATCTCCAAACTTCTGATCGCAAACCGCGGAGAAATTGCGGTGCGCGTCATCCGCACTTGTCAAAAACTCGGAATCAAAACCGTGGCCGTGTATTCGGACGCGGACAAGGATTCTCCGCACGTAAAACTCGCCGACGAATCGGTGTATGTAGGGGAACCGAGTCCGGCTTCTTCTTATTTAAATATTTCTAATATTCTCGACGCGATCCGTAAAACGAAAGCGCAAGCCGTCCATCCAGGTTACGGATTTTTGTCCGAAAAAACCGAATTCGCAAAAGCATTAGAAAAAGAGAATGTTCTTTTCCTCGGACCGAGTCCCGAATCGATGGAGCTGATGGGGGATAAGATCAACTCCCGGATCAAGATGGAAGCCGCCGGTGTCCCGGTCGTTCCGGGATACAACGGACAAAATCAAGATCCGGAGACGCTTCAAAAGGAAGCCGAACGGATCGGATATCCTCTGATGATAAAGGCGACGGCCGGGGGAGGAGGAAAGGGAATGAAGCGGGTTTATAAACCCGGAGAATTTCTTTCTTCCCTTGAGTCCGCACAAAGAGAAGCGCAAAAAGCTTTCGGAGACGGAACCGTTTTTATCGAAAAATACATCGAAACTCCCCGCCATATCGAAGTGCAGGTGTTCGGCGATAAACACGGAAACGTAATGCACTTGTTCGAACGGGAATGTTCGATTCAAAGAAGACATCAAAAGGTGATCGAAGAATCTCCCGCGCCGAATCTTCCGGCTGCGCTTCGAGATGAAATCTGCAAGGTCGCGGTCAAAGCGGCGCAGTCGATCCAATACGTCGGCGCCGGAACGGTGGAATTCATTCTGGGTAAGGACGGAAAATTCTACTTCCTCGAGATGAATACGAGACTTCAAGTGGAACATCCCGTAACGGAATACATCACCGGACAAGATTTGGTGGAATGGCAGATTCGAGTCGCCGAAGGAAAGAAACTTTCCGATTTAACCGGAGGAAAAGAAATCACACAGAACGGACACGCAATCGAAGCGCGAATCTACGCCGAAGATCCAGAAAATAATTTTTTACCGTCCACGGGTATATTAGAATATATTGAATTTCCCGATCGGGAGTTTTTACGGGTCGATACGGGGGTGGAAACCGGATCGGAAATCACAGTATATTACGATCCGATGATCGCCAAGATGATCGCTTGGGGAAAAACGCGGGAAGAATGCGCCGCCCGTTTGAAAGAATCCGTCGAGTCCACGGTGATCTTCGGGCCTGTTACGAACACGTTCTACTTATCCGGAATTCTTTCCCATGAAGAATTTAAGAAAGGACTGACGCACACTCACTTTCTCGAAGAACAGACGATTCTTTTCGCTCCGGAACGAGAAGTGCAAGCCGACGCGTTTTCCTTTGCGGCCGCCGCGTTGTCCGAAAAGAAAAAATCCCAAGGAATTTGGGAGGCCGTAGGGCAGGGAGGTTTCTGGTGATCGAGGAGAATTTTCGTTTTAGACATAGGGAAGAAGAAATTCCCGTTCGAGTTCGATCCAATTCTCCCGGAGACACATCCGTATCGATCGTGTTAGACGGTGTCGTTCACGATTTTCGGATATCCAGAAATTTTCAGAGCGAAGGCAACGGGCTTTTTTCGGGTCCGGGCAATCACTGGAGAATTCTCCGGAAGGGAAACCAGATCTTTATCCACTACAAAGGCTGGAATACCAAAGTCGTATTGTCCAACCGCGAAATTCATCTGGAAGAGGGAAGCGGCGGTTTGATCAAAAGTCCGATGCCGGGCAAGGTCATCCGTGTTTTGGTTTCTCCCGGATCTTCGGTAAAAAAAGGAACCGTGCTTGCGATCGTGGAAGCGATGAAGATGGAAAACAATATTCTTTCTCCGGGCGAAGGAACGGTGGAAGAAGTTTTGGCCGGAGAAGGTTCGATGGTTTCCCAAGACGACGTGATTTTGAAATTGAATCTGGGTTAGTGAACGAAAGGGCGTTGTTCGTCTTGCCGCCGTTGATCGCAAAGTAACTTTAGGAATTTTGAATGTTTCAAATGGTCCGCCTTCCGAGGAAACGTCGGAGGCGGTTTTGCGTCCTCGATTGATTCGATTCGTTATTAGGGAGATGTTGACAGCCGATATTTGAATCCTTCTCCTTACGTAAGTTCAAAAAAAATGGATCTCTTTTGTTTGCAGACCTTTTAAAGCGTGTTTCCGGTTTGTCGCATCGCGAAAGAATGGAAGGGTTCCCGAAAACAATCGAGATAAAAATATCGAAACTCCCCTCCTTTTTTCTTCGAAGTTATTTTTTTCTCCACACCAAAAACGTTAAAACCAAGTTTACTAATGAAAAGAGAGCGAGAATGCCGATCGCTGTCTGATACAATCTTTCCTTAGAAGTAAAGTGCTCGGCTCCTTCTCGAAACGACTTCGACTGAGACAATATGAAATTCAATTCCTCTTTGATCTCTTGAATCGAACCGTAGATCTCCGAATCCAAAAGAATGATCGTGTTTCCCTGGCGCGAACTTGGATTGTAAGAAGTAGGGTTGATCGATCTTTGATGCGCTCGTTTACCGATCGATTCAATCTCCGCTTTCAATTCTTGATTCAAAGGCCATTTTAGATATGCTTTCTGGAAAAATTGTTTTGCTCGGTCGTAATTCCCGCGTTTCTTTTCTTCTTTTGCGATTCCGATCCAAGCTCTGGTAAGAATGAATTCGGCTTTCGGATCGGAGGGGTTGTTTGTGAGTAGAGAGATTGCGAGGCTTTCCGCTTTTATATATTGGTTTTCTTCTAAGAGCTTTTCTCCGTCTTCATGACTTCCGGCTATCACGTTTTCTTCAGAGGACAAACCAAATGAAAGAATGAGAAGGAGTAAGGAATGGAGAATAATTTGCAATATTGATTTCATAAAGAATCACCTGTCGATCCGAATTGCTTTGTGAGCGTAGCGCGCCCTTGGCATTTTCTGAGAATCCAGCGACCAAGTGCTTGCTATTGGATTTTGAAGACCGATCGAGTAAACGGAATCTGTAGGAATGTTCAATGCGCTTGCTCCTCCAAAGACGAAAAGTTTTCGTGTCTCGTACGAGGCTTGGACACCGGGAAAATAAACCGAGGCAGGAAGAATCGGTCCGATCGTAAACGCACCCGAACCGATTTGAAAAAAGTCCGTTCTGTTGGATGGAGTAATTGAACCAACGGGCTGCAGCGTGCTCGTTCCGGTGGAACCGCCGATGACTGCGAACCATTCCGGATCCGTCGCGTAAGGGTCGGAACTTAAAGGTTTTACGCAGGCGGAACCCGCTCCGTGTCTTGCAAGATTGATCGAAGGCTCTCCCGCGCTCGATGTTGAATTGATGGAAGGGACATACGCGTCTGACGTTGCTTGAGAGGAGCCGTCGTTCGTAAATCTTCCACCCGTAAAAAGAATGGAACCGTTGAGTCCGCAACCGCTCATATCCACTCTCGAAAAGATCGCGGTCAAGGATGTATAACTTTGCCAAATTCCGGAGGTTCCAAGTCCGGGATAGAATCGTAAAACTGTATTGATTACAGTTCCGGTCGTCATGTCAGTCGTCGTAGTTCCCGCGATGATAAAGATTTCTTCTCCGACGCTTGCAATGACCCCGCCTTGGTTGGCGGTGGGAAGATCGGAAAGTGTAGTCCACTTTTCCGAATACGGGTCGTAAGCTTCTACTTTTTTAGAGGCAACGTAAACACCGGCTTGTCTTTCAAGGCCGCCGATGACATAAATTTTTTCATTGTGAGAGACAACGTTTGCAAATGCGCGAGGAGTAGGGACCGAAGTTGCCGCCGGAAACCAAGTTGAAGTTACGGGATCATAAAAATCGATTTGAGAAACCGGAGCGGCATCGGCACCGATTCCGCCCACGATCCAAAGTCCGCGAGTTCGATTCGGAAAATCGCTGACCCAGGTTTTGAACGCAAGTGGAACTCCTTGCAAATTCTCTACGTCCGAAGAACAAAATACATAAGCCAGGTAGTCCGTGTTAGAATCTAAGTTGGAAAGAGTCATAGAATGAATTTTGGAGTTTTCTAAACTTGTGGCCGCCGATTCAATTCCGGCTTTTCCGTAAATGATCGAACCCGGTAAAGACGCGGAACATTCCCAAGAAATCGTAGCGGATCGCGGTCCGAGTTGAGTGACGCCCGCTAACGTTACTTTTGCTGTCTCCTGATCGTGGATCTTAGAGAGAGGGGAGTTTTGGCAATTTGAGAGTAAAAAAACGAAAAGGTTTATGCATAGAAGATAAATCGAATATTTTACTTTTTGAATGATGGATTTTATTTTTGATCGAGCCGTTGTGTTCCTTTTGGTTTTGGAAAGAAATTGATTCGAATTGCGAAATCGATTCTCGATGTGACGGAACATTTTAAAATGTTGGAACTCATACGCTTGCTTTGTAGGATAGGTTTGTTCGAATTTGCACGATGTGACGTAATCTGTGGGAACTCTTACGTTTTGCAGGATCGTAGAAGAGATCTTGCTTTTAAATCGTATGAGCTCCCACATTCTCAAATTTTGAAGTAGAATCATAACAACAACCCCCAAGAAATACGAAGACCGGATCGACAAAGTGAATCAGCCGATTCAAACGTGCATTGGGATCGAACACCGACCCGGAGCCTGGAACCGTTTCCGAATTCCCAGGCCCAACCGAATTCTCCTAAAATTTCGGGATCGATTCCGCTTTGAGATTTGGAATTGTGCGCCCATTGAACACCGGTAACACCGCCACCCGCTAGGAAATACGGCGCAAACGATCCCCACTGTTTGCCGATATAGCCCGATTGATTCCAAAGTGTAATGGAGCCTTGGGCGGAAGGCGCGTATGAATATTCGGAAAGAAAACCGAAAAACCAAAGCGGATGGTTTAAGAATCCTTTTTCGATAAAAAGTCCGAATCCGCCGGTGCCTGGATTTGTACTGCTCCATTGCCCGTGATTTGCTTGAAAGAGAACGCTTCCTCCTACAAAAAGTCGGTTTTCGCCCGATCGACCCGACAGATACTTTTCCGGTAAATCGGGAGTTTCGGTTTCATTTTCCAATGAACCGGAGCTTAGGTTTTGAATTTTGGATTTTTCCACTTCTACAAAACCGAGATCGGTTCGAAAGATCAAACGATCCTTTTTGCGTTCTACTATGATTCCGCGTATCGAACTTCCATCCGTTAATCGGAATTCGGAATAACTGTAAGAAATTTCCGGGCCTTTCTTTTGGTAGTCGATTCTTTGGATCTCGGACTTTGGAATTCGGTATTGTCGCCCCTTCCAGCGGAGTGTCACGACATCCGCGCTTTCGTTAATTTCTTCGATTAAGTAGGCTTCTCCGTTTTTTAGGAGTAGTTCCGAGGCGAACCGAGGGGCGGTTAAAGACAAAACACATGCAAAAAAGAGAATATAGATTTTCTTCACTGAAATTTTCCAGAAATAACTCATTCCAGGAATGGAAAGTGTGTCTTTTTTGTAAATTGAATAAAGAAATTGTTTTAATCGAATGGTCGTTCGTTGAATATCAAGTTATAACTTTAAGATTTAGTTGCGGGTTTTACCTAAATACTGTTTTAAGATTTATTATAATTCAAAAATTGTTTAAGATTTTTAAAATCGAAAAAATAATATCAAATACGTGAGAGTTTTGTAGTAGTGACAAAATAGTCGCAAAACTATGCAGCTTTAGGGACAAATGCTCTTTAGAAACAGGTGCGATTGTGAAATAGATGATCGGGGCTACTGATGAAATTTCGTATTGTTAGAACTCTTATTTTCGGTATTTCAATTTTGTTTATTTTGAACTTTTCGTTTGTCGGGGGAGTTCGAAATTTTTTCAGCGCGGTCGCTTCAGCCTTTACCACAGGAATTCCGCAAAAGCTACCAGTCATTCAGGCGAACGAAGACGGCTCCGCTTCTACGTCATTCTCCATCGAGCTTCCGCCCGGTACCAAAGGCGTGATTCCGGATCTTTCCCTCTCTTACAACTCGAACGGCGGCAACGGTATCGTCGGAATGGGTTGGAGTTTGAACGGAATTCATACGATTTCCAGAAATCCTTCCTACGGAATCCAATACAACGGAACCGATCAATTTGTTTCCTCGCTTGCCGGTGAACTCGTGGACGTTAGCGGAAACCGATCCGAATTTCATTCCAGAAAAGAATCCTGGATTCGTTTTGTTCCGAAAGGAGCATGCGGGGATGGGCCATGTTCTTTGTTTTTTCAAGCAGAAGACGGCATACGAGATAGTTTCGGCGGCACAGCGGATTCGAGAATTTCGGCGATCGGAAGAGGGGCGGGCTCTTTACGAGAATGGGCGTTGAATAGAGAAGAAGATTCTTTCGGAAACGGATACAACGTCACTTACACCCCGGCTGATTCCACAAGCGGAGATTATTATCCGCAAAGAATTTCCTACAATAACAGAACGATCGATTTTACTTTTGAAAATAGAAACGATAAATATCCGAATTATTCGCAAGGTTCGATCGTTAGAACGCAAAAGAGGCTCGATTCGATCGAGGTTTCGATTGCGGGAAGTTCGTTTCGTAAATACGATTTTGAGTACGGATACGGTCCCGTTACGCATCGCTCCCTTCTGCAAACCATTAAAAGATCCGGTAGCAACGCCTTTGGTTCGGAAAGCTACGACGATCTTAGTTTTACATATTCAGATCATGCGGGCCAGTTTTCGGTTTCCGGAGTGGATTCGGTCAACCGATCCAATCTTTTTCCCATGTCGGTTTATATTCCGGATGCAATCATGGACATTGCAAACGTTTATTTCAATCAAGAACTTCCGTATCACCCGACTGCAAAGGACATCAACGTGGACTTGGATATGCAGTATGTCGTTCGTATGCCGGTTCCCGATCGCAACGCTTGTAATCTTGGGTTAGCGGCTTGTCTTTGCGCCGCGTATCTTCCTTGTACGGGAGGAAATCCGGACGTATTTGCTTATGTTGCAGGCGCGTGCGTTTCTTTCGGTGGATGGGGAGGGATCAATGGTTGTTTAAATGGGAATGATGCCGCGTTAGTCGCCTGGATTCCCATGGACATCAATGGAGACGGGATCGGTGATTTCGTTTCTTTAAACGGAGTTGAGAGTTCCGGTTCGGTTCATTTGTCCGCCAATATTCTTCGAGCGGGTTCGCCTTCTTCCGGAAACATTAACAGTGCAAATCTTCCGATTTATTATAACACGTATTTTCAGACGGCGGATTTAAACGGAGACGGTCGTACGGATTTCGGGTATGAATCGGGCGGTAAACTTTGGGCTGTGTATTCAACCGGAAGCGGTTTTTCTTCTCCCGTTGTATTCGGAAATGTGAATATAGACGGTGCTGTTCGAAATATGACTCAATTCAGTCCGTACGAATACAAGTTCGAATACTCGGCGAAGAATCCGACTCCGATCGCAAACGACAAATCTCTGAGAGATTTTTTTGCGGACGTCAACGGCGACGAACTCGTCGACTTTGTTCACTACAACGGAGGAGCCTTTTCGATTTATATCAATCGTAAAACCTACTTCGATAACGCGATCAACATCGCAGGGGATGCCGATTTCTTTTTGAACTTTATGCTGGATTTCAACGGGGACGGAAAAGCCGATCACGTTCAATTGGTGCAAAATTACGATAACTCCGCTCTTATCGGACTAAAGGCTCAAAGAGACGCGCTTTCAAGTCAAATGGATACCATTCAACAGGAATATTATCGAGCGCAGGCTGTTGTTGATTTGATCGCGGCCGGTAACAACGGGGCAATCAATCCTATTGAGTTTCAATTTTTAATCGATTTTTACAATAACAACTGCGGTTTAGGTTGTCTTTTTACAATTTGGGCTCTTCAAGGTTCGAATAATGGCGCAAGTCTTACACCTTCCGATGCGGCAGTGTATTCCAACGATTTGCAAACGATTACAAGCAGTCGTATCAATCCTTTAGCTCAGCAAAGTCAGGTGATCGCTTCTCAAATCGGTGCGATTGCGGCGTCGGGTCAAGGCGGCGCGTTTTATACTTTAAAGGTAAGATCGTTCCATCTTTCAAACGGAACTTCTTCGGTTCGGGTTTATTCTCTCGGCGGTTCGATCGATCCGAATAAGAGCACCGTGGCCGACGTAAACGGAGACGGGAATTTAGATTTCGTTACGTTTACCGGGACGCAGATTGCGGTTTCTCTTTTTCGGGGAGGTGATTTTGCAAGTCCCGTTTATAGCGGACTCAACTCGGGTGATTCTTCAAAGCTCGTTCAGTTTAATTTCGGCGACGTAAACGGCGACGGGTTGCCGGATTTGGTTTTGATGAATAAGGAGAATTCGCGGTATGAAACGTATCTTTCGCTTGGAGACGGATCGTTTGCAAGAAACAACTCGTATTCCTTCGGAGGATTCTCCCTTAACGAATATACGGAAGCAAACGGCACGGAGCGGTCCGATACGTATCAGATCTGGCTGAACGATTTGAACAACGACGGTATTTCCGATCTTACGGTCGGTTTTGTAAACGTGGATAAGACGTATGGAGCGGTTTCGTTTCGTTACAATCAAGCGAGGAGTTCGGGCGAAGATATGATTCTTTCCACTTCGAACAACTCAGGCGGTCAGAGATCCTTGGTTCAATATCAACTCAAGGATGCTCATACGGGCGCGGTGAGCGTGGGTTCGGGGAATTATCCGAATATTCCAAGCGTCGGACCGGGCTTTCTTGCGGTCTCGACTACGCAAGAATTGGGAGCGGGGATCGTAAAGAATTCGAGTTATCAATATACAAACCAAAGATACTTTTTAGGTTCGAGATCTGTTTCCAGAGGTTTGGGTTTTGCCTCCGTAAAAGAAACGGATCTTGGAACAAACTTTTATTCGATCACCGATTATTTTCAAAACGATTACCGTTTGGCGGGATTTCCTCAATCGGAAAGAAGTTACAATGCGTTAGGAAATCTCATGAGTTCGACCACGAATTCTTCCTTTAGTTTTCCGAATCCGTTCGGAACGGAGATTGCCGTTCCGGGTAACGTCGTGTCGAACGATTATAACAACGGTGTTTTGACGACTTCGGTTTTAAAAACGTTTGCATATGACTCGTTCGGGTTTAATACGAGCACTACCGAAGATTTCGGTTCGAACACGATTACGAATACGACTCAGTATTCGCATGACGCTTCCGTTTGGAGAATCGGAAGGGTTGTTAGGACGAAGAAGATCGTAGACGGAACGCTTGTCAGCGATACTTTGCGAACCTATTCCGGAGACAACGTCGTTACGCAGACTCAATTTGCGTCCAGCGGATTTTCGTTGGCTTCTAACTTTGCGTATGACTCTTTCGGTAATGTGATTTCGATTACGGAATCGTCCGGTGCAGTGAGCACGATTGCGTATGATTCTACCTTAAATTTTTATCCCGTCACGAAAACGAATGCGCTTGGACATGTTTCGACGAATGTTTTCGATACGGAACTTGGGGTTGAGATTTCGTCCACCGATCCGAACGGTGCGACTCATTCTAAAACGTATGATGCGTATGGTCGAATTTTGAGCGTAACGTATCCCGGCGAATCGAGTGCGAACGAAACGTATGTGTATAACAATACCGGACTCTATGACCTAACAACACTGAGCAACAACGAATCTGTGACTAAGAATACGATCGATACAACGAGCGGCAATACGAGCACGACTACGAAATATATCGATCCGCTTGGGAATACGATTCGGACCGAAAGTAACACTGCGGTGAGCGGAATTCTTTCGATCGAAGAAAGTTTTTACGATTACAACAAAGGACAACTGATTAAAAAGTCGAACGAGTATTATTCAAACATTGCTCCTCAATATACGCTGTATCAATACAACGATCCGGACGGAGAATTGTCGACGATTACGGAGCCTCATTCTTTGGGAACGATTCAGACAAACATTACTCGTTCGGGACTTACCGAAACGAAGAACACGATCTATCCCGACGGGCAGACGAAGTCAGAATCGATTACTAAGAACGCACTGGGTCAGGTGACGAGCAAGACGGTGCAGGGAAGAACGATCCAATACGCCTATTCCCCGTTTGGCGGATATGCGAGTATTACCGACCCGAGCGGACTTGTTACAAGTTTCGGTTACAACTCGGTTGGACAAAGAACTTCGACTCAAGATCCGAATTCGGGAACTATTTCCTATTCATACGATGCGAATGGGAGACTTTCGAGACAAACGGATGCGAGAGGGAAGTCGGTCAACTTTTCGTATGACCTGATGGGCCGAAACACTGCACAAACTACAAACGGCCCGGAGGTTCCCGTTCAATTCGTATATGACGATTCTTCGGTTCCGTTTTCTTTGGGCAGGCTTACAAAGGTTACGGATGAGTCAGGTCAGATTGAATTCCGATACAATCAAAAAGGAAATCAAATTCAAAAGACAAAACGTGTGGATGACATCGTTGCGATCTTTAAAACGGATTACGATTCCTTAAACCGCCCGATTACGGAAACGTTACCGGATGGAACGAAGCTACACAACAACTACTCGACAAACGGAACGTTGTCGAATATCACGATGGATAGCGCGGACGGAACAAGCGTGGGACATACAGTCGTAAGCTATCAAGGGCCTTATCTAAACGCAAGCGGAGTTCCATCCGTCCGGCGCGTATCCGGCAATGGCGTAACGATGGAAATCGGATTCGAACCGTTGGAAAAATTACCGGTAAGTATTCTTTCCACAAAGCCGGATGGAAGCGTGATTGCGAATACGGAACTGACGTATGATGCAAAAAACAACCTAACGAAAATCGATGACAGACTTAATCCAAGCAGAACTCAGAACTTTACATTAGACAATTTGAATCGAGTGACGCAAGCGACGGGGAAATACGGAACACAGAACTACAATTTTTCTGCAAGTGGAAACTTAACGCAAAAAGGCGCATATACTTTAGGATATGGGGATGGAACGCACGCGAATGCGGTGACGACTGCAAACAGCCCGAGCACGGGAACGATGAATTACGGATACGATGCAAGCGGGAACATGACTTCGAGGAACGGGGATACACTCCGTTACAACAGCTATGGCAAGTTGATTGAAATTACACCGTATGGAACGAGTAGTTCGATCTTGAATACATACGACTATGCCGGAAGTAGAATCAAGTCAGAATCTCAGATTTCCCTTGTGACGACATATACGTTGGGACCGAACTACGAGATCGTAAGAAATCCCGGCCAACCGGAAAGGCATACATTGTATGTGAGGGGATTGCAGGGAGACTTAGTCGCACAGTGGACGCGAGAAGATGCAACGTTGCAGTTGGCTCAAACGGAAGGAACTCCGGAGTCAAGTAAAAACTCAATTGCATTGTTTGTCGGAAGAATTACAGGGAGTGATGATGGCTCGAAAGGATCGAAAGTTTCCATTTTTGTGGGAACTCTTACAAATCCGTTCTGCAAGGACGTAGCAATTGATTGTGGGAACTATTACAAGAACCGAATCAAGGACCGACTTTCTTCCGTCTTCGGTTACTCGGAACTTTTCCAAGAGGGAGTTCCCACAAAAGTTTACAACGCCTTCTACTTTTTGCTTCTTTTAACCGTTCTTTATCTTTCTTACCCTTATTTCTTGAAGGGGAACGAACTACTCCAAAGACTTTCCTGGCAGGGTGTTGGAACTCCAGCGGCGCTCGTAGCACTGTTTGTCGTAACATCGATTCCGGGTTGTGGAGTTTTACCTGGTTCTGGAGGCAAAGAAGGCGATCCTCCTTGGGTGTTGGCAATGGGAGCGAATGTAAATCCGGGAACACCGAGCATTCAAAACCCAAATGCAGGAACGACAGGGGGAGGCAATATCGGTGGAACACCAGTGAACGGAATGTATTTCTATCACCCGGATCATCTTGGTTCAATCAACATGATAACGGACGGATACGGAAACCCTGCGAGCGGACCTGAACCTGGAGTGAGTTACGTATCTTACGAGCCTTACGGTTCTATCAACCGAAACGATTCTTACGGACCTGATATATTCCGTTACAAATACACCGGTCAGATTGAAGACAAAGAAACCGGGCTTTACTATTACAAGTCGAGATACTACGAACCAATATTAGGAAGGTTTTTACAAGCGGACTCGATTGTTGTTCCTGAATCAACGAGTGGAATGAATCGTTATATGTATGTTGACGGAAACCCTGTGAACTACCGTGATCCGAGTGGGCATCTCACTGGGCCTGGTATTATGCACATGGTGAATCGAATTATCGGTCATGCGATGGGGAAGGATTTTAATTCTAAGGGGATGGACAAGCGTTTGAGTGCGAGAGGAATCTCGACTGGCGGGAATCGGTTTTTTCACAATGCGACTTTTGTTAAAAAAGGCAGGTATTATTGGGATGTTGGAAATACCATTTTTAGCCAGCGCAAGATTGGTTCATGGTGGCGGAACTTTATGGGTAACGATGTACAAAATACGGCCAACTATCAAAGTGGTCAACTAATCGCTTCCTGGTCTAAGTCAAAGGCTTGCGCTGATTCTTTGGGTGCCGATGCTTGCGCTGTATTATTTGTTGCTAATTTAATGGTAATGAAATCCTATTCAGCAAAGCATGATAGATTGTCCGAACCCTTGCGAGGTATGATCGATTCGAATTTTAATCCCGGACAGAGAATTTCTTCCTTTTTCACAAAGGGTGGAAACGTTAATTGTAAATCCTCTAAAACATTAAGCGAGGGATATTATACTGGAGAATACTATTATAATCACGGCGGCATCGCTGGAACGGATGGTTCGATTAGAAGATCTAGTAAAGAAGTTGATATTATTTCTTCGATATTTCTAGTATATTCTTTTTGCCAGGCGACTTCAGGAGAATAATTTATATGTTAAAAATAAAAATTCTTACATTGATTGATTATCTTGTAAGAATAATTTTGTTCTTTGTTCTTTGTTCTTGCGGAAGAGTCGGTATAGATTCTTCTTGTAAAGAGCAGAAGGATCTTTTGTTTGAAGGTGTATGCCTTCCAGTTCTATTTGCAGCGCCCGAAGCTGGCTCCGATTACAATAAAAGTCATTTAGATGCTTGCCTCCTATTACAATTATCGAAATCGACATGTAAAGATTAGAGCAATATACCTGATCTTGATGGCAGGTTTTGTATCGTTCGTTTTAAATTGTGAGACTACAGACGAATTATCAAAATCGGAGCGGTATTCTGATACAGTTAATAAAAAAAGCCCTTCAAGAAGAGAAATAGAAAAAATTAAAGAATGTAATATAAAATTAGATAAATGTCTGAAGTCTTGTGATTCTGAGTATCCTGATTTAAGCACCGTTCGTCCTAATAGAGGAAAATGTCGAGACTCATGTGTTGCAAGTGTTGAACACTTGGACGGATGTATTATTCATTATCAAACTTTTCGATCAGACCGATATCGCGGCTGGATTCGTCCTTAGTGCAAAGTTATCTATATCTACTTAGTAAAAAAACTTGTGTTAAGTGAAATATTCACTAAGTGACCTCCGAATGTGAGTAGATGTGATGAATTTCCCGAAGAACTTTTCGTTTGATTTTGCAGACAAACAGAGAATCTTTTTAAAAATTCTTGAAAAGAGTTTACAATGTATTCAGAATCTTGAATGCTTAGATAAAAGGACCGGATTTTCCGAAAATATTGAAGGAATGATTTCGACTGCACCAGCGGTGCGGAGCGAAGTTTGTTAGATCTTTTACAACGATTTTCGAAGGAAGGGGACCGTCCTTCGAAAAGAAAAAAGTCTGTTTTCAGCGTTAGGGATCGAGCGTGGTCAAGTTATTGAAGTTTCGTAAATATGATGAGAAAGAAAAAACACAATAACTTGACCGAAGCGGAGAGCCCGGGTTGCGAAGCAACAACGCCCGGTTTTGGCTATGATGCGTATGGTCGAATTTTGAGCGTAACGTATCCCGGCGAATCGAGTGCGAACGAAACGTATGTGTATAACAATACCGGACTCTATGACCTAACAACACTGAGCAACAACGAATCTGTGACTAAGAATACGATCGATACAACGAGCGGCAATACGAGCACGACTACGAAATATATCGATCCGCTTGGGAATACGATTCGGACCGAAAGTAACACTGCGGTGAGCGGAATTCTTTCGATCGAAGAAAGTTTTTACGATTACAACAAAGGACAACTGATTAAAAAGTCGAACGAGTATTATTCAAACATTGCTCCTCAATATACGCTGTATCAATACAACGATCCGGACGGAGAATTGTCGACGATTACGGAGCCTCATTCTTTGGGAACGATTCAGACAAACATTACTCGTTCGGGACTTACCGAAACGAAGAACACGATCTATCCCGACGGGCAGACGAAGTCAGAATCGATTACTAAGAACGCACTGGGTCAGGTGACGAGCAAGACGGTGCAGGGAAGAACGATCCAATACGCCTATTCCCCGTTTGGCGGATATGCGAGTATTACCGACCCGAGCGGACTTGTTACAAGTTTCGGTTACAACTCGGTTGGACAAAGAACTTCGACTCAAGATCCGAATTCGGGAACTATTTCCTATTCATACGATGCGAATGGGAGACTTTCGAGACAAACGGATGCGAGAGGGAAGTCGGTCAACTTTTCGTATGACCTGATGGGCCGAAACACTGCACAAACTACAAACGGCCCGGAGGTTCCCGTTCAATTCGTATATGACGATTCTTCGGTTCCGTTTTCTTTGGGCAGGCTTACAAAGGTTACGGATGAGTCAGGTCAGATTGAATTCCGATACAATCAAAAAGGAAATCAAATTCAAAAGACAAAACGTGTGGATGACATCGTTGCGATCTTTAAAACGGATTACGATTCCTTAAACCGCCCGATTACGGAAACGTTACCGGATGGAACGAAGCTACACAACAACTACTCGACAAACGGAACGTTGTCGAATATCACGATGGATAGCGCGGACGGAACAAGCGTGGGACATACGGTCGTGAGCTATCAAGGGCCGTATTTAAACGCGAACGGAGTTCCATCCGTGCGGCGTGTAAGAGGGAACGGTGTGACGATGGAAATCGGATTTGAGCCACTTGAGAAACTTCCGGTGAGTATATTGTCCACAAAGCCGGATGGAAGCGTGATCGCGAATACAGAACTTACGTATGACGCAAAGAACAATCTGACGAAGATCGACGACAAGTTGAATCCAAGTAGAACACAAAACTTTACATTGGACAATTTGAATCGAGTCACACAGGCAACTGGAAAATACGGAACACAGAATTACAACTTTGCAACAAACGGAAACTTAACGCAAAAAGGCGCATATACCTTGAGCTACGGGGATGGAACACATGCCAATGCGGTGACGACTGCCAACAGCCCGAGCACGGGAACGATGAGCTACGGATACGATGCAAGCGGGAACATGACTTCGAGGAACGGGGATACACTCCGTTACAACAGCTTTGGCAAGTTGATTGAAATTACACAGTATGGAACGAGTAGTTCGATCTTGAATACATACGACTATGCCGGAAGTAGAATCAAGTCAGAATCTCAGATTTCCCTTGTGACGACATATACGTTGTCACCCGGTTACGAGATCGTAAGAAATCCCGGCCAACCGGAGAGACATACGTTGTATGTGAGGGGATTGCAAGGAGACTTAGTCGCTCAGTGGACGAGGGATGATGCGACGTTGCAGTTGGCCCAAATGGAAGAAACTCCGGAGTCAAGTAAAAACTCAATTGCATTGTTTGTCGGAAGAATTACAGGGAGTGACGATGGCTCGAAAGGATCGAAAGTTTCCATTTTTGTGGGAACTCTTACAAATTCGTTCTGTAAGGACGTAGCGATTGACTGTGTAGACTATTACGAAAACCGAATCAAGGACCGAGTAAGTTCCGTATTCGGCTACTCGGAGTTATTCCAAGAAGGAGTTCCCACAAAAGTTTACAACGCGTTTTACTTTTTGCTTCTTTTAACCGTTCTTTATCTTTCCTACCCTTATTTCTTGAAGGGGAACGAACTACTCCAAAGACTTTCCTGGCAAGGTGTTGGAACTCCAGCGGCGCTCGTAGCACTGTTTGTCGTAACATCGATTCCGGGTTGTGGAGTTTTACCTGGTTCCGGAGGCAAAGAAGGCGATCCTCCTTGGGTGTTGGCAATGGGAGCGAATGTAAATCCGGGAACACCGAGCATTCAAAACCCAAATGCAGGAACGACAGGGGGAGGCAATATCGGTGGAACACCAGTGAACGGAATGTATTTCTATCACCCGGATCATCTTGGTTCAATCAACATGATAACGGACGGATACGGAAACCCTGCGAGCGGACCTGAACCCGGAGTGAGTTACGTATCTTACGAGCCTTACGGTTCTATCAACCGAACCGACTCTTACGGACCTGATATATTCCGTTACAAATACACCGGTCAGATCGAAGACAAAGAAACCGGGCTTTACTATTACAAGTCGAGATACTACGAACCTATATTAGGAAGATTTTTACAAGCGGACTCGATTGTTGTTCCTGAATCAACGAGTGGAATGAATCGTTATATGTATGTTGATGGGAATCCTGTGAACTACCGTGATCCGAGTGGGCATCTCAGCGGTTCGGGTTTGATGCACATGGTGAATCGAATTATCGGTCATGCGATTGGGAAGGATTTTAATTCTAAGGGGATGGACAAGCGTTTGAGTGCGAGAGGAATCTCGACTGGCGGGAATCGGTTTTTTCACAATGCGACTTTTGCCGGAAAAGGGAGATACTATTTTGATGGAAAGAGTATAAATGGAAAACAGCTTCTCGGTATAGATAAGATGAATAGATGGATGAATCATGGAAGTGGTGAATATGGTTTAACTGCCAAGGGGTTGGCTTGGACTTATGTTCGAGCTTATTCTACAAAGGATGAATGCATAAAAGCTTATGGTGAAAACTTTTGTAGAGTATTGGGGCTTGCTGCGAGTCTTATTTATAAGCGCGAGGAAGACCAATTTAATAGAGATCCAATCCCTATGTTCGCTACTGGATGGTGGGACTGGAAAATTAGGCCGACTTCAGAAGATGACAATAAAGGAAAATTAGCTATGCTTTGTTATTATTATAAAATAAAAGAAGGCCACGCTTGTGGCTTTGAAGGGGATTCAAAATGAAGAAATACAAATGTATATTATTGATGTTGCCTTTCGCCTTATATTTAAATTGCGTAACTGAGAGGCAAAAATGTTATTCGGACAGTTCTGAATCTTTAAAAAATTGCTTACTTACATATGAACTTTCTAAGGAGTCGGCTTCCTCAAAAGTCGATCCGTTCGATATTCTTGTACTAAGCTGTCTTCCATATATTACAAAAGAATTGAGCTGTCCAGGTGAGAATAATGCAATTCCCTTAAGTTCAAATAAATGAGATGAGGGGACTCGTTATGCAATTTGTAGTAACCTTAGTGCTACTTTTTGGATGTAGTTCGGAGTTGAAAATTAAATCAGAAGATTATCCAAATCGCAGTGTGACTGAAAAAATCGTCCAAAGCGAACATTCGGTATTCTTGAAGCAATGTGGTATAAAGTTAGATAGTTGTTTTAAGAAATGTAATCAAGATTTCCCCTATCATTACTTTGAAAAAGCCGTGAGAGAAAAATGTAAAGATGAATGTGCGGATACATTGGCCGACAAGGAAGGATGCTATTTATATTTTCGCTCCTCTAGAGATCATGAATTTCGTGCTTACTCGACAAGGTAAAAAGTCTGGATTATAATTTTGTAACTATTGTGGTTTAAAATGAAAAATTTAATTTCGATGCCAACATTGATTTGCTTATGTTTTGAATGTAGCATAGTAAATGAAATCCATGAAAAGTCTGATGGACGAGGAGATGATTATGCAAAAAGAAAGTGCTTTGTTGAATGTGTGGAGCGAAGGGCAGCAGTAAGTCCGCTTCCTAAGCCGCTTGATTATTATGATGCGTGCTGGCCTGTTTATGTATTAGGATGTTCGAATTGAGATAGATGCGAATTAGAGCAACAATTTTATATTTTATTTTAATTTGGTCAGTGGCACAAGATTTTTCGATTTTAATCGGCCAAGAAATAGATTTTAAGACCCGAGAAAAAGTAAAAAAATGCAACAAGAAGCTAGACGATTGTCAGTCAGAGTGTTTAAGGCTATATCCAAATCGAAAAGATTTCAGGCAAGGGAAGTGTCGAGATTACTGTATTCTTGACTATAAAGAAAAGTGTGACGCACCAGTTTACATAAAATCAATTCGAATTTAGGTTTAAGTTGCCTGATCCAGTGCACCTCCTCTGTGAAAGCGAAAAAGAAAAGTCCGGATATCCGGACTTTCCAAAAATCTCTCAGCACGAGTCTTGTGTCGGAGCGAAATCGTTTTTGATCTTTGACAACGATTTTCGAAGGAAGAGGGATTTTTCTTCGAAAAGAAAGCAGTTTGTTTCCCGCGTTAGGGATCGATGCGTGGTCAAGTTATTGGATTTCTGGGAAGCGATGAAAAAGAATAAACACAATAACTTGACCGAAGCGGAGAGCCCGGGCCGCGTAGCGGCAGCGCCCGTAATCACGGAAACGTTACCTGATGGAACGAAACTTCACAACAACTACTCGACGAACGGAACGTTGTCGAATATCACGATGGATTCTGCAGATGGGACGAGCGTTGGACATACGGTCGTGAGCTATCAAGGACCGTATTTAAACGCGAACGGAGTTCCGTCCGTGCGGCGTGTAAGCGGGAACGGTGTGACGATGGAAATCGGATTTGAAGCGGTGGAAAAATTACCGGTAAGCATATTGTCCACAAAGCCGGATGGAAGCGTGATTGCGAATGCGGAACTAACGTATGACGCAAAGAACAACCTGACAAAAATCGACGACAAGTTGAATCCAAGTAGAACACAAAACTTTACATTGGACAATTTGAATCGAGTCACACAGGCAACTGGAAAATACGGAACACAGAATTACAACTTTGCAACAAACGGAAACTTAACGCAAAAAGGCGCATATACCTTGAGCTACGGGGATGGAACGCACGCAAATGCGGTGACGACTGCCAACAGTCCGAGCACGGGAACTCTGAATTACGGATACGATGCAAGCGGGAACATGATTTCGAGGAACGTAAGCGCCTAAACAACCGCACCTTTTTCTAATCGTATAAATGTTGTAAACTGTCTTTGATGAAAAAAACGAAAATAGATTGGCCCAAAGAGTTTGATGACTTTTCAAAGAGTGGACTTTCCCAGCCTCAGTATTGTAAAGAAAGACACCTCAAATACACGACGTTTCGATATCATTGGGAGAGACGTTCTAAGCATTCAGAGAAGAACGACTTTGTAGAAATTCCTCCTTCCTCGACAAATTCTCAGTCATTGGTAGAAGCCGAATTTTTGACCCTAAAGATAGATACGTCGGGGAAGGCATCGCTCCAAGTAAACGTTCAGTTTAGTTTAGGACGATGGAGTTAAATCCCGGAAACAGAAAAGTGTATCTTCGACCTGGGGCGACGGATTTAAGGAAATCGATCAATACGCTCTCTGTAATCGTAGAAGGAAAGATGAAAAAAGATCCGTATTCGGCGAGCGTCTTTCTCTTCTGCAATCGCAAGAAAGATAAACTGAAGATGCTCTACTGGGATAAGAGCGGGTTTTGCCTTTGGCAGAAGAGACTGGAAGAGAGTAAATTCCCGTGGCCGAACTCAGAGGAGGAAGTGCATAAAATACCCGTTGAAAGGTTTCATTGGCTATTGAATGGGATCGATTTTTTCAAAGAGCACAAGAAACTAAAATACAAGAATGTCAGTTGAAAATGTTTGACTCAAGAAAAGAAAGTATTAAGACTGAATCCGAATGTCTTTGGATCTAAACTCTCTTCCTGATGATGTAGAAGAACTAAAAAGAATCATTATATTAGAGAATAATAAATATCAGGAAGAATTACGACTCCAAAAACAGAAAGAATCCGAACATTTGGATCAGATCGAGAGATTGAAGATCCAGCTTTTCGGGAGAAAGACTGAGAAATGGAGTCAGATCGAAAAAGATCAAGGATTTCTTTTTAACGAAATAGAAAGCTCCTTGCAAGAAGATTCTCCTGAACCCGAAGAAGAAAGTCTTTTTAGTCCTGTTAAAAGCCATACAAGAAAGAAGACGGGAAGAAAACCTTTCCCGGACTACTTTCCAAGAATCGAAATCCTACATGATATTCCTGAAATTGATAAAACCTGTTCTTGTGGTCACGAGCTTACTCGTATCGGAGAAGACAAGTCCGAGAAGTTAGATATTATCCCGGCTAAAATACAAGTCGAAGTTCATATTCGCCCTAAGTATGCGTGTAAGCATTGTGAAGGAACTTCTGATGAAACTCTACCTGTCGTAAGAATCGCGCCGGTTCCCCATCAGATCGCTGAGAAGAGTATGCTTTCTTCCGGATTCTTAGCTCACACGCTTACTCAAAAGTTTGCGGATGCTCTTCCGTTTTACAGACAAGCCGGGATTCTCCAGAGATCGGGAGTGGATATTTCAAGGAGCACCCTTTCCAATACCGCAATTCAAGTTTTTGAAAAACTTTCTCCGATGATCGAGGATGTGAGAAGGGAACTTTTCAAATCGAAGTATTTGCAGATCGATGAGACGATTCTTCAAGTGTTAAACGAAGAAGGAAAGTTGAATACATCCAAATCGTATATGTGGGTGATCCGAGGGTTCATCAGAGAAAAGCCCGTTGTTCTCTATCATTATGAGCCGAGTCGGAGCGCTAAGTTTTTAGAAGAATGGATCCAGGGATTTGAAGGAATCATCCAAACGGACGGTTTTGAATCTTACGATTCTTTGTTGAAAGTTAAATCTAAGATTCTTCACGCGGGATGTTGGAATCATGCGAGGAGGAGATTTTTCGAAATTCTAAAAATCGATTCTAAGAATGTGCAAGCAGAATGGATCGTAAAGAAAATCGGTAAGCTTTATACAATCGAGTCAAAAGCTAAGGTAGAAAGTTTAAGTTCTGAAGAACATCTGAAACTCAGGCAATCCGAATCTAAGCCTATCGTTGATGAGATTCGTTCTTGGATGAACAAACGGATCGTCGAAGTTGCTCCCAAATCTTCTATGGGAAAAGCGCTCTCTTATCTTTCTGGCCAGTGGGAAAAACTGCTTCTCTTTTTGGATCATCCGGAATTGCAATTAGATACGAATCTCGTTGAGAACGACATTCGTCCTTTTGTGATCGGTAGAAAAAACTGGCTCTTCTCCGGTTGTCCACAAGGGGCAACTGCGAGCGCGGGATTCTATTCGTTAATTCAAAATGCAAAGATCTCAGGTATCGATCCTTACGCTTATTTACGAGATCTTTTTAAGTCTTGGGAAACGATACCGAGAAGTCTTTCTTGCGAGGATCTGCCAAAAAACGGTGGGCTTGTGGTTCGTTAGGCGGTTACAAATGAATTATACTGATAATGCAAATAAAGAAAAAATTAAAAATTGCAACATTCGTTTGGGTCGCTGTTTGGCAAAATGCGATAGTCGATATCCAGAATATTCAAAAGCAATAGACCCCCTCCATGCGGAATGTCGAGATGATTGTGTAATTCGATTAAAAAATGAAGAGGGTTGCATGATCTTTTATCAGTCAAGCCGTCGAGTAATCCATAAGCCTGGGTGGTAAGCTTAGTTAAGAAGAACAGGGTCAGTTTCCCGCGTTAGGGATCGATGCGTGGTCAAGTTATTGGATTTCTGAGAAGCGATGAGAACTAATAAACACAATAACTTGACCGAAGCGGAGAGCCCGGGCCGCGTAGCGGCAACGCCCGTAATCACGGAAACGTTACCTGATGGAACGAAACTTCACAACAACTACTCGACGAACGGAACGTTGTCGAATATCACGATGGATTCTGCAGATGGGACGAGCGTTGGACATACGGTCGTGAGCTATCAAGGACCGTATTTAAACGCGAACGGAGTTCCATCCGTGCGGCGTGTAAGCGGGAACGGCGTAACGATGGAAATTGGATTTGAACCGGTGGAAAAATTACCGGTAAGCATATTGTCCACAAAGCCGGATGGAAGCGTGATCGCAAATGCGGAACTGACGTATGACGCAAAGAACAACGTAACAAAAATCGACTGTCAGTCGAATACCATCACTACGCAGCAAATTCATTCAAGCCAATTCGATTTCATCCGCCCGTCATAATCGATGTTTCCTCTTTTCCAAGGTATTATATCAATTGTTATGAATAACCGGAATTCGACCCTAGTTTTCCTAACGTATTTCCCAATTCTTGGAAAAATCCTATTGACAGTATGCCGCCGAACCGTTTCCGTTTTGTTCTGAAATATAGAAATAGGAAATCCATGAAGAAATTTCTGAAACTCGTAAGTATTGCAACCTGTCTGTTCGCTCTGACCTTAACGGCTGGGTCGGTGTATGCGCAAGACAAAGAGGATTGTTCCAAGCTCGCGTTTGTCGATTATAGCAATCGAAAGCCAAGAACGGATCTGCCATTTGAAATCTCGGAAATGAGACGTTTGAGACCCGAAGACATCTGTAAAAAGAAGGAAGGTTGGTTCCCGACGGGGCTTCCTCTTTTGAACTCCGACCCGAACGTGGGTGTGGGTTACGGGGTCCGTGTCTTCTTGATCAACAACGGAAAAAAGTCCGATCCGTTTTTTGAATATACTCCTTATCGCTTTCGGATGTTCGCGCAGTATTTTAACACCACAAAAAACAGACAGTATCAAGATATCAGCTTCGACGCTCCATATATCTTCGATTCGAAGTGGAGATTGCGCGGGGATTTGATCTATGATACGAATCCGAACACGTTGTATTACGGGATCGGCGAAAAGTCTCTCGAAACACTTTCATATCAGGAAAGAAACCAACCCGGCGGAGAAGTCGTACGGAACGCTACCTATCACGATCGGGAAAAGAATATTTATTTCACAAGACCGGGCGGTCCGGGAGATCCTGTCGAGTTTCAGGGAGCCAATTATTCGGGACTTCCTACCAATGACGCGTTTCGCGTAACGGATCGGATGTACAATCGATACGACATTCGTTCTCCGCAGGCAAACATCAGCGGAGAGCATATCTTCTTCGGAGGCCTCGTTCGTATGGTTGCGGGACTTCGCGTTTCGCAAAACATTGTTAAGACGTTTGACGGTCAGTTCGTAAAAAGTACGGATCCTTTGACGGAAGGATCTCCTTTCAGTAATTCCGGTATGGCACCGGCGGGAAAAACCAAAGTGACCGAAGACGCGGAAGCGGGAAGAATCATCGGCGCCAACGGTGGAAATGTGAACTCGGTCCGTTTCGGTATGGTATTGGATACGCGGGATTTGGAACCGGATCCGAACCGTGGGGTTTTCTTGGAAGCGACGTACGAGAAGGTCGCAAAGTCCTTGGGTTCCGATTTTCAATATTCGAAATATTTCACTCAGATGAAGGTATTCTACAGCCCGTTTCCGAAAACGTTTGATAAACTCGTACTTGCGGGTCGCGGAGCTTTCGGGATGACGGACGGGGATGCGCCCTTTTTCGAATACAGAAACCTTTGGTCGACCGAGGGTGGAATCACCGGTCTCGGAGGCCTCCGAACCTTGCGCGGTTACAAACAGGATCGTTTTGCCGGTAGAGCGATGGGATGGGGAAACATCGAACTTCGTTGGAAGTTCTTCGATTTCACCGTTGCGGGACAACACTTTGCGTTGAACCTGGTTCCGTTTATGGATTTCGGTCGGGTTTGGGACGACGAACACAACGTGGGACTCAAAGATTATAAATATTCCCGTGGTATGGGATTTCGAATCGCTTGGAATCAAAGTACGATCCTGATGTTGGATTACGCGGTTTCCAAGGAAGACAAACAGATATTTATGAACTTTAACCACATTTTCTGAGGAAATCATGAAAAAATATAAGAATATTCTAATACTCAGTATTGCGCTTTCTTTCTTTGCGAATTGCGAGGAAAAACCGGACGATACGACTCTGGGCTTTATCAACGAGGACGCGAAAGTTCTTCTTGCGGGAATGGTTTTTTTCAGTCCATATACCGCCGACCCTGCGTCCGGAACGATCACGAACAATACGACCGGACTTATGTGGAAGATCTGTACGCAAGGACAAGTTCTCCGCGTAGGGCAGAACGGATCGTATGACTGCGAAGGAATCAACAACACTTCGACCGTGATCGGAAGATACGGCGCGGCTTTGTTTCAGTATTGTTCCTTGAATCTGAACGATTGCAATACGATCACGTTGCCTCCTGTTCTCGTCGGACAAACCCCCGGATTTACCGGAACCAGCGAAGCTTACACTTCCTGCAATGCGGATCGTACGGCGGGCCGTTCGGATTGGAGACTTCCCACCTATCCGGAGTTAAAGGCTCTCACCGCATCGGGAAGTTTGAACGCGCTTCTCTTGAAGTTTCCGAACACCGTGGAAGATTATTACTGGAGTTCGTGGGCAAAGGAAGGAGCCGTAGATACTGCGCGTGCGGTCAACTTCGGAGCTACTCATTTCGGAGACGATACCGCGTTTGCGAAAACGAGCAGATACTTCGTTCGTTGTGTGAGAAATCTTCCTTAAGGAAAGAATTTCCTCATGTCGTTTAACAACGACGACCGACTCGCCTTTTGACAAAGCGCAAAGGGCGAGTTTTTTGTTTCTATTGAAATGTGAGCATTTTATCATATTCGGTTTGACAGCGTCGACGGGTCGGTTAGAAATTCACAATCTTTCCGTGCAAAACTTATGAAACATTCGAAGAAGAACACAAAGACGAATTCTTATCTTTCCAAGATTCTTTCCAAAGAGGAGGGTTTCTTTCGCAACCGATTTCTTTCCAAGACCTTCCCGTTCTTGCTTTGTATGGGATGCGCTTTGATTTCCTTCTTTGAAGTTTCCGCTCAGGAGAATTTTTCGGGCTGCGATAAGCCGGAAGAAAGAAAGGATCTTCCGTTTAAAATCGACCGAGTTAAACAGATGTGTAAAAAAGATCTGGATAACAAAAAGGAAGGCTGGTATCCGACGGGACTTCCTTTGATCAATTCCGATCCGAATGAAGGGATCGGTTACGGGGTTCGGGCTTACGCGTACAACAACGGAAAAAAGTCCGATCCATTTTTCGAATATACTCCGTATCGTCTTCGTTTTTTCGCGCAATATTTTAATACGACTAAGAACGCACAGTATCATCAGCTCAGTTTGGACATGCCGTATGTCGCGAACACGCAGTGGAGATTGCGCGCGGACGCGCTTCTCACGATCACTCCGACCACCTTGTATTTCGGAGTGGGGGAATCCACGTTAAAGCCGCTTACCTATCAGGAACGGAATCAACCTGGCGCTCCGCAGGTCACGAACGCGCAATACGGTTCTCAGGAATCCACGTTTATGTATCAAAGACCGGGAGGTCCCGGCGATCCAGTCGAACTCGGCGGAAGGACGTATTCCGGTATTCCTGCGGGTCCCGCGTTCAACGTGACCGATCGTATGTACAACCGGTATACGATCCAGACTCCCCAGTTGAATTTCAGCACGGAGCGCTCCTTCTTTCACGGAACGGTTCGCCTCGTGGCAGGATTTCGTCTTTCGAATAACATCGTGCAGGCGAACGACGGTAAGTTCGTAAAATCCATCGATCCGATTTTTGACGGGACTCCTCTCAGTAATTCGGGAGAAGTTCCCAACGCAAAGACGAGATTGACCGAAGACGCGGAATCCGGAAAGATCCTCGGTTATCACGGCGGCTTTGTGAATACCGCTAAGGTAGGTTTGGTTTACGATACGCGCGATTTTGAACCCGATCCGAACTCGGGTGTTTTCCTGGAAGCGACGTACGAAAAGGCGACGAAAACGATCGGCTCCAATTTTGATTTTCAGAAATATTTCGGACACGCGAAATTCTTTTATAGCCCGTTTCCGAAAACCTTCGAGAAACTCGTCCTCGCATCTCGTTTCGGTTTCGGCATTTCGGACGGAGACGTTCCGTTTTTTGAATATAGAAATCTTTGGGGAACCGAAAGCACCGTGTCCGGTCTCGGCGGTTTAAGAACTCTCCGCGGTTACAAACAGGATCGTTTCGTAGGACGCGCCATGGGCTTCGGAACCGTGGAAGTGCGCTGGAAGTTCTACGATTTTTCCGTCGGCGGGGAATACTTCGCGTTGAACCTTGTTCCTTTTTGGGATTTCGGCCGCGTTTGGAACGACGAACACAAGGCCGGTTTACTGGACTACAAATACTCCCAAGGATTGGGTTTGAGGATCGCCTGGAACCAAGCGACGATCATCATGATCGACTACGCGGTTTCAAGGGAAGATAAACAGCTTTTCGTAAACTTCAGTCACGTATTCTAAGATTCGAATATTTGATCGTTTTAGACTGTTGCGCGGTTTGATTCGCATTTGATTTGTCGGTCCAAACTTCGTCGTTGATTTGAAAGCTGGAGTTCCCACACCGAGTAACTACGATCTCCTTTTGATTTCGGAATCATGTATGAGTTCCCACAAGTTCTTCGGATTTTAAAATTCTTCTCTAAACCTCGAGCCGCGCAGGAGTTCCCACAAATTGCGCTTTCACGAAAGAATTCTCCCTCAGAGCGAAATCTTGTCGTTTCTCATTTCCGTATCGATTCTGGAAGGATTTCTGTTTTCGGGATAATCCGTGGAAAAGTGAAGTCCTCTACTTTCCTTTCTGGATAATGCCGAACGGATGATGAGCTCGGCCACGATCACGAGGTTTCTAAGTTCGATCAACGGATTCGTGATGATCGTTCGGTTGTAGTAATCCTTGACTTCGTCGTAGATCAGATCCATTCTCCGTTTCGCTCTTTCCAATCGAAGATTGGAACGGACGATTCCGACATAGTTGCTCATCGTGCTTTTGATCTCGCTTAAATCATGAGAGATCAAAACCCATTCTTCGGTATTGACCATTCCTTCCTTGTTCCAAGAAGGAATTTCATCGTGAGCCTTTGTGAACTCCGGTTTTTCCTTTGAGATCCGTTTCGCGATCCGATTCGAAAACACCAAACATTCCAAAAGGCTGTTGGACGCGAGACGGTTTCCTCCGTGAACTCCGGTGCAAGCCGTTTCTCCGGCCGTGGAAAGATTGGGGATCGTCGTTCTTCCGTCCAAATCCGAGGCGACTCCTCCGCAAAGAAAGTGCGCGACTGGAACGACGGGGATTCGATCGGTCGTGATGTCGATTCCGAGTTCCTTGCATTTCTCATAGATGGACGGAAAGGAATCTTTGATTTGATCGGAAGGAAGATGTGTGATGTCGAGATAGACGTGCGCTTCTCCTCGTTTTTTCATCTCCGAGTCGATGGCCCTTGCCACCACGTCGCGCGGCGCCAGATCGGCCATCGTATGATACCGTTTCATAAACGGTTCCCCGTCTTTGTTCATGAGGATCGCACCCTTGCCTCGGACCGCTTCGGAGATCAAAAAGGAATCTCCGTCCTCGTGATAGAGGGCGGTCGGGTGGAACTGATAGAATTCCATATTTTTGATGAGGGCTCCGGCTCTGTATGCGGAGGCTACTCCGTCTCCCGTCGCGATCTTAGGATTGGTCGTATGGGAATAAACCTGACCGGCTCCGCCGGTCGCAAGGATCGTTTCTTTCGCGAGAATCGGGAACACTTCTCCGGAATGATTGGAAAGAACATAAGCCCCGTAGCACACGAGTCCTTTCTGTTTCAGATGGTGGGGAGTGATCAGGTCCACCAAAGTATGATATTCTAATATTTGAATATTCCGATTTTGTTTGACGACTCCAAGAAGGGTCTTTTCGATTTCCCTTCCGGTTCTGTCGTGTGCGTGGACGATCCGGTTTTTTCCGTGTCCTCCTTCCCGGGACAAATCGAACTTTCCCGAAGGTTCCAGGTTGAACGGAACGCCGTAGTTCAGGAGTTCTTTGACTAAAGGAGGGCCTTCTTCCACGAGGATTTGAACGGCCGCCGGATCGCAGAGCCAAGCTCCGGCTTCGAGAGTGTCTTTTATGTGGTCTGAAAGTTTATCGCCTTCCGCAAAGACGGAAGCGATTCCGCCCTGCGCGTAGTTCGTGTTGGATTCGTAGTCCGATTTTTTTGTGACGATGAGAACGGAGCCGTAGGGAGCGAGTTTCAAGGCCGCAAAGAGGCCCGTGATTCCGCTCCCTAAGACTAAAAAGTCCGTTTTGATGCGGGGCATGTTATTTCTTTTTTTGCGTGTTGATCAGTGCTTCGATATAATCCAAGGAACGAATCAGTTGATAGTCCGGTTTGATCGGATCGTTCTTATGCGCCGCGATGAACTCGGCGGATTTTCCGTTCTTTTGAACCCAAGCCTCGAGTTTTTTCACGTCAAAGGAACTTTTTTCCTCCGCTTCCGCGGGAAGTTCGGAAAGGTGATTCCACATGTTTTCCTCGCGGAATCGGAACGGAAAACTTCCGTCTTCTTCGGAGGAAATATCGATGTCCGGTTTTACGCCCACTACCTGAATCGTGTTTCCGGACGGAGAATAATAACGCGCCTGTGTGAGTTTGATCAGGTAGTCGTTTCCGAGAGGCATCAGTTTTTGAACCGTCGCTTTTCCGAAGGTTCTTTCGCCGAGAATCAAACCTCTGCCGTGGTGTTTGATCGCGCTCGCTACGATCTCGGAAGCGGAAGCGGACTTCGCGTTGATCAGAACGGCTAACGGTAAATTGGTGATGTCCTTATTCTTCGCATAAGCGTCTTCGGGACTACGGTTCGGGCTTTTTGTGGAAACGATCAAACCCTTTTCGATGAACATATCCGCGATGTCGATCGCAAGATCCAGATAACCGCCCGCGTTGCTTCGAAGATCCAAGATCACCGCCTTGAGTTTGGTTCCCTTGGCCTGCGCTTCTTTTTCGAGTTCTTTGTACTTATCCACGAGTTCCCGGTCTACGGAAGGACCGTCTTCCGATTTTACGAAACCGGTGAGTTTGATGTAACCGATATGTTCGTGACCTTCGATGAGTTTACTGCTCAGGTTTTTGATTTCGATCGTATCTCGTACGACTTCGATGTGCAGAGTTCCCGGAACTCCCTTTCTTTGAATCGTAAGCGCGACCTTGGAACCTTTTTTTCCTTTGATCTTTTCTACGACCTTATCCAAAAGAATTCCTTTGATCGATTTTCCGTCGACTGCGAGGATCACGTCGCCCGAACGGATTCCTGCGTTGACCGCGGGTCTTCCTTCGAGAGGATTTTCCACGACGACTTCTCTGTTTCCTCCGCCGGATAGGATCGCTCCGATTCCTTCGAAACTTCCGTCTTGGATTTTCGCCATCGATTCTTCCCACGCGGATCGCAGGAATACGTTGCTATGAGGATCGAGAGAGGAAAGATAACCGTTTGCCGCAGCGAGCATCACGTCGTTCATCGTAAACGGTTCTTTCGTTTTTTCTTCCGATTCACCGAACGGGTCCTTCAACGGAGAATCCTTGTATTTGTCGAGATTGGTTTCGATGAACGCGAGAATTCTATCAAAATCTTTTTTACTAAAACCGGTTTGTTCCCACTTGGAGGAAAGAACGTTTTTGCGGATCTTTTCGCGCTCTACGATTTTTTTGACTTCGTCGTCGCTGACTTTCGCCTTGTTCGCATCCTCTTTCAGTTTGCGGTCGCGGATCTTTTCGACTTCTGCGTAGTCCGGATCGAAAAGAACGAAGGAATCATCCGTCGAAATTTTGAATGTTTTGCCCGGAAAAATTTCGTCTTTCTCTTCGTATTTCTCTCTTTCCTTGAAATAACTTTCGGGATAGAGATAGATGGAATGAGGAAGGGCCAAGAGAGCGTAGATGGCGGCTTCCCGATACGCGCGGTTTTTATCGATGTTTTTGTCGATGTAATACCGGGAAACGGTACTCACCACGTTATCGAAATCCTTGAGGGTAAAGTCCGCCTTGACCGGGGACTTGCCGGATGTAGGCTCGCAGTACAGGATAAAAATGGTCAAAAGAGTGGAAAGTAACAACGAAAGAGCGGCAGATCCTTTTTTCAAACTCGTGTCCCTCGGATTTCAGGAAATTTTCGGTTCATTCTCTATTCAAATCTCAAAGTGTCAATCCCTTTGGGGCGGAAGTTTCGTCTTCGTCCTGTTGATTTTCGGATTCTCGTGTTCAACGGTTTCCATGCCCGGCTCGGGAAGATTCGCGCTCGAAATGATTCAAGAGCAGGCGATCTTGGAATTTTACGGAACTCCGGAAGAAAAAGAATCCGCGATCAAACTTCTTCGCTCCAGTTGTCGTTCTCTTCATCCCGAACGAGCCTTGTCTTGTTACAATCTTTCCGTTCTCTTGAGTTCGTCCAAAAATTATCCCGAAGCGTTGGACTATGCGCTTCGAGCAAGAAAGGCCGATCCGACCGACACGCTCTATCGGGATCAGGTTTTCCAAGTCGCTTATTATTTGGAGTTGGAACAGGGAGAAGTCCTAGCGGCCGACGAAGTGGAAAAAAGATATTTTCGAGCGATCAAGAATTGCAAGGAGGGAAAAAAGAACGAAACCCTCGCGGATCTGATCGTTCTCGCAGCGTTGAAGGAAATCGGAAGAGAATCCTTAAAAAAAGGAATCTTCTCCGAATGCGTGGGAGAAGCGGAGGCTCTCGTGGGAGTCAAACCGAACGAAGTCAATTATACGAAAGAATATTATAAATTTCTGGAGAATTCTCATCCGTATAAGGAAGTCTGGGACGTGAGCGGCGCGGTGCGCAAACAAACCTTGGAAAAGATGCAGGTTCCGAATCAAGATGCAACCAAATATTGGAAGGAATTCCGTCAATCGGTCCGATCCAAAAACAAAACTCTTGCCGCAGAACAACTAAAGAAGTTCAAAGAAAGTCTGGAGGTCGTCTCCGGAAAAAACCAACGGGCAAAGAATCTCGCGATTCATCTGAAAAAAGCGGCTTATTATCTGATCCAAGGAGATCCGAACTTCGAAGGATTTCGTCATCTCACGAAAGAGCTTGAAGATAATCCTTAACGCTCCGATCGATTCCGATTTCAAGCGCTCTTGAAATCAATCGATGACCGATCGAAACCTCCAAAAGACCCGGAAGTTTCGAAAAGAGAACGAGATTCCGATGATCCAAATCGTGACCGGCGTTGATTTCCATCTTTTGACGGAGAATTTCTTCGGCGGCGGGGACGTAACGGCTTTCGAAGGATTTTTTTCCGTCCCCAGGGGAACGATCGAATTCTTCGGCAAACGGTCCCGTATAAAATTCCACTCGATCGGCTCCGGAAAGGTGAGCGAGTTTCAGGTTTTCCAAATCGGTTTCTACGAAAAGCGACGTCCGGATTCCTTCTTTCTTTAGAATTTTAGAATATTCTTGAACTATCTCCAGATCCTTTCCGAAATCGAATCCGTGATCGGATGTGATTTCCCCGGGAGTCACCGGAACCAAGGTCGCTTGATCGGGTCTTGTCTGTAACACTAAATCCAAATAACGGGAGGAGGGTTCTCCTTCGATATTGTATTCGATTTTCGTTTTGTTTTTTAGGTTATAGGAATCGATGAATTCTTTCAAAGCGAATACGTCGTCCTTGCGGATATGACGTTCGTCTTCTCTCGGATGAACCGTGATTCCTTGAGCGCCCGCGTTTAAGACGAGTTCCGCGAAATACAAGAGATTCGGAATGTTTCCTCCTCTTGAATTTCTGAGGGTAGCGATTTTATTGATGTTTACGCTCAATTTAGTTTTCAAAGAGTTTCTCCCGAACGGTTCTTAATCTAAAAAGAAGAACGGGAGTTTTTCCGGGAATCGAAAAAAAATAGGAAAATCAAGGATTCTTTCCTTGCAATTTTTCCGAATATCGGTTAGGGTTTGCGCCCGAGTTTCAAGACGAACATTAAATATTATTTCTGCTTGAAGGCGGATAACTCTCGCAGAGCATGGTCAATTCCGATGGCAACTGGTAAAAAAACTGCATCCAAAAAAACTGCCTCGGCCGCGGCTAAGAAAAAGGCGACGGCTAAAAAAGCTGCGCCTAAGAAGGCGAACGCCTCGGCAAAAAAGAAAGTAGAAATCATCAAAAAGGCTCTTTCGAGTCCGGCTTCCAAAGCCGCAGGAACGAAAAAGACTTCTTCTTCCAAAGGAGTGGCCCTCAATCCACTCGGAAAAAAATGGACCTGTCATACTTGCTCCACGAAATTTTACGATCTCAATAAAGAAGAAAAGATTTGTCCGAAATGCGGAGCAGATCAGAACAAACGTCCCGTTACCCGCACTCGCACGGTTCGTCCGAGAGTCGTCGAGGAAGAGGAAGTAATCGAAGAAGACAATCTGATCGACGACGAAGAAATGGAATTCACCGAAGAACCTCTGGAAGAGGCTTTGGATGAAGACGACGATGCGGAAGAAACGGAAGAGTAATCTCTTCCTTGGCCAAGCCGATTCTCATTCTTACCGCTCCGACCGGAGCGGGTAAAACCTCGCTCATCATCGAACTCGATCCGACACGGTTCGAAATTCTTTCCTTCGATTCCAGACAAATCTACAAAGAAATGCCGATCGGAACCGCGGCCCCGACGGCCCAACAACAAGCCAAGATCCGCCATCATCTCGTGGAAGTTCTTTCCCCGGCGGAAACCGTGGATGCCGGTCTTTACAATCGTTTGGCGGAAGAAGCGCTTCGCGCCGTTTTGGATGCGGGGAAGATTCCGGTCTTTACCGCGGGCACGGGATTTTATCTCAAAGCGTTTTTGTTCGGAATGTTTCCTGTCCCCGATATCGATGAAGAGGTTCGGGAAAAAGTTCTTTCCATGAGCTTGGAGGAAAAGCGGATTCTTTTGGAAAAATTGGATCCTGATTCTCTGATTAAAATCTTTCCGGGAGACGATTATCGATTGGGCCGAGCCTTGGAAGTCAATCTGATGGGTGAGCGTTGGTCATCTTTACAAATCGACCCTTCGACTTCCGCGATTCATAAGTTCGATCTGGAGGTCGCCTTGGGTGTGTTTCTGGATTTGGATCGGAAAGAACTTTACGAACGGATCAATCAAAGAGCCAAACAGATGATCGAAGCGGGGATGGCCGAAGAGGCTTGGACAATCCGAGAAAGATACGGCGAAACCTGTCCCGGTCTCAAGTCCTTAGGCTATAATTTTGCACTTGAAAATAAAAAAGGAAACTCCAATCTAGAGACATTCCTCGCGGATTTAAGTCAATCTCACAGGAATTACGCCAAAAGACAGGTCACTTGGTTTCGTAAGGAAACCTACGTTCAACCGATGGGCAGGTCCGAAGCGCTGGAACGTATCAAACACATAAAGTAACGGA
Organism: Leptospira sanjuanensis; assembly: GCF_022267325.1. Taxonomy (NCBI): domain Bacteria; kingdom Pseudomonadati; phylum Spirochaetota; class Leptospiria; order Leptospirales; family Leptospiraceae; genus Leptospira; species Leptospira sanjuanensis. The sequence goes on from NZ_JAIZBG010000001.1 coordinate 1,546,189, forward strand.
AACAAAAAAAGATGTCTGCTAAAAACAATATACAGGACCAACTCTTAAACACTGCCCGTAAGGATAAATTGGATCTTACGATTTATCTTTTGAACGGGGTTCCCTTGAAAGGCAAGGTGGTAAGTTTCGATAATTTTACGATCGTACTCGAGCAGGAAAACAAACAGAGTCTCGTGTACAAACACGCGATCTCTACGATCATTCCTTCTAAGATCATCAAACTTTACACCGAGGAAACCAAAGACGCAGCGCAAGGATAATGCGATTTTGGTCTAAGTTATTCTGGATCCTCATATTCGGATCCGCAGCGACTCTTCTTATCTTTTGTATTTTTCCGCTCAAAGAGGGAGAGTCTCTTCTCGTCGTGGACGGCTCTGAAGAAATTCTGGAATATACTTCCGGACCGGGCTACGTATTCGAATGGAAGAAACTTCTTCCCTGGCAATATCAAGTTCTCCGTTTTCCGGTACATGCCCGAACTGCGAGCGTGACCAGCGACGTGGATTTGTCCTCCGGGATGTTTCCGGAAAGTTCCTCGGAAGGAAAGGTCCGATTCAAACTCGAGATCCGTTATTCCCTGGATCCGGGCAAAACTCCCCAGTTTCTGGAAGCCGCCGGAATCCAAGAGGAAAAGATACGTTCGTACATTCAAAAAATCGTATATTCGATTCTTCGCAAAAAAACCGAGGAATTTCTGGTCAATCCGAACACGCTCAAAACCAATCTGGACAATTATCTGAGAACCTCGTTTGCCGCGGATCTGCTTGCGGACGAAGCCGCGCTCAAAACGGCCAGTCCGAGAATTTTGGATTTGCAGGTGCCGGAGCCGGCTCTCATTACGGGAGTTTACAGAAATCAGAATTTGATTCTTCAGAAAAAACTGGAACTCGTAAGCGCGCTCGGAAAAGCGGAGGCGCTCAAGATCGAAGACGACGCGAAAACGTCCGCGCTTCTGAAACGTTTGGAAAGAACCAAAGACTTCGTGCACAAAAATCCGGACATGAAAGAATTCATCTTGTATGAAAGTTTATCCGACCACGTGGAAGTGATTCTTCTTCCGTCGGAAATGATCTTGGGAGAGATCCCATCGTCGAAAAAGAAAAAGAACGGAAACGTAAAAAGACCCAAAGAGGTAGAATGAAACAGGACAAACCGGTAGTATTGATTATGGCGGGCGGAAAGGGCGAACGTTTCTGGCCTCGTTCCCGCGTATCCACACCGAAACAACTTCAGAAAGTATATTCCAATAAAACGCTTCTGAGAGAAACCTTGGAACGCGCTCTTACGATCACTTCGATCGACCGCATTTATATCGGAACCAACGCGAGTCTGAAAAAATCGATTCTCGCTCAGGAAAAAAATTTCCCCGAAAAGAACTTTATCATCGAACCGGAAGGAAAAAACACCGCGCCTATCATCGCGCTTGCGTCCCTGTATTTCCGCGAAAAGTACGGAGATCCGATTCAAGTCGTGTTGTCCGCGGACGCTTGGATCAATCCAGTAAAGGAATTCACAAAGACGATTTCCAAAGCGCTCGAACAAGCGGAGAATCATCTTGTGCTTTTGGGAATCAAACCGAATCGTCCCGAGGTAGGTTACGGTTACATCGAAACGGGAAAATCGACTGACGGATGTTTTGCGGTTAAATCGTTTTATGAAAAGCCGGATGCGAAAACCGCTCTCAAATACATCAAAAAGAAGAACTTCTACTGGAATCCAGGAATTTTTCTTTGGAAAACTTCCACAATATTAGAAGAATTTAAAGCGTATTCTCCCAAAATTCTCGGACCACTCGAAGAGCGATTCCCGTTTAAAAAAGCGGGTGAACTTCCCGCGGCTTTCAAAATCATTCCTTCCGATCCGGTCGATATCGCGATCATGGAAAAAAGTTCCCGTATTAGAATGGTGGAAGCGAGTTTCGGTTGGGACGACGTGGGTTCTTGGACTTCTCTGGAAAGGGTGATGGCGGGCGATGGAAACGGAAACAGGCACATGGGAAAGACGATTCTCTTTCACAAGTCGTCCGGAAACATCACGCAGACTCGGAAAGAATTCACTGCGATCCTCGGTGTGAACGATTTGATCGTAGTGGAAGAGGAAGACGTTCTGTTTATCAGCACGAAAACGGGAGTAGGCGACATCAAAAATCTGGTCGCGGAACTCCGTAAAAATAAAACTTTACAAAAGTACACGGAATAGTTTTCTGACAGGAAGGAAATCTAAGGAGTTCTGAATGCCTTCAGGTAAGAAAAGAAAGCGCAGAAAGATCGCTACTCATAAAAGAAAGAAAAAGAGAAGAGCGAACAGACATAAGAAGAAAAAGTAATCCGTAGATCCTCCTTCCTTTCTCCGGGCGTTCGTCCCGGATTCAAGCTAGAGACATCATTGGACTGTTAAGCCCATTTCCGATTCGACCGATACAATCGGTATGGGCTCATTTCAGGATTATTCCGTTTTTCGCAGGTGGTGGAAAAAAGAAACGCCTCCTGCGAGAGGTTACACGAAATCATATTCCGCCACTACGCCGACCGGCGATATCCTTCAGGCGGATCTCAACTTCCATGAAAAAAAAGTCCGTTTGACTCTCGAAGTTGCGGGAGAGAACGGAAAGATTTATATCGCTACCGTGAAAGACGGTGAAGTCATTCAGGAAAAAGATCTTTCTTCCGGAAGAATGGTTCCCATCTACGCGAAGCTCGCTCCGTTTCAGGAAGTATTCTCCTGTTTGCCGGACGCCGATCTATTAAACACACTCGGCGGATTGTACGGAATTTCCAAACAACCGCTCGGTCACGTCGAGGAGAGGTCGCCCAGACCTTGGGAAACATCCAGCCGTTACGATCATATTTTCGGAATCAACCGGGAACGTTCTTGGTGGCAAAGAATCTTTTCCAGAAATCGGGAATACAAAGAACCTTGGATCGTTCGGGTCAAACGAAGATTTTGGAGCGAATTGCAAGACCTCGCTTTAGGCGCTTGTTCCGCGATCGGAATTTATTACGCGTATGTCGATTTCTATCTGCTGGGATTTTCACTTGCCGTTTTCGGTTTGCTTTTTGGCGGTTTAGACTGGATGCTGAGAAAAAGAAATCCGCTCTTCGTAAAAGTACTGCTCTTTATGAGTCTGGGATCTTACTTTTACTACGTCGGATATACCCGTTATTGAGGTAAATCATGTCATCCGAAATCGACCACCAATACATTCTGTTCAGTTTGGGAGACGAGGAATACGCGATCCCCATTTCCCTCGTAGACGAGATTATCAAGATCAATAATTTAATCCGAATTCCCAAAGCGAAGACATACTTTGCGGGAATCATGGACATTCGCGGAAAGGTCGTGAAGATGGTGGATCTCGCCGTGAAACTCACCGTTCCGAGAGAAGGAGAGGTCGTATACGACCGAGCAATCGTCGTCAAGGTCGGTGGTCAATCGGTGGGAATCATCGTGGATAAGGTGGCTAACGTGGTATTGTTTCCTCCCGATTCCATCAATCCTCCTCCGCCCTCCGTAAAAGGAATTTCAGGAAGATACATCACGGGAATCGGAAAGAAGGACGATCGTTTTATCATCATCATCGACGTGGAAAAGATTTTGGGAGCGGAAGACTTGGCCGAATTGGGAAGCAATGTCGGATGAAAAAAAAATCATTCCTATTCTAAAATCAACGGTTCTTCTTTTGATATGCCTCGCGTTTGTCGGGGCATTTTCTGTTTCTGCGGACGAGCAGGATCGAAGATACGATTCCTCTAATTTATACGATCCTCCTTCGGTCAAAATAACGGAACAGGATTTAACCGCTCTCAAACAGAATCTTCAGGATCCTTCCAAGGACGCGGTTTCCGAAATTCAAAAGCTGCTCGATCGGTATTATTCCCAATTCATCGATTCTCGAAGAATCGAAGAGGAGAAACGTCTCGGAAAAATTTTCGACGAAAAGACGAACCGAAATACGATCCGTCTTTTGATCTTAGGGATGTTCGCAAAACTCACTCCTTCCGGAATGATGCGGGATTCTCCGATTTTGTTCGAACTGCATCTTCTTCTTTCCAAAGAATACGATAAGAGGAAACAAAACGCGAAGGCGATCGAATCCGCGTTGGCGGCGATCCGATACAGAGACTTCTCTCATACCGAAGAGGAATTTTTGGATGAAAGAAGACTCGTTGAAATTTACGATCCTGCGGAAAAACAAGCCGCGCTTTCTCATCGCAAATCCAAGGAGAATTGGGAGAAGTCCAAAAAGGATCTTAAAGACTCGAAGGATTTTTATCATCTGTTCGAAGCGAATCTGATTCGGGGGAGAGAAACGAAAATCACCGAACGGTCGCAAAACGGACAGACCAACGAACGGACTTTGACGCCGAACGAACTTCCCGCATTTAAGGAAAGAATCTCACAAAACGAAAACGATCTCAAAGCTAAGGAAAAGGAATACAACGATTCCAAATCGGGTTCGTACGAGAACTTCCGAAAGAAGAAATCCAAAGAAGATGCCGATGTCGTTTATTATTTGGCGAACTTAGTCAAACAAGCGGAGAATGAGAACAAGGAACGGTTGAAAGTCGTGAACAATCTTTCGGTGGCGGGAACCGGAATCTTCGTTCTCTTCGATTACAAACGAAACACGGACTTTTACGCGACGGCGGCTCTTTGGGAGCTCGCGACAAAACTCGATCCGACGATGAAGGAACCCGTTCTCGATCTTGCGAAGGAATTAAAATCCTCCGGTAAAAAAGCGAAGGCAATCGACTTCTTCAAAAAGTATCTCGACCTTGCGCGTGCCGAACGAATGGAAGAATCCAAACTAGCGGAAACGTATTTTTCGATCGCTTCCCTTTATACGGAACTCAAACAGAACGTTTTGGCTTCTTCGTTTTATGAACTTTACTATAAAGCCGAGACCGATCCCAAAAAGAAAGTTCCGTTCACATACGAACTCGGTTCCTTTTTCGAGAATCGAACAGGCGATCTCGAACGCGCCGCGTTGTATTACGGAATTTGGCTCGGAAATCATCCGAATCCTGAAAACCCGGATCTTCCTTTCATCGACGTTTGCGAACTTCGTCGTCAGGAATTTTTGGCTCAATTCGGTTCCTCCAAACTGCAAGCGTATCGCCGCAAACCCAAGGAAGAAAAATTTTTGTTAAACGAAGCGATCCGTTCGTATGAGAAACTCCGCGAGATTCATCAAAAAGAGGAGAATCAAAATTCTATCCTGAAAAGGGAAACGCTCGCGATCAAACGGAATCTTTTGGAAAGAACGGACGATTCTACGATGGCGGAATATCGGATCAAGAACATGGATTTTCAAGCTTCGACCGCCCGTCTCGGAGTCGTTCGAACCAAATTGAATTCTACGCCCGTGACTTTGGCTATGAAAAAGCTTTCGATTCTTTTGGAAGAGGAAAAGGATTTTCTCTCGGCGAGAAAACTCTACGAGGACATCGTGAGGATCGGAAATCCGATCGAGGTCAACCTTTCCCTAAAAAACATCGATCGAATCAATAAGATTCTGGAGGACGGGATCAAACGCGAACCGTTGTAATCTAAGAATATTCTAATTTACTAAAGGTCGCTCGTGACACTATAGAGCGTTCGCAAGTAAAAAAGTCGATTGTTCCGGCAAACGATTCGGCTTAAAAGCGTTGATCGACGATTCGGTTCTTATTGAGAACGTTCCGTTTTCACTTCATCGCCTTTTCGATATCGTCGTCGGTGGGCGAGGTCGGCTCTTCGGAATAAGGAGCGGCCTGCGAGGATCGCACCAAAAATTCCACCTCGTCGATCACATCCCCTTCATACGCAACCTTGAGCAAATACTTACCGGGTGTGAGTCCTTGAAACGAACCCTCTATCGTTCTGGAAATCGGATTGGGTCGTTTGCGTAGAACGTCCATCTCGTTGTATCCGAGTTGGAAGCGGCTCAAACTCACGTAGGTTTCCGCGGTTTCGGGTACGGATCTGGAAAATCGGTAAATGTAACGGATCGTTTTGTCGTCCGGAAAAATCAGATTCTCCCTTGTGATCGTATATTCTCCGACGGTCATGATCTTCTTTTCGAGTACGTTGAACTTATCCTCGTCGAGCAAGGCCCAACCGAAATCTCCCGTCGGTTTAAAACAGGCGGTCGCAGTAACGAATAACAGCGAAAAGGCGAGAATGCGGAACGGCACCGGGGAGGCTTTTCGCTTTAATAGAACGCGTTGTGTTGGCACGGATGCGGCGTCTAACCGATTCGTGAAAAGGAATGCGAGCCAGAAAGCGGCGTTTTGGGAAGAGGAAAGAAATTTCATTTTTCTCCCAAGGAGTTGGAATCGATTACGCGGCCTTGTCCGGAAACGTCTTTTTCCTTCGGCGGTTGCTGCCCGTAATTCGGTGGAACGTTCGTATAAAACGTTTTCCACTGAGGACCGGTGGATCTGCGCTCTGCCGGGTTCGTGAAAAAACGGGAGAGAAATCGATACACCAAATAGGTCATCAGAATAAAAAGAATCAATTTCATAAAGCTACTTATTCTAATCTGACCCTGGTTTTGTTTCCGGCAATCGGAAAAAAACGAAAAATTTCAGGTTGTGGGAACTCCATCGTCCCGCAGTAAAACGGGTTTTTTTTAGATAAATCCGTTCTCGTTATACATGTATTGTTTGAGGTTTTTATTCTCTTCTTCCGTTTTTTCGATCTTTGCTTTTACGGCGTCTCCGATGGAGATGATTCCGATCAAAAGTCCGTCTTCCAAAATCGGCATGTGACGGATTCTTTTTTTGAGCATGATGGAAAGGAGTTCATCCACGTCGTCTTCGGGGCTCATCGTGGTGAGGGAAGTGGACATGACTTCCGAAACCGATTTCTTAAAAAAGTCCAGACCCAATTCCGCGGAAAGATGCAAAACGTCCCTTTCGGTGAAAATTCCTTTCAGCTTTCCATCGGTTAAGATCATCACCGATCCTATATCGTATTTGGTCATAAACTTGACCGCGTCCATCACCGAAGTTTCCGGTTCCACCGAAAGAAGTTTTCGGCCTTTTTTTGCCAGGATCTGTTTTACGTACATTACCTTCTCCGTATCGGTCGATACAATCGTTTTGCATTCCTCAATGGGTGTGATTTGCAATCTATCTCAAGTTCTTACAACGTCCAGAAAATTTGTTACCTTTGTATCTCTAGAAAAGTTACGGGTTTTCGGCCTCGGGTTCAAGAATTTTTCCGTCGAAACGCTTAATATCTTTTGAATAAAAGCTTCGTTCCGGGTAGAATTCTTTCGTTGAAATTGAAAAAAGGTTTTCAATTCACGTATACTCCTACATTTTTTTCGCCATAGGTCGCGCAGCGCAGAATGAATCTCAACGATAAGAATTCCGGTCCTTCGATCCTCATCGTGGACGACGAATGGCTGATTGCGTTCAACCTTCAAGTTTCTCTTCAAAAGCTGGGCTATCTGATCGCGGGCACCGCAAGGACCGCGGACGAGGCTTTGGAACTCGCGGAACGAACGAAACCCGATTTGATTCTGATGGATATCCGGATCGAAGGCGAACTGGACGGGATTCAAGCCGCGGAACGAATCCAGAAACGAATGGACGTTCCTGTCATTTTTATGACCGCGTTTGCGGACGAGGAAACGTTCAATCGAGCTGTGGACAAGGCCTCCCTATTCGGCTATATCTCCAAACCCTTCCAGCCCCAGGCTCTCAAAAACTCCATCGAAATCGCGCTCAAACAACAGCAAAGGTTCGGAAAGGCAAGGGAAGAAGGAAAAGAATTCCGGGACGTAATCCAAAACATCGGAGAAGGGGCGATCTCTCTCGACCGGGAAGGAAAAATTTTATTTATGAACCGGACCGCGGAGGCTCTGACCGGCTGGTCTCTTGCGGACGTGCAGGGCGAAAGCGGCGATAAGGTCTTGAGTCTTTCGACCGACGACGGAGAAAATCTCCGCACAAAAATCGGAGGAATCAAACCCGATCACGTAAAATACATTCCTTCTCTTTTAACGCGGAAGAACGGAAGTCGGATTCAAGTCGCGTTTCGGGTTTCACCGGTTCGGGACGAGGAAGGAGACATTGCGGGTTCCATCATTACTCTTTCGGAACTTTCCTCTCTTTCCGTTTCCGAGAAAGAGATTTCCGAAATGGAAAAAGTCATTCAATCCGAACGGAGACTCGATTCGATCCAGAAACTCGCGGCGGGCCTCGCGCACGAAATCAACAATCCTCTGATGGGAATCATCAACTACGGACATATCATCCGAAATCACAAAGGCGGGGACGCGGACACGAAGAATTACGCGAGGCTCGTCATCGAACAAGGGGAAAGAATCGCGGCGATCATCCGCAATCTCTTGTTATTCTCCCGAAAAGACCCGGAACAACCGGTGCAAACGAACGTAAAACAACTCGTGGGTTCCGTGGAAGGAATGATCTCCGAGATGCTCAAGTCTCAAGAGATCCAATTGGAAAAACAAATACCGGAGGACTTGGAAGTTTTGCTCCGACCGAATCAGATCCGAGAAGTCCTTTACAACATTCTGTATTACTATTCCGAAAATCAAAAAAAGGCTCTGATCCATCTCAAAGCCGCCGTGGACAACGGAGACGGCGAACCTTCCACGTTAAAGGTTTTGGTTTCGGGAAAACTCGGTGTGGATCTCAACTTCAGCGAAGAAAGCCGCTTTGAACCGTTCGAAAACTTTCGTTCCAACGACGCTCGAATCGGGATGGGACTTTCGGTTTGTTACGGGATTCTTCAGGCGAACCGGGGACAACTTCTTCTCAAAAAATCCGATGCCGGTTGGGATTTTATCATTCAAGTTCCGGTTTAAGGGAGAATTTCGATTCTTCCCCGAAACGAAATCGCACGGAGCGGGGGCTCAATTTAACCGTTGGCGTTCGCATTTTGCGACTGAAAATCGATGGAAAAACCAAGTGCAGTGAAAAAACCTGTATTCAACATTCAAATCGAGCAAGGAACTTAGGAATGATTGATAAAATCAAAGCCGCACTGGGTGCAGAAGCGGACTCACTTTTAAACCATACTTGTAAAACGATTCCCAAGGAATCATTGAGCCTCCCCGGCGCCAACTATGTTGACGATATTCTTTCCAAAAGCGATCGAAACAACTCCGTTCTCAGAAACTATCAGGCGATCCTGAACACGGGAAGACTTGCCGGTACCGGTTATACTTCCATTCTTCCCGTGGATCAAGGAATCGAACACAGTGCGGGAGCTTCCTTCGCGAAAAACCCTGCGTATTTCGATCCTGCGAACATCGTAAAACTCGCGATCGAAGGCGGTTGCAACGCGGTCGCTTCCACACTGGGGGTTTTGGGACTCGTTTCCAGACAATACGCGCACAAGATTCCTTTTATCGTAAAGATCAACCACAACGAACTTCTTTCTTATCCGAACAAGTTCGACCAGATCCTTTTTGCAAACGTGGAACAAGCGTTCGATATGGGAGCGGTTGCGGTCGGAGCGACCATCTATTTCGGTTCGGAAGAATCCTCCCGTCAGATTCAGGAAATTTCGGAAGCGTTCCACAGAGCGCACGAACTCGGACTTGTAACGATCCTTTGGGCTTACTTAAGAAACGACGGATTCAAACCCGACAAAATCGACTATCACCTTGCGACAGACCTTACCGGACAAGCGAACCACTTAGGCGCTACGATCCAAGCGGACATCGTAAAACAAAAACTTCCCGAAGTTTTTGCGGGCGGGTTTAAGGATTTGAAATTCGGTAAAAAAGACGATAGAATGTACACCACTCTTTCCGCCGATAACCCGATCGACATGGCTCGTTATCAAGTGGCGAACTGCTACATGGGCAAAGTGGGTCTGATCAACTCCGGAGGAGCTTCCGGTGAGAACGACCTCGGCGACGCGGTAAAAGCTGCGGTCGTAAACAAAAGAGCGGGCGGTATGGGACTGATTTCCGGAAGAAAGGCGTTCCAAAAACCGATGAAGGACGGAGTCGCTCTTTTGAACGCGATTCAGGACGTTTATCTCTCCAAGGACGTGACGATCGCCTAATCGCCTCGTCAAAAACGTGTTCGATTTTACGTTAAAGCGAAATTAGAACATTCAAATAGAAGAATATTCTTTCGGACCGGCTCCGATCGTTTCGAAAGAAAAGAACGAATACTCCGCGCTTGCCGCGGAGTATTTTGTTTCATACGAATCAAGTGAAACGTTTTTTGTGAAAGCGTTTCGGGATCGATCGAAAGATTAGGGCATTCTACGAAAAAAAGAAGGCGCTATGAACGTTAAGCAAGATTTTTCGAGCGCAGTGGGAAACACACCGCTCATTCTACTCAAAAGTTTCAGCGAAGAAACCGGTTGTAAGATCTACGGAAAAGCTGAGTTCTTAAATCCCGGCGGTTCCGTCAAGGATCGGGCCGCTCTGTATATCGTCGAAGACGCGGAACGAAAGGGGATTTTAAAACCCGGTGGAACCGTCGTGGAAGGAACCGCGGGAAACACCGGAATCGGGCTCGCGCATATCTGCAATTCCAAGGGATATAAAACCCTCATCATCATCCCCGATACGCAGTCCCAGGAAAAGATCGATCTGCTGCGAACTCTCGGTGCGGAAGTAAGAACCGTTCCGGCCGTTCCATACAAGGATCCGAACAACTACGTCAAGGTTTCGGGTAGACTTGCGGAAGAAATGGAAAACGCGATCTGGGCCAATCAGTTCGACAACCTCGCCAACCGCGAAGCGCATTACAAAACCACCGGTCCCGAAATCTGGGAACAGACCGAAGGAAAGATCGATGCGTGGATCACCTCGCTCGGAACCGGAGGAACCTACGCCGGAGTTTCCCTCTTTTTAAAAGAAAAGAATTCCAAAATCAAAACGATCGTAGCCGATCCGTACGGTTCGGGAATTTATAATTTCGTAAAGAAGGGAGAGGTTCTTGCGGAAGGCAGTTCGTTTACCGAGGGAATCGGAAACGGAAGAATCACCGAGAACATGAAAGGCGCTCCGATGGACGACGCGATCCGCGTGACAGACGAAGAATGTCTCGGTGTCGTTTATCAATTACTGCACAAGGACGGATTGTTTCTCGGCGGTTCCACGGGAATCAACGTGGGCGCCGCCGTGAAACTCGCCAAAGAACTCGGACCGGGAAAAACGATCGTAACGGTGTTATGCGATTCCGGTGCGAGATACCAGTCCAGAATCTTCAACGAAGAATGGCTGGCCTCGAAAGGATTTTCCGTTCCCGAATCGGCAAAACGATTCTAAATTCGGAAGTCGATTTCAAAAATGAAAACCGATCCGGTCCGATTGTGCGAACGACCGGTTTTGAGTTTAAATAGATTCAGTTTTTCTAAATTAGAAAAACACGGAATACAACAGTTGGCCGCCGACATCGAGGCTTTTGGAACCTCCGGCGATTTCCTTGTAAACCATAGGATTGCCGCGAACCCCGAAACCTTCGGTGACGGGTTCTCCCGTAGGGCTTTGAATCACGTTGTTTTGCGCCCAAGTTTTTCCCGTAAAATACGCGTGCGTCAATTGAATCAGATACACTCCGACCGCGACCCCGATCGCCGCATGTTTCGCGTTTTTGTATTGCGATTCGTCCGATCGAATTCCGTTCAGGGAATTTACGTTTTTGAAGAGAGTGATCTGATTGTATTGATCCATAAAACCGGTCGGTAAACCGGAAGTAGGGATCAAGTTGGTCGTAAACTGAGTTTCGAGAATCTTTTCGATCTTTTTGTTATACGCACTGGCTCTGTCTTTTTCCGCCGCGTCGAGACCGATGTAAGAAATCAAAGAAACGAAGAATAACGTGGAGTAAGTGGAACTCCAGCCTTCCTGTCTCATAAAACTGTGACCCCAACCCGGAAGGATCGCGGATTTCCAAACGGGTTCCCAGGGATTTCGTTTCGCGGAAATATAACGTTCCCAGTCGCCGTCCCGTTCTTCCAGATATTTTTCTATCATAGCGAGACGTTTTTGAACGATCTTATAGCTGTTCTCCTTGATCATCTGTTCCAAGTAGAAAGTGTCGAGTTGTTCTTCCTTATCGCTTTTCTTTCCTTCCTTATTCAGTTTCTTTTTTTCCGTTTCGATGATCTTTGCGATTTCCTGTTCGTCCTTGATCTCTTTGAAAATGATCTTGAGAATTTTAGTTTTTGCTAATTTTTCCCGTTTTCCATCTTTGATGATCGTGACGGTTTCGGGATCCTGATCGATCACGGTCGCGTACGTCCGTTCGCCCGTTTTCAAAAGAATCGTTTCCGCAAACAACAAGCTCGGAAGAAAGAATAGAACGAATCCGATCCGAAACGGAACGAAAAGAGGTCTGAAAAAAAACTGATGTAAAAACTTCATAAGAATACTATTTCCTGTGGATCAAGAATAATGATTCAGTATTAGTAAAGAAATTATAAATGCAATTTAATTTAATCTGTTCTTCGATTTTATTTGATTAAAAAAGTAGGATGGAAAAAGGATAGATGGAAAGGAAACAAAACGTTTCGTCTTATAGACAATAAAAAAGAAAACGCCTTTTTATCAGATGCGCGGAACGTAAAGGGTCGTATTGTTATGAAGAGAAGATTCGAACAAAAAATAGGGATCGTGTTGATCGGGATTTTATTTCTTTGCGGAACTTTGATTTCCAAAGAATCGGATAAAAAAGAATCCGAACGAGGTTTGGAAACTTCTTCCAAGCCCGCCGCGCAAGGCTGTTGTCGTATTAAAATGGCCGGGGGCGGTTACGATTACTTTATGAGCACCGAAGAAGAATGTGCCGGTCACAAACAGTTTCATTCGTTTATGAAGGAACGAACCCTTTGTTTTGAATCCTTTCCGGATCGGGATTGAAAGAATCCTCCGTTTGACGGATCTTTTTGCGTCCGGCGCGAATGTAAACGATCGCATAACGTGGAAATGAAAGAGCGCATAACGCGTCCGTTTTACAAAGGGCGATCCTTTTCGGCGTCCTATTAAGGAAAAAAGCGGATTCTCACACGGAATCCGTTTTCTTTTTCGACTTCCATTTCACCCCGAAGTTGCATACAAAGAGCTTCGATCAAATTCATTCCTAAAGAACTTCCTTCCTGAGGGTCCTTGTCCGCGGAATCCTTGCCGACTCCGTTATCCGCCACTTCCAACGTCAGATAGCCCGAAGCCGATTTCTGAAAGAGAATGGTGATCAATCCTTTTCGTTTATCGGGAAAAGCGTGTTTGAAAGAATTGGAAAGCAGTTCGTTTACGATCAAGCCGCAGGGAACCGCCTTGTCCATAGGAAGAAAGATTTCTTCGATATTACAGTCGGATTGAATTCTCCCGTCGCTTGGACCGTAAGAAACGAAAAGATGGCTCACCAATGAATTCAGATAATCTTTTGCGTGAATGACTTTGTATGTGCTTTTGTGGAACAGATAATCCTGAACCATCGCCATGGATTGAATTCGATTCATCGCCGAAGCGATCGCTTTTTTTGCAGATTCTGATTTTGTCTTTTCCTGTTCCAAGGTCATCATTGCGAGAATGAGTTGGATATTGTTCTTAACCCGGTGTTGGATTTCCCGAAAGAGAGTTTCCTTGTCGTTTAACGATTCCGTAAGCTGCAATTCCGTTTCGGTCCGGATCGAGATTTCGTTCTGTAGTCTTTTGTTCGTTTTTCTCTGGAGAAGGATGAGTTGTTTTTGTTTGCGGATTCCTTCCGCGAGTCCCCGTAAAATCGCGATGATGGAAAAGGTGAGAATTCCGCATAAGAAGGTGAAATTTGCGCCGACTACGAGGATTTGAAATGGGGTTTCGTTTCCGATCCAAATTCTATAATGGGCAAGAAGCGCTCCGGAAAATACGCAGACCGACGCGAGCGCCCAACCCCACAACGCGATGGTAGGACTTAAAAAGATTCCGCAAAAAACCGGAATCAAAAAGAACCAAAGAATTCCCGCTCCTCCGAGTCCGATCTTGGTATAAAGAAGACAACCGAGGATAAAGATTAAACCCAAAAGAAAGTAGGACTTCGGTTTATACAATTTGCTCGGAAGAAGCAAAAGAAACCATATTAGAAGAAGCGCAAGCGTATCGACGATGACGACTTCTCCGAGCCCCTGCACCCAAGCCAGATAAACGCTCGGAACGTAGATCAAAAATCCGAAACAGGACGAAAGAAGCAATAGAACGTGGATGATGTTTTTTTTCCAAGCATTCGGATGGGTGGAATTCGGGGAAGGAAGCTTGAATAATTCTTTGATAGGGGGAAGAAGGCTCATAGTCGTCCGATTGTATAACAGAGTAGGCCCGTTTCTTTCTTAGAAAGATAACAGATGTTCGAACTCGATTCCGGAAAAATCTCTCTCATAGAATTTTTGTCTTGAGTTTTTTTTAAATATGTGAGCAAATGCTCATTATTCTGAACCAGAGAGATTCGAAGCCATTTATAGATCGAGAAGGTCATTTTTTCCCTTGCAACCGTTCTCAATTGATAACAAATGAGCATCCTATTTCCAACAAACCTCAGATTCAGTATACAATAAAATTCCGGAAAACCCGGGGGTTCAATCAAAAATGAAAAAACCAGGTTTCGAAATCAAAAAACTTCCCTATCTTATGGCTTTGTTAATGGCCGGAGTCGCGTTGGGAATTCTCGTTTCCGCTTGCTCCGGGGAAAAGAAGGAGGAGATCGAGGGTTTCGCTCACGTATTGATGATCGATAACTCCTTTTCTCCTCCGATGCAGAAAATTCCTGTCGGTGGAATCGTCGAGTTCGTCAACTCGGGAAACAATCCGCATAACGCAATTGCCGTCGATAAGAGTTGGTCCACCGAAAAGACCTTCGGAAACATCGTGATGCCTCGGGGTTCCAAAACGAAAGTCACTTTTCCGAAAGAAGGCGTGTTCCCGTATTTTTGTTCTTTTCATGCGACCCCCGACGGCAAAAGCGGTATGGTCGGAGACGTCGTCGTCGGAGACGTTCCTTACAACCCTGCGGCCAAAGCGGGCAAGTCTTGGAAGAACGTTGCGCAGTTTTCAGGAACCACCCGCAAGGTTCCTTCTCAGTATCCTACGATTCAGAACGCGGTGGACGCCGCAAGTCCGGGAGATTTGATTCTGGTCAGCGAAGGCGTTTATTACGAAGAAGTCACCGTTACGACTCCTTCGATTACGATTCGAGGAGTGGATCGGAATAAGGTCATTATCGACGGTCAGTTTCAAAGAGGAAACGGGATCATGGTCGTTGCGGCGGACGGAGTCGCGATCGAAAACATGACGGCAAGAAACGCTTCCTTAAACGGTTTTTATTGGACCGGCGTGAAAGGATATCGAGGTTCTTACCTGACCGCTCACAATAACGGCGACTACGGTATTTACGCGTTCGACTCGATGAACGGAGTCATCGAACACGCCTATGCTTCCGGTTCACCGGACTCGGGCGTCTATATCGGTCAGTGTTATCCTTGTAAGGCGATTCTTTACGACGTAGTTTCGGAACACAATGCGCTCGGTTATTCCGGAACCAACTCCGGCGGAGAACTCTATCTCATCAGTTCGGTATGGAAGAATAATATCGTGGGTCTCGCTCCGAACACTCTTGATCGGGAACTTCTTCCTCCCGAAAGAGAAACGACCATCATCGGAAATCTGGTTTACAACAACAATAACCCGAAAGCTCCGATCGCGGCTTTGGAATATCCTTCCTTTGGAAACGGAATCCTGATCGCGGGCGGTCTTTCAAATATCATTCGTAAGAACGTAGTTGTCGATCACGAAAACAACGGGATCGTAATTCTTCCCAACTTGGACGAAAAGTTTTGGATTTCGCATAACAACGTGGTGCAAGATAACATCGTCTACAACTCGGGTAGAGCGGATATCGCTCTCGTAGGTCCGATGAGCACGGGAAACTGTTTTTCGGGAAATCAATACAGAACGGAACTTCCCGCCTTCCTTGAAAAATGGAACGGTTGCGGTTCGTTCTTGAGACTTCCGATGGGCGGAGATCTTTCGATGATGCTCGGAGCGCTCGGCTTGATGGTGCAGGCTTCCGGCGGAAAATTTCCTTCCGGTAACTACAAAGAACAACCGATTCCGGGTCCTCAAGTCAATATGCCGAACGGAGCTTCCGCACCCGTAAAACCGGCGTTGACCGCGTTTGAAGACTTCAACTTGGATTTGAATAAGATCTCCCTTCCGAAAGAAGCGGAAGAAGTGTTGAAAACGGTTCCGAGAAAACCCGCGCCGACCACCGGGGCGATCACTCTCGTAAAACCGGTCAGTCTCTTTCCGTTCTTCTATCACTGGTTGGGATTTCTGCTTCCGTTCGCGATTTATATCTGCTGGACTTCCATGTCTCTGTTCGATCTGAAAGACAGAACGGACCTGGATCGGAACAAAAAAATGTCCTGGATTGCGGCGATCACTTTCGTTCCGATTTTAAGCGCGGCGATTTATCTTCTCGGAAGCGGAAGCAAATATCCGACTTGGTTCAAGCGAACCTTGGTTTGGGGAGGAATCGCGGCATTCTTCCTTTTGGCGGCTTACACCGGACTTTCTTTGATGAACGGCGTGGGAACCAAAACAATCAGTTAAAAAGTTTAGAATATTCAGAAATTATCATAGGAGAAAAAACATGGAACAAACTGTCATCGGCGGCCCCGGATTCTTCGCTTTACTTTTCAACTTTTACGGATATTACTTTCCGTTTATCCTCTACACTCTTCTTGCGCCTTTGGCGCTTCTGGATCTCGTAAAAAGAGAGGACGTGGACGCGAAATCCGGTTCGATCTGGACCGGTGCGATTCTTCTGGTTCCGATCGTAGGAGCCGGAGCGTATTTGGTTGCGGGAGGATCCAAGGTTCCCGCTTGGTTGAAAAATTCCCTCGTTTACGGGGGAGTGGGGTTTTTGGCGCTGATCATTCTCATCACATCGGTAGCCAAATTCTAAAAAAGTGAACCGCAAACAGTTTCTCAAATGGATGGGAATCGGCGGGGCCGGTTTGGCCGCTGGCGCCGGACTCAGTTCGATCGGAGACGAGGACGGAAACGGAGGACTTCTTTGTAAGGTCCGTCCCGGAATCGTGGGTGTGAATAAGGAATCCACGATCCCGGGTAATCCGGGCAATAACTCGTATGGGAGCATGGTACATCCTCCCTTTCATACCGATCCCGCTTTTTTAAATCGGATGGAACTGAAGAATCACGAAGTTTCTTCCGGTCCGATTTTGAAACAACATTTGAGCATCGTAGAAATGCCTTTGACGGTCGCGCACAACACGGTCGTCAAGGCCTGGACTTTCAACGGAATCGTTCCGGGGCCGGTAGTTCGGGCTAAGCTCGGACAAAAAATGGAGATCACGCTTCGAAACGATTCCGAACATCCTCATTCGATTCATTTTCACGGAAGTCATGATCCGAACGAAGACGGTTGGGAACCGATCGTTACCGGCGGCGAAAAAATATATAAACTAACTGCGGGTCCGATCGGATTTCATCCGTATCATTGTCACGTTCCTCCGCTTGCGAGTCACATGGCAAAGGGTTTGTACGGAGGTTTGATCGTGGATCCTCCGGGCGGGCGTCCTCCCGCGCACGAATTTATGCTGATTCTTTCCGGTTGGGATCTTGCGGACAAGGGGAGAAACGATATCTTCTCTTGGAACGGAATGTCCGGTTTTTACGATCGATATCCGATCAAAGTTCCGGTGGGTCAAAAGGTGCGGTTGTATATCGCGAACATGTGCGAATACGAACCCGTCGCTTCGTTTCACCTGCACGCGCAAACGTTCGACGTATTTCGGACCGGTACGAGACTGGTCCCGGACGATCATACGGACGTCGTTACGCTCGGACAAACCGAACGGGTCATCGTGGAATTTACCCTTCCGAAACGGGGGAGATATATGTTTCATCCACATCAGACGAAGATGGCCGAGAACGGCGCCATGGGTTGGATCGTCGCGGTCTAATACGATGACGTCTAACGTGTGTACGGCCGTTTAGAGAAAGATTTCGAAAGTGCGAATTCTATTTTTAAGTTTTCCCGTTCCCGGAATCGTTTAGGAGAAATTTTTTGAAGGAAAGAATTCTTTTTATCGGAGTTTTGATTTTCGGAATCGGACTGGGTTTTTTCGGTTGGAAACTTTGGAAGTCGAAAACCGCAGCGAACCAAGAACCCGTTTTAGTGGAAGAATGGTCCACGTCCGTTTTAAAGAATACCGCGAATTCCGAAGTTCCTCTGCGCGAAATTCCCGGTAAACTGAAACTCGTGTATTTCGGTTTTTCGCATTGTCCGGACATGTGTCCACGTGCGATTCTGGATATGTCCGCCGCGGTCAAAGAACTCGGGGAAGAAGGGAAGAATCTCACGCCCGTCTTTATCAGCGTAGACCCGGAAAGGGATTCCCCCGAACTACTTGCAAAATACGTAAAACAGTTTCCCGGTGAAAGATTGGTCGCATTAACCGGAGAAAAGTCCAAGCTCGACGTTTTGCAGAACGCGTTCGGTGCGATTTCGAAAAAAGTGAGCAATCCGCAAGTTACGGGCGGCTACACGGTCGATCACACCGTCTTTTTGTACGTTCTCGACGATCAGAGCAGAATTCTCGCGACGTTTCCGGGAGGAACCGACGGAAAAACTCTCGCCAAAGACATTAAGAAATTCTTATAGACAAGGGCGGAGACCGGATTCTTCAAAGCCGTCGGTTTGCGGAAGAGAGCGCGGACGGCGACGCGCACATCTCGTCGATCCGCTTGTTCGACTTTCGATCTGCTCCTTTTTACAAGCGTTTTTCAATCTTCCGATGGTTTGTCGGTAGAATTGGTCGGTGTCTTTGAGGATCGTTTCGTCGTTCAATCGGTGTGGGAACTCCTTCGAAAAGAAACAAAAGTAAATCGATGAGACTGCGCGCAGGAATGTGGGAACTCCTTCGTTTCCAAGAAGAATTCTCGGTTTTACGGTTTGCGGTTTTGTCGTTTGCATTTTTGGGCCGATTTTCCAACTTCGTTGGAAGCCTTCGATGAATGGCTCCGCGCATCTCCGGCTATCTCGCTTCCTGTGGGTCGCTCGATATGTCGTAAAACGCGAACCCAACCGCCGCTAAAATCAAGAGAAAACTCACCGCGTGATTCCACTTGATTCTTTCCTTTAAGATCAAAGAAGCGAACACGATGAAAACGCTGATCGTAATGATTTCCTGCAGAATCTTCAATTGAAACGCGTTGTAACCTTCTTCGGCGTAGCCGATTCGATTGGCGGGAACCATGAGCATGTATTCGAAAAGGGCGATTCCCCAGCTTAAGACGATCGTCAGGGGTAGACTCCAACCGTGAAAGAATTTCAAATGCCCGTACCAGGCAAAGGTCATAAATACGTTCGAGCAAAGAAGAAGGAGAAAGGTTTTCATGATATGTGCTTCCTAACGCGCTTTTTTGAAATTCCGGGTAGAAAGTTGTGCGTTACGGACAACTTTCCAAGCCTTTCCTTTTTTTCAATCCGGGAAATACGTTTCGAAAGGGGAAGCGTCGCCTCGGCGACGTATCTCGATCGAACGATCTAAGTGAATGAAAGTTTGGCTGATTCTTTCCAAAGCCAAATTGTGCTATGTAAATTCAGATCTTCTTGTCGGAAGATTGCAAAAAAAAGACCCCGGAGAATTCCGAGGTTGAATATAGGGTTTTAGACTTCAGGTAGTATAACGAAACGCCGGAGGGCCGTTTCAGGCCCAGCGTCGGCTCAATGTGAAATTATTCGGAACGAACCTCGATCTTTTTGGTATGAGGTTTCCTTCTCGGAAGAGTCAGGTTCAACACACCGTTTTTATATACGGCGGAGATCTGGTCTTCTTCCACGGACTCGGTCACCGTAAATGATCTTCTGTATTCGCCCGTGCGGAACTCGGAATATCTCAGTTCACCGGGAACGTTTCTTTCGGACGTTCTTCCGGAAATCGTAAGCTGATCCTTTTCAAGCTGCACTTGAACGTCCTTTTCTTCCACTCCGGGAAGATCGGCGATCAGATAGATGTTCGTTTCGTCGGAGTAAACATCCACTCTCGGAGTAAGGATTCTCACTCGTTCTTTTTTTGTTTCCTGAGAAGTTTGATTCTCCTCAGCCGTATGATTTTCTTTGTGCAGAACTGCGTTTGTCATAGTCGGTTCTCCTTTGTTACTTACTTGGTCTGGATTTGAATCTTACGCGGTTTTACGCTTTCCCGAATCGGAAGGCTAAGAATCAAAACTCCGTTTTTAAATTCGGCGGTTGCTTTTTCCGAATCCACTTCGGCCGGAAGTTCCAATGCTCTTCGGAATTTTCCATGAAACCGTTCCACTCGGTTTGTGTTCGCGGACGAATGGGAATTTACCGGAGCTTCTCCGCTGAGATCCAATCTGTTTCCGCTGACGGTGATCTGTAGACTTTCCGGATCGATGCCGGGAATCAGGGCGGTAATGGTAACTTCGTCCGGTCCTTTATGAATGTTTAAGGCCGGATAGGCGCTTCCGCCTCCCGCGGGAAACTGATCCCAAAAGCCGGAAAACTGATTTTGCAGTTTGTGAAGGTCTTCAAAGATTCTAAATTCATTCATCATTCTTCTTTCCTCTTTAGCAATCTGAGTATTAGAGTGCCAAAAGGTTAAAAAAATTCCAGCATTTTTTTAAAAAATTAGCACTCTTTTTTTACGAGTGCCAGGGTGGATTTAGGAACGAAATTGCGGAGAATTTGGTCGATCATCGGGGCTTCTTAGAGGGGTTTTGTCGAAGTCTGCGTGTTTCTCTATTTGAGAATTGTAGGATCTCATACACGCCGAAGCTGTATTTCCTAAGAACGAGGGAACTTCTGAGATGCGAATTAGTTTGAATTGCGAAAAATGTGGGAACTCCTGCAAACGATGCTTGGATCTTCGAAAAATGTGGGAACTCATACAAATTAAATTGTTGCTTGAGGAATCGGTTTCCCAAGGATTTTCGCACGTGCGGCACAACATTTAGGCGACCGTCGCCTAAACTCAAAATCGCGGCTAAATCCTTGAACCGAGAATACTCCACCTCAGGAACCGGAACCGATGAAAAAAACGAATCCAACTTATCACGATCTCAAGCCAAAACGAATGGATTGGGTTTTGACGGCGATTTCGCTCGCGTTCGTTGCAATGGGAATTTTCGTTCTTCCTAAGAATTTAAACGTTGGGATCGTCACGATCGCGTTCTTCGGAGTTTGTGCGGGAACCTTTCTGACGACGATACTTCGAAAATTAAAAGAAAGCAAGTTTCAAAGTATTTCCGTCGATGCGATCGGAGGAGTCGATATCAAGCCGTCCCGCTTGCGTGCTTGGTTGATGGCTTTATTGTTGATGTTGCTCGGAACGATCCTCGCTGTTTTCGGAGACAATTACCCTTTTTTAATGAGAATTCTTGCATATATCATTGCCGGCTTCGGAGTTTTATTGGCAATTATGATAACAATTGGAAAAGTTCCGGTAGGTTTTCTTCGATTCGATTCCGACGGCTTTCGAATCGGAAGGAGCAAATGGTCGGTCGTTCTTCCTTGGGACGAAATCGCCGACGTACGCGCGGGTGAATTCAATAACAACGCTGCGGTCTTTCTTTTGCTGCGCTCCTTCGATCGAATCAGAACGGAGCCGGAAGAATTCTATGATAAAGCGATCCAAGAAATCCTCACCAATGAAGGATGGATCGGATCTCATTTTATGATCTTAACCTCGAATTACGGAATGTCCTCGCCGTTGCTTGTGGAAGCGATCGAACGCTACAAGAATCAGCCTGGGGCTCGGCAAGAATTGAATCGACTGCGGATTGAAACGGACTTTGGATCGGCATCACCTTGAAGCCGCGTGTTTGTCGAAGGGCGACTTCAAGGTGTCTTGAACGAAAGGAAGAATCGAAACGAATTATCTCTTTTTCGATTTTTTCTTGGCGGTTTTCTTTTTAGCCACCTTCTTCTTTGCGGTCTTCTTGGGAGCTTTTTTCTTCGCTACTTTCTTTTTGGCCGCTTTCTTAGCGGTCTTTTTCTTTTTAGGAGCGGACTTCTTCTTTGCCGCTTTCTTTTTTGCGACCTTTTTCTTGGCGGCCTTCTTCTTCGCTGCTTTTTTTACCGCGGCTTTCTTCGCGGCAACTCGTTCCACAACGGCCTTGTCGCCTTCGTTGGAACGGAAGAATGTCTTTTCGAAATCGCGATTCTTAAAAGAAACCAAAGCGCGGCCGATCAGTTCGTCGATATCGGAAGTTTCCATTCCTTCGTTCGCTGATTCGATGTAGTCGTAGGAAAGATGCGCGAGTCCGCAACGAAGATAACTTGTCAGCTTATCTTGAGAAGCTCCTTGGCGAGCGAGTCCGTGCAGCCAATCTCTGAGAATCTTTTCTCCGAGTTCGAAGTTGGCTTCGGGTTGTGCGGACTTTCCGGTTTTACGAAACTCTTCGTTGAGCCTTTGGTGAACGAGGGAATAATCATCTTCGAAAGCTCGATCGAGGATGCCGTCTTCGATGAGCCTTGCGTCCAATTTTTGGACAATAGAGGAATCGGCCATAGTGTTAGAATCTCCTGAAATTACGGGGCAGAAATTGGATATAGTTTGTTCGAAGAATCCTTTCTGCAAGAAAAAACTGAATCGATGTTTAAAATGATCTCCTAACTTAAGAATCCATTCTTCGGTGATTCGATCTTCGAATGATTCAGAGGTTTCTTATATAGAAAGGAACGAAAGCGGAACACTTTGTAAGATTTACGAGCATCGTTTCGATGCAAAGAATTGAATATGAGAATCGGACTTGGATGGGGAGCGTTCGGATTTGCGGAGTTCGTCTTTAAAGGGTTTCTTTGTAATGGAGTCGTTCCGGTTCGATCGATCGATCGGATTCGAAATTCATTCCATAAAGTCGGGAAAGGGAGTTTCGATTTCAACTTTCTAGGAAAACAATTCTCGCTGAGCCGGATGCCCTTGTGAATCGATCGTTTTTTTCGTGTTTTGCGGTTCCTGTTTTTTATCCGTTTCCTTGGTCACGCGAACGAGGGAAAGTATTGTGTTCCTTACGATTTTGTTTTTAGTCAGAACGTTTCCTCGCTTCTTCCTTCCTAAAAGATAACCCGAGAAAGTTTCTTGGAATTTGGGAATTTTTCCAAATCGCTGTCTGTTCAAGGGTTGAACAAATTTTCTTGACAGGCCGTGTTTGCAGCCTTTTTATGAGTTAAGATTTTCCAATTTTGGGACTGACCCGGCGAAGCTATGCCTGGAAACACGGTCTCAACCGCATTTTCCCCGTATTTTTCCCACTTTTGAGTGTTTCGTTATGGATGACGCGTTAAGACACAAACTTCTGAGAATCTTGGAAGAAAATCCTGAAGTCAATCAGAGGGAAATCTCCGAGATTTTGGGGATCAGCTTAGGGAAAGTGAACTATTGTCTCAAAGCTTTGATGGATAAGGGTTGGGTCAAGGCGAAGAACTTTAAGAACAGCAAGAACAAACTCGCATACGCCTATTTTTTAACTCCGATGGGAATCGAAGAAAAGGCACGTATCACGGTTCGTTATCTGAAAGTTAAAATGCAGGAATACGAACAGATCCGGAAAGAGATCGAAGAGTTGAAGAAGGAAGTAGGGGAAGAATTATAAGTTTTTATTAAAAAGCTATTAATATGATTCTTTAGGTTATTAATACGGATTAAAAATATCAGAGATCTAACTTACTAGATTGGAATCTCAGCAATTATAGGAGCATAACGTATGGAGCAGGATTCAAAAGTATATATAGCAGGGTATTTTGGTATGGTGGGTTCTGCGATTGGCAGAGCTTTAAAGAACCGAGGTTTTAAAAATATTCTTGGTCACAGTTCCGAAGAGCTCAATTTATTGCGTCAATCCGATGTGGAAAATTTTTTCAAAAATGAAAGACCAGATTACGTTTTTGTTGCTGCCGCAAAAGTAGGCGGGATCTATGCGAATAATACTTATTCGGCCGATTTCATTTACAATAATCTACAAATTCAGAATAATCTCATTCATTCTGCTTATGTATATCGCGCAAAAAAATTACTATTTTTAGGATCGTCTTGTATTTATCCCAAATTCGCCGAACAACCAATACAAGAAAATTCTTTACTTACCGCACCACTTGAACCTACGAATGAAGCTTACGCGATCGCGAAAATTGCCGGCGTAAAGATGTGCGAGTTTTATAATAAACAGTATAATACACAGTTCATCTCTGCTATGCCGACCAATTTATATGGAATCGGGGACAATTATAATGCGATGAATGCTCACGTACTTCCAGCTCTTATTAGACGATTTCATGAAGCGAAAATGGCGAAATTGCCCGAGGTAGTTATGTGGGGAACCGGAGAACCGCGAAGGGAGTTTTTATTTGTAGATGATCTTGCGAACGCATGTATTTTTCTTATGGATAATTATTTATCGGATGAAGTAATTAATGTCGGAAGCGGTCAAGAGGTCTCCATTGCGGAATTGTCAAAAATCGTAAAGGAGGTAGTCGGGTATCAAGGTGAGATTATACAGGATTTGACGAAACCTGATGGAACTCCGAGAAAATTATTGGACTCTTCAAAGTTAAAGAATCTTGGATGGCAGGCGAGTACTTCCTTAAAAGAAGGTATTAAAATTGCTTATCAGGATTTTTTAAATGGGACTGTAAGGATGTGATTTGGATGCAAAATCAAGGCACAAACATTTTGACTCTTTTTCGTTCTGTAGTCAGGCATTGGGAATTAATATTACAATTAACTAAAAGAAACGTTATTGGAAAATATAGAGGTTCAATCCTAGGATTATTTTGGTCTTTTTTTAATCCCTTGATTATGCTCGGAGTTTACACGTTCGCATTTGGGGTTGTTTTTCAGGCTAAATGGGGAATCGAAAATGAAACCAAATTGGATTTCGCCCTGGTTCTTTTTGCTAGTTTGATTGTGTTCAATCTTTTTGGAGAAATCGTGAAAGAATCGCCAAGCCTGATCGTTTCAAATGCGAGCTATGTAAAGAAAGTAATATTTCCTCTTGAGATTCTACCGATTGTCAGTCTTCTAAGTTCGATATTTCATGCCTTTATAAGTTTTGGCGTTTTGTTTATCTTTTACGGTCTTTATCACTTTTATATTCATTGGACTTTTGTCTTTCTTCCTATCGTGTTGTTTCCTTTAATCTTGATGTCATTGGCAGTTTCTTATTTCCTTGCATCTATCGGGGTCTTTATTAGAGATCTGGGCTATATAATCGGGCACATTATTACGGTAATTTTATTTGTTAGTCCCGTCTTTTATAGCATAGAAAGAATTCCTCCTCTTTTTCAAAAATTTATGATTTTTAATCCTCTCGCATATTTGCTGGAGGATGCAAGAAGCGTATTCTTATTTGGTCAATTTCCAAATTGGCAAAACACTATAATTGCTTCGATTTTCGGTTTCGTTTTACTTTGTACGGGGTTTTGGTTTTTCCAAAAAACGAGAAAGACCTTTGCGGATTTCGTTTGAAAGTTAAAAGAAAGTAGGTAGAATTTTTACTCATTAAACTTAACAATCCTATGTCTAAAAAATATTCAAAAATACTTATAACGGGTGCTGACGGTTTTATCGGCTCGCATCTGACAGAAGCGTTGGTCCGTGAGGGGCATTCGGTTAAGGCTTTCGTATATTATAATTCTTTTAATTCTTGGGGTTGGTTAGATGACTCTCCGAAGGAAATTCAAAAGGAGCTGGAGGTTTTTTCAGGCGATATCCGAGACCCGAACGGTGTGCGGAATGCAGTGAAAAATTGCGATGCAGTTTTGCATCTCGCAGCTTTGATTGCAATTCCTTATTCGTACCATTCTCCAGATACTTATATCGATACGAATATCAAAGGAACTTTAAATGTTTTACAGGCGGCAAAAGATTTTTCAGTTCAAAAAGTTATTCATACTTCGACAAGCGAAGTGTATGGAACCGCTAAGTTCGTACCAATTTCGGAAGAGCACCCCCTGCAAGGGCAATCTCCGTATTCAGCTTCGAAGATTGGTGCAGATCAGATTGCTTTTTCGTTTTATTCTTCTTTTGGAACTCCAGTAAGCATTATTAGACCTTTCAACACGTACGGACCACGGCAATCCGCGCGTGCGGTAATTCCAACGATTATCACTCAGATCCTCTCTGGAAAACGAAAGATTCAGATGGGATCGATTCATCCTACACGGGATTTTAATTTTGTCCGTGATACCGTTGCCGGATTTTTATCCATTTTAAATTCGGATAAAGTCGTCGGAGAGACAATCAACATAGGAAGTAACTTTGAAATTTCGATTGAGGAAACCGTTTCCTTGATTGCCAAATTGATGGGACAGGATATTGAGATTTCGACGGATGAAGTCCGTAAAAGACCCGATAAAAGCGAGGTTGAAAGGTTGTGGGCTGACAATTCTAAAGCGCATAAGTTAACAAATTGGTCTCCCAAGTTTTCGGGAATTCAAGGTTTATCTAAAGGATTGATGGAAACCATAGAATGGTTTTCTAATCCGAATAATCTGAGAAAATATAAATCGGATATTTATAATATTTGAATGAGCTTAAATGACATTTTTATCACTCCAGATACACCTCTCCGTAGAGCGATAGAAGTTCTCAATGAGCAGCATAAAAGGATCGTTCTGATTACCGATTCTTTTAGTAAATTACTAGGGGTTCTTACTGATTCGGATATTCGCAGGATTATTATCGGATCGGGAAGTCTTGATGTACCCGTGTCGACCGTTATGATTACTAAACCACTGACGGTTACGTCTGATATTCCGGATAATACCATTCTTCATTTAATGAAACAAAAGCAAATCCATCAAATTCCTGTGTTAGATGATACAGGCAGGGTATTGGATCTTAAGCTAATTGATGATCTTTTGTTTTCGGGAATTCAGGCAGAAGCATTTATTTTTGCGGGGGGATTGGGTACTCGTCTATACCCGATCACTCAGGAAATACCTAAGCCTTTGGTGAAAGTCGGTGGTAAAGAGATTTTATTTACGATTATGGACGGACTAATCGATACGGGTTTTCAACGTATAACTCTTGCGCTTAACCATAAAGCTGATATGATCAGAAATGCAATCGCTTCAAATAAGCACTATGACGGGATCGTACGATTTGTGCAGGAAGAGAATTCGTTAGGTACAGCGGGAGCTCTGTCGCTCCTCGATAGTTCCGAATTAAAACTTCCGTTGTTAGCTATGAATGGGGACATTTTAAGTCGTGTAAATTACGCTTCTTTGCTGAATTTTCATGAAGCGGAGAAAAACATTGTGACGATGACAGTTAGAACGGAAAATATACAGATCCCCTTTGGTGTTGTTGAATTAGAAGGTAATCGAATTACGGGAATTTCCGAAAAACCTGAATACAAATATTTTATTAATGCTGGAATCTATATTCTTTCCCCGGAAGCCGTTCGTATGGTTCCACCCAATACAAAGATTGATATGCCGCAGTTGATTACGCACTTGATCAATCAAAATGTTCAAGTAGGAAGTTTTCCTATTCACGAATATTGGATCGATATCGGTAGACATTCAGAATTAAAGAAAGCCGATCAAGATTATGGTAATTATTTTTCATAAATCTTATCCATAAGGAAAAATGCATGAAACCCTTTGAACAGAGGAATAAGATTGTCCATGAGATTCAGGATGAAAAGAAAATTATTTCATATATTCCGATCAATAAAGGTCAGTTTACTTTAGAAACCGTCGAACGAGAGACGATGTTTGAAAAAAATCGAGCTTCCGATGATCCGGAAGGATATAAAGAATATAGACGTCAATGGTTTGAAAATCCGAAACAGCATAAACAAAATGATTATCCTCTTCACGTTGATATAGAGCTAGCTTCGATTTGCAACTTGAAATGTCCGATGTGTTACACGGTTACAAAAGAGTTCAAGGAGAAGGTAAACACGAAATTGATGAGTTGGGAATTGTATACCAAAATCATCGATGAAATAGGTCCCGCGGGAGTTTATTCGATTCGTTTGAGTTTGCGTGGGGAGTCTTTTCTACATAAACGAATCATTGATTGCGTGAAATATGCAAAAGATAAAGGAATCAAGGAAATTTCCACTCTTACGAATGGGGTAAAACTTGATGAGGCTATGTTCGCAAAGATTATGGAGGCCGGGATTGATTGGATTACAATTTCCTTTGATGGGATAGGGGAAACTTATGAAAGAATCCGTAAACCCGCAAAATTCGATCGTGCAGTTGAGAAAATAAAGAATTATCAACAAATAAAAAAAGAAGCAGGTAGAGTGAAGCCCGTCATCAAAGTTCAAAGCGTTTTGCCGGCAATTCGAGATCGTTTTGAGGAATACTATGATATTTTTTCACCTATTACCGATATGGTAAGTTCTAATCCTTTGATCGATTACCTTCAAAACGATGGCAAAGACCTAATTGAATATGTACCCAATTTTAGTTGTTCTCAATTGTACCAACGATTAGTTATCGGCGCCGATGGCCTTGCCATGATGTGTTCAAACGACGAGGAGAATGATTACGTTGTCGGAGATGCTAACAAAGAATCTATTCATGAAATATGGCACGGTGAAAAATTGAATATCGCAAGAGATTTGCATAGGAAACATTTAGGGGTAGAAGCCTACGGTATCTGCAGGAAGTGCTATCTGCCAAGGCAAACTGAGCCCGAAGAATTAAATCTTCACGGTCGCAAGGTCTTAGCTGAAAATTATACAAATCGTAAACAGCTCATCGGTGAGTAATTCGTTTGCTCCAAAGAAAAATAGGGCTTCTATTGTCTATAGATTCGATTGCTGAATAATACAGAATGAAAATTCTTTTAACCGGCTCTTCAGGCTTTATTGGAAGAAATCTTCATAATGTCTTGCTTCAAAGTGAAGAAGATATAAAGATTATCCCGGTTGCGAGAAGTGTTGGCATCGATCTCGAAAAAGTCGATATAAATGAGTTACCGGAGTCAGATTTGGTAATTCATTTAGCAGGAAAAGTCGGTGTTCTCGGTTCGTGGGATAATCCTGATGTATTTTTTCGGAGCAATTACATATCGACTTTGAATACAATCGGATATTGTCGAAAACATTCAGCTTCTTTAATATATGTAAGTAGCTACATGTACGGAAATCCTCGATATCTTCCGATAGATGAAAAACATCCTTTGAGCGTTAATAATCCCTATGCAGCTAGTAAGCTCATCTCGGAAGAATTGTTAATCAAATATGCTGATTTATTCGGTTTAAATCTAACGATTTTGCGCCCTTTTAATCTATACGGGCCTTTTATGCCGACCGAAAATTTAATCCAATTTGTCTTTGAACAGCTGCGTAGGACCAACTGTGTTATCGTGAGGGATTTGGAGCCCAAAAGAGATTATTTGCACGTAGAGGATTTTTGCAAAG
Source organism: Leptospira sanjuanensis (assembly GCF_022267325.1). Taxonomy (NCBI): domain Bacteria; kingdom Pseudomonadati; phylum Spirochaetota; class Leptospiria; order Leptospirales; family Leptospiraceae; genus Leptospira; species Leptospira sanjuanensis. The sequence continues at coordinate 1,575,581 of NZ_JAIZBG010000001.1, forward strand.
CGATCGATAAAGTCGTAAGGCGTATACCCACAGGAATTGAAGTTTATAATGTTGGATCAGGCACAAGTGTAAGTGTATTGGAAATTATTAAGCTTTTTGGTTTAGCAATGAACAAAGAAATTGAAATTAAAAGTCTCTCCGAAAAGAGAGTAAATGAAATACAAGATTGTTATGCTGATATTCGTAAAATTAGCGATGATTTTGGGTGGATGCCCTCGGTAAATCTTTTACAAGGAATTCGAAGTCTGGTTAATTCAGTTGAAAGTTAGTATTCATCAACCTGAGTTTTTTCCTTGGATTCCCTTTTTTGATAAAGTGGATTTTTCGGATGTCTTCGTAATTTTGGACAACGTTCAATTTGAAAAAGGGTATTTTCAAAATCGTTGTAAGATCCGCGACGGAAAAGGCGGATTTCAGTTTCTATCTCTACCTCTTGAAAATAGCTCTCACGACTTATTTATTAATCAAAAACTAATTGATCGCGAAAATCGTTTGATTAAAAAGAATCTTAAAACTATCGCCTTATTATACTCGAAGTCTCATTTTTTTTCAGAATATTTCTTTGATATATGCAAAATTTTTGAAGATAGTAGTATGCAAGTTTTAGCGAGTTTGAATGTCGCTATCATCACATATATTATTCAAAAGTTAGGCATCGATACAAAGATTGTTTTTGCTTCAGATGTTGTTCGTAATGAAGGTCAAGGGGGAGGGAAACTTGTTTTTGATATCTGTAAAGAGTTAGGCGCCACTTCATATTTATCCGGAAAATTTGGAAAAGAATATCTGGATGAAACCCTTTTTCAAAAAAATGCGATTCATCTAATTTACCAAGATTATGAATGTACATCCTATAATCAAAGCGGAGAAGACGAGTTTTTGCCTTATCTGAGTATACTTGATTTACTTTTTAATATGGGAAAATCCTCTTTGCAGACGATTCGCACCGGACGTAAATACGATTAAATTCAAAATGAGTAAGAATATGTTCAATCTATTTAATCATTCTCCTGTGATTATCGCAGAAATTGGTGGTAATTTTAAGAATTTCGAAGAGGCGAAACTCCTTATTGATTCTGCAATGAATGCGGGTGCGGATTGCGTAAAGTTACAACATTTCCGCGCTGAAACGTTGGCAACTAAAAAGGCAATGTTCGATATGGAGAATACCGGCAAGATATCTCAGTTTGATTATTTTAAAGAACATGAACTTTCTGAAGAGCTAACTACAAGAATTTTTCAATATTGTAAAGAAAAGAATATTTTAATATTCTCTACTCCGTCGCACCCGACGGATGTAGATTTTCTGGAAAAATACGATGTTTTGGTTCATAAAATTGGATCCGATGATGCTACGAACATTCCGTTGCTGAAGCACGTTGCGAGAACTCAAAAGATTGTTTTGCTTTCGACTGGGATGTGCACTATGACCGAAGTTCAAAGATCGGTCGATTCGATTTTGGAAGAGGGTAACGATAAGATCGTACTTTTTCATTGCACTACGAATTATCCAACACATCCGGAATCCGTAAATCTGAATGCAATGATTTCCATGCAGAAGCAGTTTGGAAATATTCCAGTAGGATATTCTGATCATACGCTTGGTATAGATACTTGCTATGTTGCCACTATTCTCGGTGCTAAAGTATTGGAATTCCATTTTACATATGATAAAAATGCGGAAGGTCCCGATCATATGCTTTCGAAGGAACCGAACGAAGTCTTTGAATTAGTAAGAAAGATACGCCAGTTGCCGATTCTCTTAGGAGATGGAATTAAACGTCCTGCTAAGTCCGAGATGAATACACGTCGAAATAATCGTAAAAGTTTGGTGTTAACTTCGGATATCAAAAAGGGTGAAAAAATTTCACCCTTGAATATGGATATTAAACGTCCAGGTTACGGCATTTCTTGCGAATATTATTTTGATGTTATAGGTAAAACAGCGAGTAAGGACTTGGAAGCGGATAACGTTTTGATCTGGGAAGACATTTATTGAAAATTCTGATAAGGGTTGACGGTTCGCACCAAATTGGTCTCGGACATATCGTACGCATGTCGGTTCTTGCAGAGTACCTCACGAAGATAGGCAATTTCATCGGATTTTTTACAAAAAAGGACGAAGTATCAATTCAAATTCTCAATCGGACCGGATGTAAGGTTTATTCTTTCGAAGAAGCGGTAAATCCTCCTTGGGAAGATATTGTCTCTGAGTTTTCGCCAGATATTATTGTACAGGATAGGTTGGCTACTACAAAGGAAGAGATCGAACAAATTCGATACGTTACTAAGGCCAAGCTTATCAATATCGATGATGTTGGAGCGGGGCTAGAAAGTGCAGATACCGTAATCAATCCAATGGTTTTTCTTTGGAATCAATATGAATCACGAAAAGTGAGAATTCCTATTTACGAGGGAAGCGACTACATGATTCTCTCGCCGTCGATTTTGGAACATGCTTCTTCTTTTGTATTTCATAAAAAAGTAAATAATTTATTGTTAAGCTTTGGCGGAACAGATACACATTTTATTACTGAGCGTATATTAACCATCGTAAACGAAATTCCGGAAAAATTAAATGTGACTGTAAATTTGGGACCAGGTAGTAGAAAGACCGAATTTTTAGAACGACAACTTTCTTCTTCGTTTCATAACGTTCGTTTTTTGCATCCTTCATTAGATTTGTTAAAAGAATTTATTAATACCGATCTCGTGATTTGTGCCGGAGGTGTTATGTTATACGAATTGGCAGCTTTAGGTGTTCCTTCGCTTTCTGTTGCGGCTGAAATTCATGAAATTATGAATATAAAATATTTTGAAATGAAAGGAACGACTGTCTCACTGGGTTACGAAAAAAATATGGATCCAGGATTAGTGAAGAAAAAAATAGAACGGATCATTGCTAATTCCGAGTCTCGGCTTTCGTTGTCCCGTTCCGGCAAAGCTCTCCTCGATGGTAGAGGGATTGAGCGTGTCGTGAAAATATTAACTGATATTAAAATATAAACTTAATCGTAAGTTATGAAAATTGGGATCATATTGCAAGCGCGGATGGGTTCTTCGCGTCTTCCGGGAAAGGTTTTAATGCCGCTCGGTGGCAAAGCAATGATTCTCAGAATCGCTGATTCGTTAAAGCAAATTCGGAACGCGAATTCTATGATTGTGGCTATACCGGATTCTCAGGAAGACGATGTTTTGAATCAAACGCTATTAGATTCTAATCATATCGTATATAGGGGTAGTCAATATGACGTTCTAGATCGATATTATCAATGTTCGATTAAGCATAAATTCGATGCTATCCTACGTGCAACGGGAGATAATCCTTTTGTCGATGTTACCGAAGGAGAGCTATTGATTGATTTTTTTATTAAGAATAGATACGACTATGCCTGTGCGTTTCCGGCCTTTGGTTCTCGTTTGCCCGTCGGAGTGGGATTAGAAATCTTCACAAAACAAGCGTTAGAGCGCTCTTGGAAAGAAGGACTTCTTCCTCATCATCGGGAACATGTGAATGAGTATATTCAAGAGAACCGCCATTTATTTAATTTTGGAGTCTATGAAGGGAAAAATGAAAAAGATTTGTCCTGGTTTAGTCTAACAGTCGACACTTATAAGGATTATTCTTTGGCGCAATATATCTATGACAGGTTTTTATATCAATCTGAAATATCCCATTCTGACCAATAAGAAATTCAAAAATAATAATGAAAAAAATTACTATATTTATCTTTGTTTTGGGGCTATTTTTTCTTTCCCCGATTGGAAATAAGTTTCCGGATGGAAAAACGGATGAAGGACTGAGTATTACCTTTTTTTATAGGTATGTATTGAACGATTTTTTAACTTTTCCCGATGAATATGAGTATCTAGCAACGGCTACCTCTCTCGTTTACGGAAAATTTTTGAATTATTCTGATGAGGATTTTAGTAGAACTAGAGGCGATATTCCAATTGGTTCAATCGGACCGGGAATACTCGCTTCTCCGATGGTTTTGTTTGGAGCTATTTTAGATAAAATTGCGGGTAATAAGGTATATAAACTTCGTAACACGGATACACTCCGAGGATCTTGGACAGTTTTCTTTTTCGCAATAGCGACGGTTCTTTATTTTTGGCTCACTTGCTATCTTGCGTTAAAGATTGGAAGGATATTTTTAAACAAAAGTGATGCCGTGATAGCAGTCTTTTGTTTTTTTCTTGCACAAGGTTGCATTCATTATGTTTTCGTGCATCCTATCTTATCGCATATATACGAGATATTTTTACAAACGTTTCTTACCTATCTTTTCGTAAGAGATTATAAAACGGAATTCTTCGATTTGACCCCTCGAATTTTAGTGCTACTTATATCTTTAATACTCTTTACGATGTTGGTTCGTTATAATAACTTGAATTTTGCAGCCGCTTGGACGTTGGCTTTCCTTTGGAAAAGCTATACATATAATAAAAAAATATTCACAGTTCCTCACTTTATTCTGGCATTTGCTCCTATCTGTCTCTATGTTTTAATTCGATATTACACTTTTTTTATTAATCATATTCAGAATCCATTCTATATCTTAAGCTATTACGGGAATATGAATATCATCGTTAAATCGGAAAGTTTCCATTTTTTGCTACATAGATTATATTCCGTCATCTTTAGCTTAGGGAATGGCTTGATATTTACCGCTTTTCTTTTAATCGCTTCTTGGCTGACGGTGCCTTTGTTTTTGAAGAAAAAAAACCTTAATGGATTGATATTGATATTTCTGGCAAGTTTGTTTAATTTTTGGATCTTGATTAAATGGGGATACGGTGGTCCGATTCAAAGATATTATGTTTTTTCCGTTACGCCAATTTTATTTGTCGGTTTTTGTTTTTATGTAAATTCTTTGAAGTTAAATGTGAAATCTCGAGTTTTAACTATTGGGATATCGGTAAGTCTTGTTTCGATTCTGATTCAGTTTTTTTCAGAAAGAATGTTTCGATATAGTGAATATGACGATTTGGGGATGCAAGCCTGGGGAAATGAAAATTTTATTGTAAATCTTTTTTTGCTGAGAGCCGGTAGTTTTGAACTTTACACAGAAACCTTAAAGTCCGGTTTTTTGAAGTGGGTGCTTTTAGCAATAGATCGCAATACAAAAATGGTACGGGTTGATATTTACCTTATGCTTCAGTTTTTGATCCTATATCTTTCTCCGATGTTAATTTATTCTGTGTTTTATCGAATATTCAAATTTCTCTCACGCCATCAACGTTTCCGGGAATTTTTTCGATAATGGAAGCTTTGCATATTGGCGGGTACGATTTTCGATCGATGAAGATTGTTTCACACATTGTTTTATTCATTGTCCTTTAATTTTTAATTACGTACAGGAAGCTTTGATAGAGAATTTTTTATGAGTGAATTACTTGAAAAAATAAATAATAAAAGTGCAAAAGTCGGAATCATTGGTCTCGGCTACGTGGGTTTACCTTTGGCTTTGCGTTTCGTAGAGGAAGGTTTTGCTACTTCCGGTTTAGATATTGATTTACAAAAGATAGAATCGTTGAAAGAGGGAAAAAGTTATATTAAACATATTCCTTCACATAAAATCAAGAACTCAATAAGCTCTGGATTAAAGGTTAGCGAGAGATTTTCTGATGTTGCGGAGTTAGATGTGCTTGTTATTTGTGTTCCTACCCCCTTGAACAAGTTTCGAGAGCCAGACTTAAGCTATATTACGAATACACTCAATACAATTCTTCCTTATTTGAAAAAGGGACAAGCTATCTCTCTGGAAAGTACCACATACCCAGGGACTACAGAAGAGATATTGAAACCTTTACTAATTGCAAATGGATTTGAAATCGGTAAGGATTTTTATCTAATTTATTCTCCTGAAAGAGAAGACCCAGGTAATAAAAAATTCGATACGAAGACTATACCGAAAATTTGTAGCGGAGAGACTTCGGCTTGTCTTGAGATTGCTATAGCACTTTATCAGAAGATTGTAGTCCAGATCGTTCCTGTAAGCAGTACAAAGGTTGCCGAGATGACAAAACTTTTAGAAAATATTCACAGAGCTGTGAATATCGGTTTAGTCAATGAAATGAAAATCGTCGCCGATCGAATGGGAATCGACGTTTATGAAGTGATAAATGCCGCTGCGACGAAGCCATTCGGCTTTGTACCTTATTTTCCGGGACCTGGTTTAGGCGGACATTGTATTCCGATCGATCCTTTTTATTTAACATGGAAAGCAAGAGAATACGGTGTGCATACTCGTTTTATTGAACTAGCCGGAGAAGTAAATAGTTCTATGCCGGATTATGTAGTCGATAAAGTCTCATATGCGCTGAATCAAGGGAAAAAACCCATTCACGGAAGTAAGATTTTGGTAATTGGGGTTTCTTATAAAAAGAATGTCGATGATATAAGAGAGTCGCCCGGAGTTTATATTATGGAAAAACTTAGAGAGAGAGGCGGTATTATAGATTATTCAGATCCTTATATTCCGGTTTTCCCAAATATTGTGGAACATAAATTCAATTTAAAAAGTGTCGATCTGAACCCCGAATCGGTAAAGCTGTATGATTGTATCTTAATCGCTACTGATCACGATTCTATTGACTATAAGATGATTTTGGAAAACGCGTTAATGATTGTTGATTCGCGTGGTCGTTATCAACAGCAACAAACAAACGTTGTTAGAGCATAGATTCTTAATGTATAAAAAGCATAGTATCGCTGTTATAATTCCAGCTTACAACGAAGAAATCACTATTGCTAGGGTAATTGAAACATTACCTAATTTCGTAGATTTTGTGATTGTAGTTGACGATGGTTCTACTGATCAAACGGCTGAAAAAGCAAGGACAGCCGGAGCAATTGTTGTAAGTCATAAAATGAATAAAGGATTGGGAGTAACCTTCAAAACAGGAATCGTTAAGGCATTAGAAATCGGAGCTGATATCGTTGTAAATATTGATGCAGATGGGCAATTTGATTCATCCGATGTTTTGAAGTTAGTTAAGCCCGTCGTCGAAGGCAAAGCAGGATTCGCGACCGCATCAAGATTTAAAGATCCTGAGTTTTATCCTCAAATGTCCAAAATAAAATTTTATGGAAATCACTTGATGTCCCTGTTGATCAGTATCATTGTTGGCAAAAAATTCATGGATGTGTCCTGCGGATTTCGAGCTTATTCGAGGGATACGTTATTGCGATTGAATCTATTTGGAAAATTTACATATACTCAAGAAACTTTCATTGATTTGGTATTTAAGGATATTACGATATTAGAAGTTCCAGTCAGGGTGCGCGGAACTCGAGAATTCGGAAAGTCTAAGATGGCTTCGAATCTTATTAAATACGCCTATAATACTTCAAAAATTATTTTTCGAGTGGTACGTGATTATAGAGCTTTAAAAGTTTTCGGAAGCCTATCTATTATAGCTTTTGCAATCGGTCTTATCGCCGGAATTTTTTTTGCCGCACATTATCTAATTGTAGGTACATTTTATCCTCACAAATGGGCGGGTTTTGTATCGGGCTTTTTTATTCTTTTTTCCATTTTTCTTTTTCTTCTGGGATTTATTATGGATATGCTTAGTCGGATCAAAGTAAATCAGGAAGCCATGCTTTATTACCTGAAAAATCTAAACTATCCGCAAAAATCAAATTCACGAAATAAATGAGCGTCTTTCAAAAATTTTTTGGCAATATTCCAATTAGTACCGAATCACAAGGTATAAAAATTTTCGGAGCTTTTTTTAAAAGACTCTTGCATTGTATCGCGCGATATTTTCCCTTACTTCCGTCCTTTCGGGTGATATTGCATCGGTGGAGAGGAGTCAAAATCGGTAAGAATGTTTTTATCGGAGTTGAAGTTTTTATAGATGATGCAATTCCTTCTGCCGTGGAAATTGAAGACGACGTGGTTATTATTGCCCAAAATACGATTCTTGGGCACGCTTATTATCCCTTTCACTTTTCAAGTATTTTAAAATCTAAAGATACGCTTGAAAGCGGAAAGACAATTATTAAGAAAGGTGCTTATATAGGAATTCGAAGTACAATACTTGCGGGCGTAACTTTAGGTGAATATTCCATTGTAGGGGCAGGTTCATTGGTTACCAAGGATGTCCCAGCTTACACCATGGTGGTCGGCGTCCCGGCTAAGGTAGTTGCCAAATTTAAGAAATCGGATTTAGTTTTCAAAGAGTTATAATAGTATGTGCGGAATATTTGGTATAATTGGAAATCAGAAATCAAATCTAAGTTATAAGGATTTGCGTTCGATCGTTGATCATCTATTTATTTTATCTGAAGCGAGAGGTAAGGAATCATCGGGGATTGCGATTCAGAACTGGAATACAAATCGGATCAGTGTATTTAAAAAATCTATTGCAGCTACGCAACTTATTAAATCCGGTACTTATCGAAAATTTTTTACAGAGTCGGTCGAAAGTTGTTTTTATGATGCTGATGGAAAAAAGGCGCAAACCTTAAACTCTCCTTTGGCAATGATCGCGCACGCACGTTTAGTTACTAACGGGACTCATGATGATAATGATAATAATCAGCCAGTGATAAAAAGCGGGGGGGTTATAGTCCATAATGGAATTATTGTCAATGTGGATGAATTGTGGAATCAAAACCCTCAGTATAAAAGGTCCTATGAGGTAGACACTGAGATCTTAGCGGAAATGCTGATGTCGAATGTAGATAACGCGAATTCTACGGATTCTTTCATACAAGAAATTTTTAAAAAGATAGAGGGATCCGCTTCGTTTGCGCTCTTAGCCGACAGTGCAAAAAAATTACTCATTGCTTCCAATACCGGTTCCCTTTATATTTTAACGAACGAGAAAAAGCATTTTTTTATGTTCGCATCTGAGAGGTATATCTTAGAGACCTTAGTAAAAAAAATGGATTTAGAAGTTCATTTCGGATCGTGTCGAATTCAATGGATAGAACCGAATGCGGGAAAAATAATCGATATTGAATCCTTAAATGTATTGGATATTAGTCCTAATAAAACGAATGGATTTAAAACGGATTTTTTCGAAAAGAAGGCAATTTATAAAATCCAAAACGCTTCAGAATCGATGCCCACGAAACCTACTCTTGGTTCCTTCAAAAATGGGAGGTTTGAAAGATTATTAGAATATAATATCGAGTCAGTAAAAAAGTTGAAAAGATGCAATAGATGTCTTTTACCAGAAACTTTTCCTTTTTTGTTATTCGATTCATCCGGAGTCTGTAGTTATTGTAATAGCTACGTTAAACAAAAATATTTAGGTATGGTGCCACTACGGGAAGAAGCCGATAAGATACGAGATATTTCTGGTAGGCCGGATTGTTTGGTAATGTTTAGCGGAGGAAGGGATTCCAGTTACGGTCTTCATTTCATTAAAGAAGAATTAAAATTAAATCCTATCGCATATACATATGATTGGGGAATGGTAACTGACTTAGCTCGGCGCAATCAAGCGAGGATTTGCGGTAAATTAGGGGTCGAACATATCCTCGTCTCCGCTGATATCAATTATAAGCGGAAAAATATTCAGAAAAATGTAGCCGCTTGGTTGAAGAAACCGAGTTTAGGAACGATTCCTTTGTTTATGGCGGGTGATAAACAGTTTTTTTATTACGCAAATTACCTAAGTAAAATCAATAATTTAAAAATCATTCTTCTCTGCGAAAACATGCTTGAAACAACGAGTTTTAAAAGCGGTTTTGCTGGAATTCGACCGAATTTCGGTAAGGACCATAATTATTATATTAGTTTTCCTCAAAAAATGAAAATGTTATTCTATTATGCTAAGGAATTTGCCCTAAACCCAGCGTATATTAATTCCTCGTTGCGAGATTCAATCGGAGCATTTATTTCTTATTATTTTATACCTCATAACTATTTTAATATTTATAATTATTTTCCTTGGAAGGAAGAAGAGGTCGAATCTATATTATTAAATCATTATAATTGGGAAACTTCTGCGGATACAGTTAGTACTTGGCGCATTGGGGATGGTACTGCTGCGTTTTATAATTATATTTATTTCACCGTGGCTGGGTTTTCTGAATTCGATACTTTTCGGAGTAATCAGATTCGGGAAGGATTAATCTCAAGAGAAGAAGCGCTCAAAAAAATATACGAAGAGAATAAACCTAGATATGAGTCTTTGCAATGGTATTTGAATACGATCGACGTGGATTTTGGATCGGCGATTCGGAAAATTAACTTGATTCCAAAATTGTATTGATGCAACCCAAGGATTATATGAAATTTATTGTTTTATTGGAGAAAAAATTTCCGGTAGAACAATGGGAAATGAGCGGTTTTTATATTTGGCCAGTAATCCGCTTAGGCTTCTTGACGTATCTTGATGATATTTCGAAAGCTTATCATAATACTAATTTGTTAAGAAATCTTCTTTGGGTAATGAAGGATTTTTTTCTATATTTCTTTTCCGTTTTAATGGATATGCGAAAAAATTCTTCAATTAAAGAAAGAACGGATATTGTTTTTCTAACAAGTTCCACGACTCGTATTAAAACGCCTGACGGTCATTTTTATGATCGATTGATGGATCCTTATTTGGAGACTTTGACAAGAAAAAATTTGCCTATTCATACTTTTGAAATTGGTTATCGCGGTGACTATAGAATTCCGCGTAAGTACTCTTCTGAATTCCTAAGTCCGTTCTTTAATATATTAGCATTTGCTTCTATGTTTTTCGGAAGGAAAAAAATAGAAGATAAAATTAAAACATTTCCTAAGTTTGAAGAATTTGTTCGATTTATCGAAGAGCAAAATTTGGATATAAATAGAGATTCAATTTTGCAATTAATGAAAAGGGTAAATCTTATAAGAAGTTGGGCGACTCATTTCAAAAAAAAGCTCGTTAAGATTCAACCTAAACTTGGATTTTTAATGGCGTGTTACGGACCGATGGGAATGGCTTATATTCTTGCCTGCCATGAATGTAACGTCTTGACGGTTGATATTCAGCATGGGGTTGCAGGGGATTTTCATCCAGGTTATGGCCGGTGGACGAAATTTCCAAAATCGCAAAAATATGAATTGTTGCCCGATTATTTTTGGAGTTGGGATCAGGAAGATGCAGATTCCATTAAAAAATGGAATAAATTCACCGAACATAAGTCTATTCTTGGGGGAAATTTTTTCCTTGAGATTTTTAAAGCGAATTCAAGCGATATTGTTTATCAATATGAAAAGTTATTTTTGAAAATTGTCTCGGCTCAGAAAAAGAATATTTTAGTCACTTTACAACCTCATTCCGGTTTAACGCCTGTAACACGTGCTTTAATGAAAGAATCCGCAGAAGATTGGTTTTGGTGGATTCGCTTGCATCCTGATATGAAAAATTTACATGCAGAAATATCGAAGGACGTGAGTAGTATTATAAAAAATGGAAATTGGGATGTGGAGAACGCTTCAACGTTGCCGTTATATACAATTTTGCGTTTTGCGGATATACATATTACCGATTCTTCGGCCGTCGTAAAGGAGGCCGCCAAATTCGATGTTCCTTCAATCATCGAGAACAAATGGGGAAAGGATCATTTTAGAACAGAAATTAAATTAGGAATTGCAAAACAATTATCTGATATAAGTAAGATACAAAGTATTTTCAATAATACTTTGTATAAGGGCAAAAGACTGAAGATAGATAAAAACAAATTTCTATCAAGAGCAGAAAAGGCTCTGGATAAGCTTTTACAAAAGGCTAATCTTTCTTTACTAATTTAAAATTTTAAAGATATAAAAGAATTTATGAATATTGACTATTTAGATTTAACAAGATACAATTCCTTGTCGAGACAAAGAAGCTATATTATTGCTGAAATCGGAGTCAATCATAACGGCGATTTAAAACTTGCCAAGGATTTAATATTAAAAGCTAAAGAGGGTGGTGCGGATGCCGTAAAATTTCAAACTTTTGTAGCAGAAAATCTCGCATCCCATGGAACACCTAAGGTAGCTTATCAAAAACGTCTAACCGAAGAACGTGAATCTCATATTGAGATGCTAAAGAAGTTAGAATTGAAGAAAGAATATTATCCCGAATTAATGTCTCTTTGTGATCAATTTGGGATCGATTTTCTTTCTACTCCGTACGATGTAGAGAGTGCTGTTTTTCTAAAGTCATTGGGTATTCGAGTGTTTAAGACAGCTTCAGCAGACATTGTCGATATGAATCTTCACAAATATTTAGCGTCAACGAGAGATATTGTTATTATTTCGACAGGAATGGCCTCACTTGGAGAGATTGAAGAGGTGTTGGATATTTATCGAAAAGCGGGCAATGAAAGATTGATTTTATTGCATTGTGTTGCTAATTATCCGTGTTCGGATTCAAGTTTGAATCTGAGAGTATTAGATACTTTAAAGACAGCATTTGGCTACATAGTTGGATTCTCCGATCACAGTGAGGGAATTGTTGCGTCTATTCTTTCCCTTGGATTTGGCGCACGGGTTTTTGAAAAACATTTTACAATAGATAAAAATTTGCCTGGTCCGGATCATAAAGCATCGATGGATCCTGGCGAATTAAAAGAATATGTTAATTCGATTCGAAGAGCGGAAAGAATGCTGGGAAGTTTTGAAAAGATATGCCAGGAAGAAGAAAGGGAAATGGCTTCGGTTTCTAGAAAAAGTATAGTAGTGAATCATAATATTGCCAAAGGAGATATTTTTGCCGAAGAGAATCTTACCTTGAAAAGACCTGGTTCTGGAATAAAGCCGAATCAGATTTTTAACATTTTGGGTAAAAAGGCTTCTCGAGATCTCGAGAGAGATCATATCTTGCGCCTGGCGGATATTGAATTTGATGTCTAAGCCTTGTCTTGTAATCGGGGCCGGCGGACATTCCCGAGTAGTCATTGAAATCTTAAGAGAAGAGCAAAATAAACTATATTCGATTGAAGGAATTCTCGACCCTTCATTTAATTTATTAGTATCTGAAAAAATTTTGGATATCCCGGTTATCGGCTCTGATTCTCAAATGCGTGAATTTTTTGACAAGGGGATAGAGACAGCTTTTATTGCGATTGGAAATAACCTTAAAAGAAAAGAACTTTATATTGCGCTAAAAACAATCGGATTTCAGATGCCTAATCTATATTCGTCATTTGGCGTTATAATAAATAAAACCTCAAAAATTGGTGAAGCTAATCTATTTTGTCCGCAATCTTTTATCGGGCCCTTAGTTTCAATCGGGAATAATAATATTTTTAATACTAAATCGACTGTCGAACACGAAACTATAATAGGAAGTCATAATCATTTTGCTCCTGGTTCGATTCTTTGCGGTCGTTCGAAAATTGGTTCGAACACATTTTTAGGTGCTGGATCCATCACGATTGATTCCATTTCTATAGGGGATAATATCGTAATCGGTGCTGGAGGGGTAGTGGTCGCTGATTTAACTGGACCAATCGGTGGAGATACTCAGATTCAGCAGGATGTTTTCGTCGGAGTTCCGGTTAAAAAAGTTCGAAGATGATTTACATATCGACAGGTGGGTTTTATCATCAAAATGCTTTCGAAATCTCGAAGTTACTGATTGAAAACGGTTTCTTGAATATCGAATTATCGGGCGGACAATTCGATACAGATTTAATTCCAAATCTTCTTTCTTTAAAAGAACAAGCTAACTTTCAGGTCCATAATTATTTTCCGCCTTATAAGATTCCTTTTGTATTTAATTTGGCAAGTCTGGATCCAGACATTTCTGCAAAAAGCTTTCAACACGTAAAAGAGTGTATAACTCTTTCAAGAGATTTTAATAGGAAGGTTTATAGTTTTCATGCGGGTTATCTTCTTGATCCCGATCCAAGGGAGCTAGGGAAAAGAATAAAAGCGCGTAAAGTAAATAGCCGTGCGGATGCGACGGATGTTTTTTTGAGCAAAATTCATGAACTTTCTAAATTTGCCAGCGATATGGGTATTCGACTATTGATAGAAAATAACGTTCTTTCAAAAAATAACTTCGAGGAATTCAAGTTGAATCCGTTGCTAATGGTGGATCCTAATGAAACCAAAAAAATATTAGACTCTTGTCCTAAAAATGTAGGTTTGTTGGTGGATGTTGCTCATTTGAAGGTTTCTGCTGAAAGTCTTTCCTTCGATCCGGAAGATATGTTTCGAGAATGCGATCGTTATATTGAAGCATATCATTTGAGTGATAATGATGGAAAGTCAGATTCGAACGATTTGATTCACGAAGATTCTTGGTTTTGGCCTTTTCTGAAAAAGAATTTAAACTATTATTCGTTAGAAATTTATAATAAACCTTTGAAAAAGCTTAGAGAATGCGAAGCGTTAACCCTACGGAAGTTAAAGTATTAAATGGATGATTTAATTTGTAATAACACAGACTCGATTTATCACGTTTTTAGACAAATTGATAAGAACGGAAAAGGATTTGCCTTTATTATCGATTCGATCAATCGGAAATATAAAGGCATCGTTACTGACGGTGACTTGCGCAGATCGATTTTAGATAAATTGCCCATCGAATTGTCTGTTGAAGAAATTATAAAAAATAAAAATAAATCCGTCGTTGCCCGAATTGGTGATTCTACGGAAAAACTTTTGTCATATATCTCTGAAAATATAAAATACGTTCCGATACTCGATGATAAAGATTTTCTCGTTGATTACTTTGAATATAAAGCTGAGTTTCATATTCCAATTGCTTCTACCGAATTAACTGGGAAGGAGTTATCCTATGTAAACGATTGTATTTTGAGTAACTGGATTTCGTCGCAAGGGAAATATGTGCAGAATTTCGAGTCGGCTTTTGCAGGATATATCGGCTCTAAATACGGTGTGTCAGTAATGAACGGAACTGCGGCTCTTCACTTAGCGTTACTTGCGTTGGGAGTCGGCGAAGGGGATGAAGTACTTGTTCCGGATTTGACTTTCGCGGCGACTATAAATTCGGTTCTATACACCGGTGCAACTCCGGTCATCGTGGATATAAATAAACATTCATGGTGCATAGACGTAGATGAAGTTCTCGAATCAATTACCGAAAAAACTAAGGCAATTTTACTTGTTCACATTTATGGACAACCCTGCGATATGTCGGCATTCTTAGAAATTGCAAAGAAAAAAAAAATATATATTATAGAAGATTGTGCGGAAGCACACGGCGCGACTTATGAAGGGCGTAAGATCGGCTCTTTCGGTGAGATTAGTTGCTTCTCTTTTTACGGTAATAAAATTGTTTCAACAGGCGAGGGCGGGATGTGTCTTACTGATAACGAAGAGCTATTCAATAAGATGCGGGTTATTCGTGATCATGGAATGGATCCTAAAAAGAAATACTGGCATTCCGTAATAGGTTATAATTATAGAATGACGAATATTCAGGCAGCAATTGGCTTAGCTCAATTGGAGCGGATCGAGGAATTGCAGGAGAAAAGGCATCAGATCAATCAGTGGTATGCTCAAAATCTTGAAAATGTAAAAGCATTTCAAAGACAAGAAGATTTAAATGATCGAAAAAAAGTAGTGTGGCTTGTAAGTTATCTTGTTTCTGATCCTAAAATTTCCAGAGATTTGGTGATCACAAAAGCTAAAGAATACAACATTGATTTACGGCCATTCTTTTACCCTCTGAGTCAAATGCCTATTTATTCTCGATTCGCTAGAAAAAGAAACGAAGTTTCTGAAAGAATATCCGCTATCGGGCTAAATCTACCTACAATCTTAAGTTTGAATTATGAGGAATATAAAAGAATTGGTGAGATACTTACCAACATTATCGAAGAATTAGGAAAGATTTAAGTTTGTTAGCGAATCAAAAAGTTTTGGCAATTGTACCGGCGCGGGCCGGAAGTAAACGTATTCCGAATAAGAATACTGTTGAAATTGAAAAAAAACCGTTGATTGTCTGGAGTTTGGAAGCTGCTAAGAAATCCCGATATATAGATAAAATTGTGATAAGTACAGACGATCCTAAAATCATTTCGATCGCAAAAGAGATCGGAATCGAGATACCTTTTATTCGACCTAAGGAATTATCGGAAGATTCGACGCCAACGATCGATGTATTAAAACATGTAATACAATTTATGCGCGAGCGTGGTGAAGTTTTTGATCTAATCATATTGCTGCAACCTACTTCTCCACTAAGAACGCATGAAGATATTGATGCTGCCTTGGAAGAAATGTTATCAAAGAGCGCAAATTCGATCATTTCAGTAAACGAAATGGATCATCCCGTTGAGTGGATTAATACTCTTCCAAGCGATTTATCTATGGTTAACTTTTTAAAAAATAAAGAAAAAAGAAGTCAGGAATATTTAAAACAATATAGATTAAATGGGGCAATTTATATCTCGAAGACATTGCCTCTATTAGAGCAAAACACCTTTTTTCAAAGTGAAAAAACTTATGCATTCATAATGGAACCGGACAAATCGATCGACATTGACACTCCTTATGATTTGAAAATAGCATCCTTACTTTTGAAGGAACTTCATTCATGACCGTTCGTATTATCCCTAGACTTGATATAAAAGGTAAAAATTTAGTTAAAGGAATTCATCTAGAAGGACTTCGAGTATTGGGATCACCAGATGCGTTTGCTCGATATTATTATGAGTCGGGTGCCGATGAGCTTTTATATATGGATGTAGTAGCCAGTTTATATGGTACGAATAATCTATCCGCTCTAATTGAACGGACAGCGAGGGAAATTTTTATACCTTTGACCGTAGGTGGTGGGCTGAGGAATGTGGAAGACGTAAATTCCGTACTCCGCGCTGGTGCGGATAAGGTGTGCCTAAATACTGCTGCAATTAAGAACCCTCAAATAATTCGAGATCTATCCGAAAAATTTGGTTCTTCCACCATCGTAATTGCAATCGAAGCTATTCGACAACCGGATGGGCGTTATTTTGCTTTTATAGATAACGGAAGGGAATACACCGGTTTGGAAATTATAGAGTGGGCTACTCGGATTGAGGAATTAGGAGCGGGGGAAATTCTAATTACTTCAGTGGATATGGAAGGCACGGGTAAAGGTTTCAATATCGATTTGATATCTCAGGTCACGAATGCTGTTAATATTCCTGTGATTGCGCATGGTGGGTGTGGTCAAAAGTTACACGCAAAAGAAGTCTTTGATAAAACCGGAGCGGATGCTATAGCAGTAGCGTCTATGTTTCATTACGATAGTCTTGATAACCATCGACTTTTATTCGAACCTGAGCTTGAGGGAAACATCGATTTTTTGAAAAGCGGAAATTCTTTCAAATTGATTGATGAAATCAATATCAGTGAGTTGAAGGATTATTTGGTTAGCCAAAAAGTGAATTGTCGAAATTGAATTTATTATGAGCACTAATATTGCAGAAAAAAATCCAAAAATTTCCATTATAGATTATGGACTCGGAAATCTTTTCAGTGTACAGCAAGCTTGTGAACACGTAGGTTTACGGACACATATCACGCATGATAAGAAATTCATCTTGAGCTCGGATGCCGTTATATTGCCCGGGGTTGGCGCTTTTGGAGACGCAATGAAAAATTTAACTTCCCTAGGGCTCGTAGATTCGATTCGGGAATTTGCGGAATCCGGTAAACCCTTGTTGGGAATTTGTTTAGGAATGCAGTTGCTCTTTTCAAAAAGCTGGGAATTTGGTTTCCATGAAGGATTAAAAATTATTTCCGGTGAAGTAGTAAGAATCCCTAACGAAACGAATGGAAAAGGAAAATTAAGAATTCCGCATATTTCTTGGTCGAAAATTTTCGATAATAAGCCTGTCAGTAATTGGATACACACTCCGTTACATGAAGTTGCTCTGAATTCCTTTATGTATTTTGTGCATTCTTTTTATGTAAAACCAGACTGTTCTGAGAATATTCTATGTTTAACGGATTATGAAGGATTCGAATTTTGTTCTGGCGTAAAAAAAGGAAATGTGTATGCGTTTCAATTTCATCCGGAAAAAAGCGGGAAAATTGGGCTAAAAATTTACGAAAATTTTAAAAATCTAATACATCAATGTGCGAGTGAATAAATGAGAGCTGTTGAACCTAAAAATGTAAAGACAAGATATAATTTACCGGAAGAAATCAGATTTTGTAAAAAATGTACGATCTCAAATCAGCGTCCTCGAATCACGTTTGATGAAAACGGAGTATGCTCTGCTTGTAATTACGCTGTTTACAAACAGACGAAGGTGGATTGGGCGTTACGGGAGAAGGAATTAAAGGAGTTATTGGAAAAGCATCGTAGGGATGACGGTAATTATGATGTTTTGGTTCCATCGAGCGGCGGAAAAGACAGTGCGTTTATCGCTCATGAATTAAAATATAAATATGGAATGAATCCTTTGACCGTAACTTGGTCACCTCATTTATATACCGAAATCGGCTGGAAAAATTTTCAAAACATGATTCATATCGGAGGATTGGATAATATATTATCAACTCCTAATGGAGCGATCCATCGAAGACTCACAAAGTTGTCATTCGAGGTGTTAGGGGACCCGTTTCAACCTTTTATCTTCGGTCAGTATAACTATCCGCTTCAGATTGCGGCTATCCATAAAATTCCTTTGGTTATGTACGGAGAAAACGGAGAGGTGGAATATGGAGGGGATATGAAAAACGCCTATACGCCAACTCGGGATTATCGAGGTGACCAAAAGAAACATTACTTTTCCAATCTTCCTCCCGAAGAAATGACAGAATATGGCATTTCTAAAAATGACCTTTTCCCTTATTTATCTCCTCCTTTGGAGGATCTGGATAAGATTAACACGGAAATTCATTTTTACGGTTATTACAAAAAATGGGTTCCGCAAGAGAATTACTATTATTGTGTCGAGAATACCGGTTTTACTGCAAACCCGGTAAGGAACGAAGGTACGTATTCTAAGTACGCATCGTTAGATGACCAACTCGATGGTTTTCATTATTATTTAATGTTTATCAAATTCGGAATTGGTCGTGCAACTTCTGATTCTGCACATGAGATACGAGATGGACATTTAACCCGAGAGGAAGGGGTACAGTTAGTGCGGAAATTTGACGGAGAGTTCCCAAAAAAATATTTTGATATCTTTCTAAAATACTGTGATATTACCGAAGAGTATTTTAATGAAGTGATCGATAGCTGGAGAGGTGAGCACATTTGGAGTAAAGAGAATGGCGTCTGGAAACTGAATAAGCAGGTCGAATAGTGGACATTTTAACTATTGGATTTGGATCGATCGGTTCACGGCATATTCAATCTTTAGTAGATTCGGTTTCAGAATTGAATCGGATTTATATATTAGAGTTATCGGACGAAAGCTACGAACAAAGTATAAAACGGATTTCCTTAAACCTGGCAAAGGTCATAAGAATTCGGGACCTATCCGAATTAGGGGAAAAAACTGTAGAATTGTGCATTATCGCCACAACGGCTGATGTACGTTATGATGTGATGATGGAGCTTTTAAATACCAAAGTATCAGTTAAGTATATGCTCCTTGAAAAAGTTGTCTTTCAATCGCTTGATCAATTTGAAAGAGCAATTATGAAAATGAAAGCTAAAAATATTGCGACATTCGTAAACTTTGTCTACCGTTATTATCCTAATATGATTCTTTTAAAAGAAAAATTAAAGGAAAAGTCAAAGCGATTGAGTATGCAAGTAATCGCCGGCGACATTGGTTTAGGATGCAACGCAATTCATTACATGGATCTTTTTGAATATTTAACCAATTCGAAGATATCCGAGTATTCCTCTCTTTTGAATGAATCCCCAAAACCTCATAAGCGAGGTTCAAGATTTCGAGAATACACGGGTGTTCTGAATTATAAGAATTCGATAGGCGATAATCTTTTTCTCTACTTTGATTCAAGTAACGATTTTGCTCCTACAGTAAAAATAGATATTGAAACAAGTCTGTATTTATTTTCCGAAGGCGAGAGGAGTGAATATCAGTATAAAGTCGGACAGATTCCTGAAAAAAGAAAATATCATATGACTCCGACAAGTCAACTGACCGCTTCGATTTTTCGAGATATGCAACTCTCAAAATGCAATCTTCCGTTGCTTGAAGAAACATACAGAACTCATAGGTTTTTATTTTTACCTATATTTGATCTATTGCAAGTAAGAAATACAAACGAGCATCTATGTCCAGTTACATGATATCAAAATATCGGAATGATTTGAATGAATTTCAAGATGAAATAATATTAATTGGTACCGGCTATATGGCTCGCGAATATGCAAAGGTACTTAAGGCTCAAAATAGAAAGTTTTACGTAGTCGGTAGAAGTGTAAAGTCCTGCGATTCATTTACTAAAGAAACAGGGGTAATTGCGTTTTCCGGTGAAATTGCGAATTTTGATTTCTCGGGAAAAAAAATTTCAAAGGCTGTTATCGCTGTAAATGAAGATCAATTATTTAACGTTACCAGAACTTGCATTGATATTGGAATAAAAAGTATTCTTTTAGAAAAACCTGGATCTTTGTATTTGAGCAATCTCATTGAACTCAGTGAACACGCAGAAAGTGCGAAGACGGATATTTATATCGCTTATAATCGAAGATTTTATGCGTCCACTTTGAAGGCTATAGATATTATTCAAACATCCGGTGGAGTATTATCTTTTAATTTTGAATTTACGGAATGGAAAAATAAGGTAGAAAATTTTGGTTTTTCGAAAGAGATATTGGCTAGTTGGTTTATAGTAAATTCTTCGCATTTGGTTGATCTAAGTTTTTTTCTTTGTGGAGATCCAGAAATTTTTAATTCATATAAAGTATCACACATTGATTGGCATCCTGCCGGTTCGATTTTTTCGGGAGCAGGTAGGACAAAAAATAATGCTTTATTTACTTATTCAGCCAATTGGCAATCCGCCGGATCTTGGGCTTTGGAAATCAATACTCAAAAGGAGAGACTAATTTTTAAGCCTGTAGAAAAGCTAAAATTTCAGAAAATCGATAGTAGGGAAGTAGAAGAATATCAACTTGAAGACGAGCTTGATTTGTTATATAAGCCTGGATTATTCAGACAAACATATTTCTTTTTAATTAACAAAAAAAAAGATTTTTGTATGCTGAAAGATCAAATTGAAAGATTTGGAATATATAATAAAATACTAAATCCGTAATTTTATGATTAAAATTTTTAGCATCTCCTTTTTGTATAAGTTGAAGAAGTCATTTGAGAAGATTCGAAATTATTTCTATCGATTCATTATAAAATATAAGCTGCCGATCAAAATTCATCCGATTTATATTTATTATCCGCATCATTTCGATTATTCAGGCATGCTTGAGTTTCGTCCGTTTGTGATGATGATGCATGAAGCGAATTTTAGGTCCAAAGCGATAAATACAGATGAGTTTGGCCTTCGTGAGCAATATTTTAAAAAAACCGGAGAATTTCTAAAAATTCGGCAACTCAAGAGAGATTTAGATCATTGCAATCTTATAACTGGCGGAAGCACCGTTTTCGGAACAAATGCTTCATCGGATAAGGAAACAATTGCATACCATCTATCAACGGACGTACCTTTTATAAATTTCGGTATTCGAGGAGGAACGAGTCAACAGGAAGTGATTGAATTCTTACTTCTAAAGAAGTTTTTGCCGACTTTAAAGAATATAGTACTTTTATCAGGTATTAATAACTTCTCACTGGCGTCGATCAATGCGCCAATTCAATTTCCCGAATTTGGATCAACGTTTTATCAGGATATTTTTTTCGGTAAAGATTTTATCGTATCGAAAAATCGTAAGATTCCTAAGCAAAATTTCAAAAGAAAACTTGAGATACTAACTTCTATTTTATTGAATGATTTGGATACTTGGAAAGGTTTGCAAACATCCGGAAATTCTAAAGTACATTACGTATTGCAGCCTGTGGTTGGCTGGACGCAAAAAAAATTGACCCATCTTGAAAAGTTATGCATTGACGCTGACATAAAGATTTTCGGTAAACTACATGAAATATACTGGGATCAGGAATTGTATGTTGAATATTCACAGACAATTCGAAATGCCTGCGAATTATATGGGATTGAGTTTCATGATTCTAACGAATGGTTGAACGATCCTCGCTTTGAAAACGAAACTGTTTTTACGGATATTTGTCATTTGACGGACCATGGAAATTTAATTTTAGCAGAATTACTGTCTAAGAAATTAAAGTGGGTAAATTGAAATGGGAATCATTGTTAGAGCGTTTAGTAAAATCTATATTTTTTGTCTTTATCATTTTAAAGATATCTATGAGTTGAATTCGAATGAAGATCGAGACCTAAGTGTAAGTGATTCAAATTACCCGTTCTATTAAAGGACTAAGTGTTATAATAATGAAAATTTTTTATTGGATTATTTCCTTATTTGCAAAAAAAAAATCTAAAGAATTAGAGACAAATTGGAACAAAGAAGAAAAATTCTCTAGTCCATATTCAGCTTATTAAATTAGAATTTATGTATATACTCGGCATTTCAGCATATTATCACGATTCGGCAGTCTGTTTGATTGAAGATGGTAAAATCGTTTTTGCAGCTCAAGAGGAACGGTATACGCGGAAAAAGCACGACCCAAATTTTCCGATTAATGCCTTAAAGAAAGCGTTGGAATTTTGCTCGATAAGCGTAGACGAAATTTCATACGTAGGTTTTTACGAAAAACCTCATTTGAAATTTCATCGGCTTCTTCAAAATTTTGCAGATTTTTATCCACAAGGAAATCAGACTTTTTCAAAAGCTATTTCTACTTGGATAGACTTTAAACTGTGGATCCCGGAGATTATAAGAAAAGAGATAATCGCACTATCCCCATCCAGAGCAAAAGATATGCTTTGGGATGGGAAAGTAATTTTTTCTGAGCATCATAAATCTCATGCGGCTTCCGCCTTTTACCCTTCTCCGTTTAAAGAGGCTGCCATTCTCGTAGCGGATGGGGTCGGCGAATTTGCTACTACTAGTATGTGGTTGGGAAAAGAAGATGTTCGATCCGTTCCGACAATTTCCTTTTTGAAGGATATGCATTTTCCGCATTCATTAGGTATGTTATATTCTGCTTTTACCTATTATTTAGGTTTCAAAGTGAATTCTGGGGAATATAAAGTAATGGGATTAGCTCCTTATGGAGAGCCAAAATACGCGAAACAAATTATCGATCGATTTGTAAATTTAAAATCGGATGGTTCTTTTGAGTTGAATATGGATTATTTTTCATTTCCGTACGATGACGTTATGATTCGTGAAGGTTTTGATGAGGTAATGGGTTTTCCGCGAAGAAAGGCTGAAGACCGATTAGAACCATTTCATTTTGATATTGCTGCTTCATTACAATCAGTTTTAGAAAATATTTTATTAGGTATAGTCAAACATATTCATAAAGAAACTAAGATGGAGAACTTATGTATGGCCGGTGGAGTCGCATTGAACTGCGTCGCCAATGGAAAAATTTTCTATAATTCTGGTTTCAACGATATTTGGATCCAGCCTGCCGCTGGAGATGCAGGCGGTGCCGTTGGCGTTGCTTATTATATATGGCATGAAGTATTAAAAGAACGTAAAGCAGTCCGAAAAAACCAATGTGACGATTTGATGTCGGGCTGCTATTTGGGTGAATATTATCATCCCGACGAAGTTAAAAGTGAATTGATAAAAAGACAAATTCCTTTTCAGGAGATTAAAAGAGAGGAGTTTTCAAATGTAGTATCCGATCTCCTTACTGAAGGAAACGTTATCGGATGGTTCCAGGGTAGAATGGAATTTGGTCCTCGAGCTTTAGGAGGGCGCTCTATCATCGCGGATCCGCGTTCAAGGGATATGCAAAAAAAACTGAATTTAAAGATTAAATTTCGCGAGTCCTTCCGACCTTTCGCTCCTTCAATTTTATGGGATAGGGTACAAGATTGGTTTGAGCTACTCGGAAAACCTGATTCAAAGCTGGTTAATGATCAGAAGGGATATGCTTCTCATTATATGTTAATGGTGGCTAGTGTTAATCAAGATCGATCGATTGAAATGTCCGAAAAGGAAAAAGCATTAAATGGTATTGACAAACTAAATGTAGTACGTTCAGAGATTCCTTCCTGTACGCATGTCGATTACTCTGCCAGAATTCAAACCGTTAGGAAAGAGTATAATTCCGCATTTTTCGAATTGATCGATTCTTTTTTTTATAAGACTGGAGTTCCAATTCTTGTCAATACCTCATTTAATGTTCGAGGTGAGCCAATTGTTTGTAGACCGATGGATGCGATCAATTGCTTCTTGGGTACTCATATGGATTACCTCGCGATTGAAAATATTATCGTCTCCAAAAAGGATATCCCTTCATCCATGTTACTTGATTACAAAGATAAGTTTGATTTGGATTAGTTCGAAGCGAAAGAACAATCGTAGTTAGAGTTTGAGCCTAAATTTAATCGTAATTTTATTTAAGTGCCTTTATTTAAAATTAAAAATATAGTCGACCGAATACGTTCTCTTGAATTCGGTTTTTCTGAGATACTGCTTCATTATCGAAATTATCTCTTCGGTGCCGGCTCGATTGCAATTATCAAGTTTATATCTATACCAGTATATACAACTTATCTTACACCGGATCAATTTGGTTATTTCTCTCTTTTAGAAAGCTATAGTCAGCTTTTAATTATAACGATGACATTGAATTTGCACGCTAGTATAGGTAGGTTTTCATATGATGAACGTGCCGATTATAAGATCTTTTATGGATCCGTGATCGTTGGCTGCTCGGTAATTCTTTTTATCTGTTCAACATCGTTCTTATATTTTGAAAAAGAAATTGGAAAATATTTAAAGTTACCGGTCGGATTGATACGTTTTATTCCTTTGATTGTTTTTTTTGGGGTAGTTCAATCCTTTTTTGTTCAAACATTACAGCCTCAAAAAAAAAGCGGAATAATATCGATTGCTTTACTTATTTTACATCTATTGACTTTTATATTTTCCTTCTTTTTGTTGGTATTGGTTCAGTGGGATAATGCGCCATATTATGCTCTTGCTTTTGGTCAAGTTTTTGCGTTTTTCATTGCATCAATTTTTTTTATTTATTCTATCCGCGAATCGATCGTTTTTCGTTTCAGAATTCAGCTATTTCGAGAAGCAGTCTTTTATTCGTTTCCGCTTCTTTTTTACACTCTGAGCGGTACAGTTATTAATCAGATTGATCGCGTTATGATAAATCATTATCAAGGCCCCTTTGAAACGGGTTTGTATAGCGCTGCTTCGGATCTTGGGATGTTTATGGGTACTTTTCAGGCTTTAATAAATAGCGCTTGGTACCCTTTTTACTTTGAGTATATGAAGAATGCAGATTATATTTCACATGACCGAGATGTTCGATTTAATTTTGCGATCATTGCTTTTTCTGCTACTGCATTTATTTTCTTTTCGAAGGAATTCTTTTCATTGCTTACTCATTCTAATTATCATGTTGCTCATACAGTAATACCGATTGTGATATTGTCTTATGTTTTTCATTTTCTATTTTATGTATATGGTGGAAGAAATATCGACTATTTAAAAAAGACAATATATTTATCAGTAATTGTTTTTATCGCGGCGCTGATCAATATTATATTGAATTTTTTATGGATTCCAAGTTTTGGTTATGTTGCCGCTGCTTATTCAACATTGATTTCATATATATTGATGATGGTGATGGCTTATATAGTGAATCGGTTTTTGCTTAAATTGCATTCCCCTTCTTTCGCTTTTTTCGGTACGGCACTATTAGTTTTAGCTTTTGATATTTTCATTTATAATTTTCTCTTTCTGGAAGCGATTGAATATGATAATTTACTGCCTAGATTCTTTCTGTTGATTTTATCCGGACTTCTTTATTTTAAAGATACTGTCGTCTCTTTATGTCGCCGTTTTAATTTTTCTTGAATGTTTCAGAAGAGTCGATCTAAAAAAATGATTCGATGTCTTTCGATTTGTCCCGTTTCTCTGATAACTAAAATACTTAGAGCTTGTCCCAAAACTTTCTTGTACATAAATCTCTAAATGTAATATATAGAGAATGAAATCGCAATTAGGACATTTAGATATTCCGGAGCCGATCTGGCTCAAATTAAAGCAGTTACTTCCTAAGGATAGAAGAATCATTTCTAATGGCGGACGACCTCGCTTAGATGATAGGACGGTGCTTGCCGCAATATTTTATCGAGTTAAAACAGGAGTTCCTTGGCGATATATGCCTCCGATGTTCGGCAGCAAATCGACTCTTCATCGAAGATTTCAAGAATGGGTAGAAGCAGGTATTTTTGATAAAATTCATAAAGAAGCTTTAAAGCTCTATGATCATTCTATAAAGATCCGAACGAAAAGAATGGCGGCGGATGGAAGTCAAGCGAGGGCTCCAAAAGGGGGCTTTTCACCGGACCAAATCCGACGGACCGTGGTAAAAGAGGCGTTAAAAGACATATACTCGTTGATCGATTAGGGGCACCAATTTCTTTTGTGATCTCTCAATCCGGGACCCACGATTCAAAACTTCTCGCTTCGACGTTAGATAACTTTCGATTTTTTAGAAATAAAAAACGTTTGAAACCCGAGATATTGTCCCTCGACAAAGCCTATATTGGACAAGCGATTAAGAACAATCTAAAAAAAAGAAGAATTCGATATAGAATTCCAAATAAAAAGAATACAAAGATTCCTGAATATATTCGACCCTTAAAAAAGTTTCGGTGGGTCGTTGAGAGAACTTTTGCTTGGATTAATTCTTTTCGAGCCGCTAAAACATGTTGGGAATTTAAAGAAAATAATTACATGGCAATTTTCAAAATCACTTTTACTCTGATTCTCTTAAGAATGGTTTTGAAGTAGTTTTGGAACAAGCTCTTAATATCGATCGATTCTTTAAATTATTTGTGAGTATGATTCAATAAAAATGAAAATTTTGGCGATTGGAGCCCATTTTGATGATGTGGAACTTGGATGCGGAGGAGCATTGTTAAAATGGAAAAGTGAGGGACACCACGTTGCAATTTACGTTGCAACTAAATCCGGTTATGAGAGTGAATCCGGAAATGTAATTAGAAGTAATTCGGACGCTCTTCGAGAAGGAAAAGAAAGTGCATTAAAAATTGGGGCCGAACTTTTCGAAGGTAATTTTCCGACCTTTCATATCGAGGCAAACGAAGGATTACATAAAAGTTTATTGAACGTTTTGGATCATTGTTCTCCCGATCTTTTACTCGTTCATTGGAATGGCGATGTGCATCATGATCATAGAGTTCTTGCGGATGCAACACTTCATGTTTCAAAACGGGTCCGAAAAATTATTTTTTATCGAAGCAACTGGTATCAATCGGCACAAAATTTTACTGCAAATTACTTTGTGGATATAACTGCTTATCTTGATCAGAAAGTTGAGCTGATCAAGATTCATCAATCCGAATTCAAAAGAACCTTTGGGAAGTGGGAACGTTATATTAAATCGCAAGCCGAATACTACGGTTTTATTGCCGGATGCAGTTATGCAGAAGGCTTTCATGTTTTACGATGGTTGGAGTAAGTAATGACAGACATAGCAATTTCAGTTCAAGATCTTTCTAAACGTTTTGAAATATATGAGACCCCATTATCTAGAATCAAACAATTGATCAGAGCACCATTGGGGAAAATATCTTCGACGTTTGAAAAGCAATACTACAAAGAATTTTGGGCGTTAAAAGATATCTCGTTTGAAATACCGAAAGGGGAATCCTTTGGGATTATCGGAAGAAACGGTGCAGGCAAGAGTACGTTGTTATCCATCATTGCAGGTACGATGGCGCCAACAACAGGTAGCATTGATGTTAAAGGTAAAGTTGCCGCCCTTCTTGAGTTGGGAAGCGGTTTTAATCCTGCATTTACCGGAATTGAAAATGTATATCTTAACGGTAGTATATTAGGGTTCTCTAAAAAAGAAATTGATGAAAAATTAGATGAGATTCTTGCATTTGCAGATATTGGTCCTTTCGTTAACCAGCTCGTAAAAACTTATTCGAGTGGAATGACTATGCGACTTGCTTTCGCCGTCCAGGCCTGCCTGGAACCTGAAGTTCTAATTGTAGATGAGGCTTTGGGAGTAGGGGACGTTTTTTTTCAGGTGAAGTGCCATTCTAGAATGGAAAAATTACAAGAAAATGGAACTTCTATTTTATTCGTAACTCATTCTATGGGAGTAATCGAGAAATATTGTAAGAATGCTCTTCTGTTAAATGAAGGTCGCGTTATGTTTAAAGGAGAATCTTCAGAAGCTATCGGGATGTATTATAATTTAGACAGTATTATGAAGGTTGGCGATGACTCCGGTCTGGAGTCCAGATCTGTTTTAAGGGAAAAAATGCCGCATCCCGAAGATTGGCCCGATGAAAATCAATTTCCATCAATAGATAATTTACAGGTGCGGTTAGGTTCTGAATCCATGGCGCATTGCACTAAATTCGGAATTTTTGATTATAGGAAATTAGCCTCGAAAGCTTTTACTTGGAAAGATAATCTTTATCTTTATGCAGAGTTTGCTATTACCGAAGACATAGAGATTCCTTATATAGGAGTCTCCTTTTTAGATGCCAGAAACATTATGATCTACGGAAAAACTTCTTTTATGCATGAAGGTAATGATCTTCTTGTTTCAAAATCAGGCTCTACAGTCAGGGTTCGGATGGAGATCCCATTGGATCTTCCTGCAGGTGATTATGTTTGTACAATTGGAATAAATTCGATGAACGAGAATACTTATAAGTATTTGGATAAGATAAATTTCCAAGATTTAACGAGTAACACAAAATCGATCGTCACTTATAATGCGACTTCTTTTAACGTGTCTTTTCCGGCCAAAAGGATTCAACCTTTTTTCGGATTCTGTAATTTGAGTTCGAAAATGTATCTTGAACAATTATAATGTTTTCGAAAGACGAACTTATTCGCTTTATATTTTATTGGTTTATTCCACCTGGCTTAAAGCCAGTTCTCGTTAAAGCTTATAAAAGCGTAATCTTTGTGAACTTTGAGATTGATCTTACGCCTGCTTCCATGGGTTATCCTGATCCTGTAGAGGAAGCAAAAAGAGAAAAAATCAGATTGAATTTCTATCTTAAAGAGAATGCGATTTATCAGAATAGACATTTGGGAAAAAAACTATTCATACTATGCAATGGTCCATCGATTAAAGCTGAGGATTTATCTGTTTTGAAAGGAGAAATTTGCATGGGTGTAAGTAATTTTTACAAACATGCTGAATATGGCCAGATTAAACCTTTGTATCATGTGACCCCGAATGTTTTTTATGAAAATCTCCGACTTGCAAATCCTGATCCAGTTCAATCTTTAAAAGACTGGTTTTCTGAAATGGAGAAATGCACTTGTGAAGCTGAATTGTTTTTTGGATCAAGACAAATGAGCTTTATAGAAGAACATTCATTCTTTCAAAATAGAGCCGTTCATTTTCTCGAACTTGAATCTCAAGAGCGTATACCTAATGAAAATAATGTCGATATAACACAGGCGATTCCTCCGGTTCAATCCGTTCCTATAGTATGTTTAATTTTGGGGATTTACATGGGATTTAAGGAAATTTATTTGTTAGGAGTGGATCATACAGAGCTTATTGCAGATTCATACGAATATTTTTTCGATCGAAAGACGATGGCCTTTAAAGATCCTTCTGTTACGAAGGATAATAAATTAAATGATAAGAAAATAAATATTCTAGAATCATACACTTTCTTATGGAGACAATATCTTGGAATTCTTGAAGTTGCAGAAAAGCGTGGTATTAGTATTATTAATTTAAACAAACATAGTTTTTTGGATGTGTTCCCTAAAGGTTCGTTATCTGAAGCCTTAATCTATAATTAAAATATCGTTAATCTATTTATTCGTGCTCTATATACTATTACCATTTTATAATCGAAAAAAAGTGACCGAAAGGTTAATTTTATGCCTTAAAAGACAAACATATAAGAATTTTAAAATATTATTGATTGATGATGGGTCCAAAGATGGGACTTCTGAAATGGCCACTAGTCACTTTCCGGAGTCGGCAATAATCAAAGGGAGCGGAGACTGGTGGTGGGGAGGGTCTCTTCAACAAGGTTATAACTGGTTGAAGAGACATGAGATTGAAACTGACGATGATATTTTGATTGTGAATGACGATGTTGAATTTGCTGATGACTTTCTTGAAATAGGGATCGAATTATTAAAAAAAAATAAAGATAGTCTGTTTCTTGCAAAATCATATTCAAGAATCGATAATAGCTTACAGGATTCTGGCGTTCGTGTCGATTGGAGTAATCTTTCTTTTAAAATGGCAAATTCGCAGAAAGAGATTAATGTTCTCTCTACGCGGGGACTTTTTTTGAAGGTAAGAACTTTTTTTAAAATTGGCGGGTTTTATCCTAGATTAATTCCGCATTATCAGTCGGATTATGAATTTACGCATAGAGCTTATTTGAAAGGTTTTACACTTAGAACTTCCGATAGTCTTTTTCTTTTGGAGGATCCGAATGAAACTGGAATTCGGACCGCTGAAGTTCGGGATATTAAAGATTTTATAAAAGTGTATTTTAATAAGAAGTCAAATTATTACCTTTTGTCTTGGGTTTCCTTTGTTATTCTCCGATGTCCTTGGCGGTGGAAAGTCCGAAACGTTATCAGAATACTCCTTTGGCCGTTTCCAGGATTATTGAGATATTTTGTTCAAATTCGATCCGTTCTTCATTTTCTTGCCGCCTTCGTTCGTAAATTTAAAAGACACTGATAACAATTTATAGTATAAATTCCCTCATTTCGATTCCAAATGCCATTGTAGTTTTTGTAAATGAAAAATATCACTCTAAAATCATTAAACGTTTTTTGAGTAATTTTGACATTTACTCAAAAGCTCGGTTTTCACTTATTGGTATTTCTTTGAATAGTTTGCATTAAGAGGTATTATGAGTTTAGCACCCATAGCGTTGTTCGTATATAATCGACCCGAGCATACTCACTCTACTTTTAATGCACTTATAAAAAATAAATATGCAGCGGAGTCAGAGCTTTTCATCTTTTCTGATGGAGCAAAATCAGAAAAACATATTGATAAAGTAAGGGAAGTTAGACAGCTAATTAAGAGCTTTGTTGGATTTAAAAAAATTAGAATCATAGAAAGCGACAGAAATCGAGGATTAGCAGAATCTATTATCATGGGAGTGACTGATTTAATTTCAAAATACGGAAAAATAATCGTATTAGAAGATGATATGGTTACTTCACCATTCTTCTTGAGTTATTTAAATGAAGCACTAGATAAATACGAAAACAATGATCATGTCGTTTCGATTCACGCGTATCGTCTCCCGATTAATGAAACGACTCCTGAAACTTATTTTTTAAGAGGGGCGGATTGTTGGGGGTGGGCTACGTGGAAAAGAGGTTGGGATATATTCGAAACTTCGGGGCAAAAACTTCTGAACAGTCTCAATTATAGAAGATTAAATTACGATTTCGATTTAGAGGGATCTTATCCCTATACTCAATTACTAAAGGATCAAATTGTTGGCAAGAATGATTCCTGGGCAATTCGTTGGCATGCGGCAGCCTTTTTAGCCGATAAACTAACTCTATACCCCGCTAGATCACTTGTTTTTAATATAGGTTTAGACACTTCCGGAACACATTGTGAGGCTACTGACGAGTTTAATGTTGAATTAAGTCAAATACCGATTCAACTGGAAGACATTGAAATTCTGGAAAGTATAAAAGTCAGAAATTCGTTTAGAGAACATTTTAGGAATTTATACTGGTCTAGGCGTAGGCGTTTATTAGAAGTCGTCCGGCGTCTCGTGTATGTTTTAAGAAATCAGGGAATAATCTTATTCTTAAATAGGATTATTAGAAAATTTATAAATCGATCAGAACATTTTAGCGAAAGTTTTTTCAGTTGGCATTTAGCAAATCTGCACGCTGATATTGTCGCTGATAAATTGGGTGTAAAGAATCGTTTGGAGTATATTCATGAAATTTTGGAAAAAGAAAGATTTGAAGTCTTAAAGTATTCTGAAATTGCGAATGAATTCTTTATGCTATTGCAAAAAGTAGAGAAAGCAGAAATTATCGAGGTTGGAAATTCCGATAAGAGTTTAAAGGACTTCATCGCTCCGGATTCTGAGACGTCTCGAGATATAAAAAATTGGCTAACGATTCCTCTTGCTGATTTTTATGAACAAGATTGGTTAAATTTTAAAAATGGAATTTACAAGTATTGTTCCGAATCAGCAAAAGATAATAAAGAAGTAAAGACTTTAAGAATATTGGTAATACATGATTCGATTTTTTATACTGCTGAACCATTTCTTATTTTTGAGGCTTTTTCAAAGTGTGATTTTTCTCATATCTTTTTTATGGGATTCTATGAATCTCAAATGAAAGAAAATGTTCTTACAGTTAGACAAAATTTTAATACTAATTTAATTGCTCCTATTTGGGCTTTAAAAAGTTTGGAAGTGTTTCAAGATATTATGAAACTTACAAAAAGAAAATATGAACTTCGCTTTCAAGGAACTTTAGGACAATTTAATGGATCTGCCGAAGTTGTAAGAAATTCTTATTGGTTCCAATCACAATGATATTTCGTAAGTTTTTTTATTCTTTTATCGATGCAGATCGTGGTTTCAGGATGATTTTTTCTTATCTTAAAAGATTTCTTATTAAAATTTTACCGCCAGCTACTTTTGATTTACTTAATTTGCTAAAAAATCTTTTCCAAAATATTGGAATGAACAGGAGGAAAAGTTCTTTTTTAAACTATGGTTTTAATGGGATTTTCAATAATTGGGAGGAAGCAGCAAGTTTATGCGGTTCGTATGACTCGAATGAGATTTTAGAAAAATGTAAACAAGCTCTTCTTAAAGTAAAGAATGGAGAAGCAGTTTACGAGAGGGATTCTGTAATTTTTGATAAGGTTCAATATTCTTGGCCTTTGGTTGCGGCCTTGATGTATATTGCTGCTAAATTTAAAGGAAAAATTGATGTTTTAGATTTTGGTGGATCGTTAGGTAGCAGCTATTATCAGAATCTTCTTTTTTTGGAAAGTTTAGAAACCTTTTCTTGGAACATTGTTGAGCAAAAAGAATTTGTTAGAGAGGGAAAGCTAAATTTCCAGAATCAACACTTACGTTTTTATAATGATATTGATTCTTGCGTTAGGGATAAAAAAATAGACGTTTTTCTCGCTTCAAGTTCTTTTCCATATATTCGTGAGCCGTTCGAACTCATAAAAAAAATAATAAATTACGACTTTCCTTATATTGTTATTGATAGAACTTATTTCATCAATCTTTCTAAATCCATCGTTTCCGCACAAAAAGTTCCGCCCGAAATCTACGATGCTTCGTATCCTGCCTGGTTCTTCAATTTTAACGAATTTCACGAGGCATTTAAGGAAAAGTATAAATTGTTG
This sequence comes from Leptospira sanjuanensis, assembly GCF_022267325.1. Taxonomy (NCBI): domain Bacteria; kingdom Pseudomonadati; phylum Spirochaetota; class Leptospiria; order Leptospirales; family Leptospiraceae; genus Leptospira; species Leptospira sanjuanensis. The sequence continues at coordinate 1,609,032 of NZ_JAIZBG010000001.1, forward strand.
GTAGAGTTTGATAGTTATTTGCAGATATCCAATCTGTTGGAAGGGATGAGGACAAAAGAAATGGGCATGATCTTTGAGTTAAGGAAATAAATAGGCATATTATGAAATATCTTTGTACTCTATTTGATTATAATTATTTGCCACTGGGTTTTTCACTTTACAGTTCTATCCAGAAGCATTTTGGCGATTTTCATCTTTGGATTCTTTCATTAGATAATAAATCATATGATTTTTTAAAGAAACAATCTTTGGAAAACGTTACATTGATTTCGTTGGATGAAGTCGAATCGGATGATGTTCTTGTTGCAAAGGGGAATCGGACCTGGCAGGAATATTGTTGGACCTTAAGTCCAGTACTCCCCTCTTATATTTTGAATAAGAATCCCGATATTGATCATATTACTTATTTAGATTCCGATATTTTCTTTTATTCCGATCCAGAACCAATTTACAATGAGATAGGAAATGCTTCTATCATGATCATTCCTCATCGATTCCCAGAACGTTTAAGACACCTAGAGGTAAACGGTATCTATAACGTCCAGATGGTTTATTTTAAAAGAGATAAAATAGGGGAAAAATGCTTAAATCGCTGGAGAGAACAGTGTATTGAATGGTGCTATTATAAATTAGAAAACAATCGTTTAGGAGACCAGAAGTATTTGGATGTCTGGCCCCAAAATTATGATAATGTATGCGTCCTTAAAAACGAACAGTCGGGAGTTGCACTTTGGAATATTGAGAAATATAACGTTTCTGTAAAAGATGACCAGATATATATAGATGGGCTTCCTTTGATATTTTATCACTTTCACATGTTTAAATTCTATTCGAGCAATATCTATTCATCCGGAAGTGTTAATTATAATTTAAACTTTTCAGCTATAAGGCCAATCTACGAGATTTATACGAATCAGTTAGTATTGATAGTTTCTAATTTAAATGTTACATTAAAAAAACTTAACATTTCAGATATTATTACGATGATTGAACGAAAAAATTTTCATTCTGTATCAATCTTTACTCAACTGTATTGGCAATCTTCCCTTTGGGTTTTCGTGATTTTTAAGAGAATAGCAACTTATGCACGAAATATAGTGAAAAGAATATATTCTAAAATATTTAATTAATTGGATTTTATGATCTCAAAATGTCCCATTTGTGATTCCGATAATAAAAAGCCGGTTTATGAACTCTTTGATGATAGATACGGCTTTCGAGGTTTTTTTAAATTATATATTTGCTCTGATTGCAAACATAAATTTTTAGAAAATAATTTTTCTAATGCTGATCTAACTAAATTATATTCAGATTATTATCCTAGACGAACCTTTGATGTGAACTCCTATCGACCTTTAGAAGAGGTGAAAGGTTTTCGTGGTTGGCTAAGCGGTGATTTTCGATCCTTTTCAGCAGTTCCAAAATGTGTAAGAGTTTTAGATATTGGATGCGGTTTCTGCGAGTCGCTTGGCTATCATCAGTCTCGAGGTTGTGAAGTTTACGGTGTGGAGGCTGATAAAAATGCAACTAAGGTTGCAGATAGATTTGGATTTAATGTTCATATTGGAACTTTTGATGAAACAGCATATCCATCCGAATTCTTTGATTACGTGACCATGGATCAAGTAATTGAACATGTTATTGATCCAGTCCATACGTTAAAAGAAATTCATCGTATCCTAAAGAAGGGCGGTCGATTTATTGCCACAACTCCAAATTCAAATGGATTCGGAACATTTTTTTTTGGTCGCAAATGGATCAATTGGCACACTCCGTATCATTTACATCATTTTTCCAAAAAGTCAATTTATAGTCTCGCTAGTAGAAGCGGATTTCGAGTCGAAAGTCTTAGAACTTTAACGAGTTCCGAGTGGTTTTTTTATCAATGGATTCATTCTTCTTTTTTTCCTAAGGAAGGTGAGGTTTCTTCGTTTTGGAGTCCTAACTCTAAAGGTTTATCTGCTTCACAGCAGAAACGTCTAATATCGTTACAAAGATTGAAAAAGTTAAAGTTAAATAGCCTGATTACTCGTATTTTCGATTCAATTGGGTTCGGTGACAATTGGCTTATTTATTTTGCAAAAGAATGAAATTTACTATTTAATGTGCAGCTGAGGCAATTGAAGATGGATGAAATTCAAGTAAAAAATTCCGGTTATATTAGTCTTAAAAAAATTCATGATGATCGAGATGGGAATCTCATAATCATGGAGGCGTTGCGGGATGTTCCGTTTGAAATAAAGAGAATATATTATATTAATAATTTAGAAAACTCGGTGAGTATTCGAGGATTGCATGCGCATAAAGAAATTGAGCAAGTTATATTTTGCATCAATGGCAGTTTTACCTTGGGTTTGGACGACGGAAATATGCGCCAGAAGATTTTAATGAACAACGATAATGTGGGTGTTCTTTTAGGAAAGATGCTTTGGCATACAATGGAAGCTTTTTCATCGGGTTGCGTTTTGATGGTGGTTGCTTCAGATTATTATCGTGAGGACGATTATGTAAGAAGCTATTCAGAATTTATTCAATTGGTTAATGGAAATCAAATATGATTGATTACGAAAATTTATATTTTTCAAACCTCGCTTACTTAGAAGAGTGTAAGAAAAAAATTTCGGATGTATTAGAAAGTGGTTGGTTTATTTTAGGGAACGAAGTTAAAAATTTCGAACGCGATTTTGCAGAATACAACGGGAATAAATATTGTATAGGGGTGGGAAACGGATTAGATGCCCTGATTCTTGCTTTAAAGGCTTTAAATTTAGGAAAGGATTCGGAAATATTAGTACCCTCTAATACGTACATCGCTTCAATTTTAGCAATTTTGCATGCTGGTTTGAAACCAGTATTAGTTGAGCCAGATCTGAAAACGTATAACATTGATCCGCGAAGAATTCAAGAAAAAATAGGATTAAAAACAAAAGGAATTCTGATAGTTCATTTGTATGGGAAATCGTGCGATATGGACCCAATTTTACAAATTAAGGCCAAGAATAACCTTTTTATGATCGAAGATTGTGCGCAATCACATGGTGCTACCTATAATGAAAAAAAAACGGGAACATTCGGTGAAATTAGTGGTTTCAGCTTCTATCCGACTAAAAATTTGGGGGCCTTTGGAGATGCAGGTGCTGTAGTTACTGATAGTATTGATTATGATCATACTATTAGAAAATCGAGAAATTATGGTTCTTCCATAAAGTATCATAACGATTTAATCGGCTATAACTCTAGACTAGACGAGCTTCAGGCTGCAATTTTGAATGTTAAAATTAAATACCTTGATGCGAGTAACCAACACAAAAGGAGCCTAGCAAAAATTTATTTAGACAATTTGAAGGAAGATTATATTAAACCAATAGTGTCGGACAAGACGTATGATGTTTATCATATTTTCAATGTTCGTCATGAAAGAAGGGATGAATTAAGGGAATATCTATTAAAAAAAGGGATCAAAACTGAAATTCATTACCCGATTCCTCCTCATAAGCAGCTTGCGATGAAGAATATATTAAATTTTTCGGAAGAGTCTTTCCCAATTTCTGAAGAAATTCACCGAACTACTTTAAGTCTTCCGATCTCAACATTTCATACAGCGGATCAAGTGAATCAAATTGTAGAAACGATGAATTCCTTTTAAAAGCTACTTTTCATCGAGTCATGGCCGCTAAACGAAATAAGGTAATTTCATTAACAATGTCTGTCAGGTTGCATTTTGAAGCAAATAGATCTCTCGATAATTACAATAAATTATAATAATCTCTCAGGCCTCACTAAAACTATGGAAAGCGTATTGTCTCAAAAGGCTAGAAATTTTGAACATATTGTTGTCGATGGTCTTTCAACGGATGGAAGTAAGAATTATTTGGAATCTTTTAAAAAGCCCACATTCATATTTATTTCGGAGAAGGATGACGGAATTTATTTTGCACAGAATAAAGGAATCGAAAAAGCCCGAGGTAAATACGTTCTTTTTTTAAATTCGGGAGATACACTTGCGAGTGCAAATACCATAGATGAAATTTTCTCTTACCGATTCGAAAGTGACCTGATCTATGGAAATATGTTTATAGAATCTTCTAGCAATATTCAGAGATTAGGCAAACAACCGAAAAAGCTGACGCTGACTCATTTGATGTTAGATACAATTTGGCATCCCTCTTGTTTGATACGAAGGGATTTATTTAAAAGATTTGGACTTTATGATACGAATTTTAAGATTGTCGCGGACTACGAATTCTGGCTCAGGATTTTCTCTTCGAATCAGATTACTACTACGTATATTCCGATTCCATTTTCTAAGTTTGACTTGAAAGGACTTAGTTCTGATCCTGAGAACCAATCTTTTATAAGTTATGAGCGAAGAATTAGCCAAGCTATGTATTATAATCGGTTTGATTTATTTTTTTATCGCGATATTCCTTTGATCTCAAGATTTATGTTCCGCCTCATCAAGGCACTTCTAAGAAAAACATTGAATCCAATTTTTATAAGAAAGGTTAGAGAACGGTAATGCCATATCGTTTTTATTTTAATCTCAAAAAACATATTAAGAGCTTGTCCCAAAACTACTTCAAAACCATTCTTAAGAGAATCAGAGTAAAAGTGATTTTGAGAATTGCCATGTAATTATTTTCTTTAAATTCCCAACATGTTTTAGCGGCTCGAAAAGAATTAATCCAAGCAAAAGTTCTCTCAACGACCCACCGAAACTTTTTTAAGGGTCGAATATATTCAGGAATCTTTGTATTCTTTTTATTTGGAATTCTATATCGAATTCTTCTTTTTTTTAGATTGTTCTTAATCGCTTGTCCAATATAGGCTTTGTCGAGGGACAATATCTCGGGTTTCAAACGTTTTTTATTTCTAAAAAATCGAAAGTTATCTAACGTCGAAGCGAGAAGTTTTGAATTGTGGGTCCCGGATTGAGAGATCACAAAAGAAATTGGTGCCCCTAATCGATCAACGAGTGTATGTCTTTTAACGCCTCTTTTACCACGGTCCGTCGGATTTGGTCCGGTGAAAAGCCCCCTTTTGGAGCCCTCGCTTGACTTCCATCCGCCGCCATTCTTTTCGTTCGGATCTTTATAGAATGATCATAGAGCTTTAAAGCTTCTTTATGAATTTTATCAAAAATACCTGCTTCTACCCATTCTTGAAATGTAAGCGCCTAAACAACCGCACCTTTTTCTAATCGTATAAATGTTGTAAACTGTCTTTGATGAAAAAAACGAAAATAGATTGGCCCAAAGAGTTTGATGACTTTTCAAAGAGTGGACTTTCCCAGCCTCAGTATTGTAAAGAAAGACACCTCAAATACACGACGTTTCGATATCATTGGGAGAGACGTTCTAAGCATTCAGAGAAGAACGACTTTGTAGAAATTCCTCCTTCCTCGACAAATTCTCAGTCATTGGTAGAAGCCGAATTTTTGACCCTAAAGATAGATACGTCGGGGAAGGCATCGCTCCAAGTAAACGTTCAGTTTAGTTTAGGACGATGGAGTTAAATCCCGGAAACAGAAAAGTGTATCTTCGACCTGGGGCGACGGATTTAAGGAAATCGATCAATACGCTCTCTGTAATCGTAGAAGGAAAGATGAAAAAAGATCCGTATTCGGCGAGCGTCTTTCTCTTCTGCAATCGCAAGAAAGATAAACTGAAGATGCTCTACTGGGATAAGAGCGGGTTTTGCCTTTGGCAGAAGAGACTGGAAGAGAGTAAATTCCCGTGGCCGAACTCAGAGGAGGAAGTGCATAAAATACCCGTTGAAAGGTTTCATTGGCTATTGAATGGGATCGATTTTTTCAAAGAGCACAAGAAACTAAAATACAAGAATGTCAGTTGAAAATGTTTGACTCAAGAAAAGAAAGTATTAAGACTGAATCCGAATGTCTTTGGATCTAAACTCTCTTCCTGATGATGTAGAAGAACTAAAAAGAATCATTATATTAGAGAATAATAAATATCAGGAAGAATTACGACTCCAAAAACAGAAAGAATCCGAACATTTGGATCAGATCGAGAGATTGAAGATCCAGCTTTTCGGGAGAAAGACTGAGAAATGGAGTCAGATCGAAAAAGATCAAGGATTTCTTTTTAACGAAATAGAAAGCTCCTTGCAAGAAGATTCTCCTGAACCCGAAGAAGAAAGTCTTTTTAGTCCTGTTAAAAGCCATACAAGAAAGAAGACGGGAAGAAAACCTTTCCCGGACTACTTTCCAAGAATCGAAATCCTACATGATATTCCTGAAATTGATAAAACCTGTTCTTGTGGTCACGAGCTTACTCGTATCGGAGAAGACAAGTCCGAGAAGTTAGATATTATCCCGGCTAAAATACAAGTCGAAGTTCATATTCGCCCTAAGTATGCGTGTAAGCATTGTGAAGGAACTTCTGATGAAACTCTACCTGTCGTAAGAATCGCGCCGGTTCCCCATCAGATCGCTGAGAAGAGTATGCTTTCTTCCGGATTCTTAGCTCACACGCTTACTCAAAAGTTTGCGGATGCTCTTCCGTTTTACAGACAAGCCGGGATTCTCCAGAGATCGGGAGTGGATATTTCAAGGAGCACCCTTTCCAATACCGCAATTCAAGTTTTTGAAAAACTTTCTCCGATGATCGAGGATGTGAGAAGGGAACTTTTCAAATCGAAGTATTTGCAGATCGATGAGACGATTCTTCAAGTGTTAAACGAAGAAGGAAAGTTGAATACATCCAAATCGTATATGTGGGTGATCCGAGGGTTCATCAGAGAAAAGCCCGTTGTTCTCTATCATTATGAGCCGAGTCGGAGCGCTAAGTTTTTAGAAGAATGGATCCAGGGATTTGAAGGAATCATCCAAACGGACGGTTTTGAATCTTACGATTCTTTGTTGAAAGTTAAATCTAAGATTCTTCACGCGGGATGTTGGAATCATGCGAGGAGGAGATTTTTCGAAATTCTAAAAATCGATTCTAAGAATGTGCAAGCAGAATGGATCGTAAAGAAAATCGGTAAGCTTTATACAATCGAGTCAAAAGCTAAGGTAGAAAGTTTAAGTTCTGAAGAACATCTGAAACTCAGGCAATCCGAATCTAAGCCTATCGTTGATGAGATTCGTTCTTGGATGAACAAACGGATCGTCGAAGTTGCTCCCAAATCTTCTATGGGAAAAGCGCTCTCTTATCTTTCTGGCCAGTGGGAAAAACTGCTTCTCTTTTTGGATCATCCGGAATTGCAATTAGATACGAATCTCGTTGAGAACGACATTCGTCCTTTTGTGATCGGTAGAAAAAACTGGCTCTTCTCCGGTTGTCCACAAGGGGCAACTGCGAGCGCGGGATTCTATTCGTTAATTCAAAATGCAAAGATCTCAGGTATCGATCCTTACGCTTATTTACGAGATCTTTTTAAGTCTTGGGAAACGATACCGAGAAGTCTTTCTTGCGAGGATCTGCCAAAAAACGGTGGGCTTGTGGTTCGTTAGGCGGTTACCTTGAAATCTTCGATGAAGAGTCGATTTGCTGCCGAACATCGGAGGCATATATCGCCAAGGAACTCCTGTTTTAACTCGATAAAATATTGCGGCAAGCACCGTCCTATCATCTAAGCGAGGTCGTCCGCCATTAGAAATGATTCTTCTATCCTTAGGAAGTAACTGCTTTAATTTGAGCCAGATCGGCTCCGGAATATCTAAATGTCCTAATTGCGATTTCATTCTCTATATATTACATTTAGAGATTTATGTACAAGAAAGTTTTGGGACAAGCTCTTATCTAATGTGCTCAGGAGAAAGCTTGGATTAGGGTGATCAAATAGAAGGCATCTGATTAGATGATTGCGTTTAAAAACAGATTTAATTTTAATAATTAAAAGAATATCATATATTTATTAGATGTATAAATAATAATGTCGCCAATCTCCTCGCCTCAATTCTCTATCGTAGTTCCGTGTTATAACTATGGTCAGTTTATTGAGGAAACCATTGATTCAATTAGAAAGCAAACTTATACAGATTGGGAAATCATTATTGTCGACGATGGATCGGATGATGAGTATACTTTGCATACATTAAGAAAGCTTTCCGAAGAACAAGAAAATTTAACTTTACTTCGTCTTCCTATTAATTCAGGTCCTTCGAAAGCGCGGAATTTTGGGATTGAAAATGCAAAAGGGAAATATATTCTTCCGTTGGATTCAGATGATAAAATAAATCCTTCATATTTATTCGAAGCAATTTCTGTATTTAATAAGAACCCCAGGATAGGAATTGTTTATTGCGAAGCCGAATTTTTTGGTAACTTAAGGGGAAGATGGAATTTGCCAGAATATCGATTCCCTGATATACTGTTAGAAAATTGTATATTTGTATCTGCTATTTTTAAAAAGTCGGATTGGAAGCAGGTCGGCGGGTTTAGCTCGAACACTATGAAAAATGAATGGGAGGATTTTGACTTTTGGTTAAAGTTAATAGAAAGAGGAGTGCAGGTTTATAAAATTCCCAAGGTTTTATTTTGTTATCGTGTCGGGCACACTTCCAGATCTAGTCGTTCAATACAAAGTTTTTTGCCGCTTTATATGCAACTCTTTGAAAATCATAAAAACCTTTATGTCAATAATATAGAACTTTTATTTCGAAGGCATTTGGAAGCTAAGGAACTCGAAGAGACTTTTCTTGTTTTTACTAAGATTCCTTTACTTTTCGCAATCATAAAAGCATTGTCTCGGTTTTTGAAGGCTGTATCAGTTTTTAAGCGAAGACTTTTTAACTTTTAATATTTGTATCCGACGATAGCATGTTCAATTTCTTAAACTTGAAAAAGAAAATCAAAACCACGCTCGTTGGAGATGCTGTGAATTGGGAATTTAGAACGGAGGTGAATTTCACTTACGAAGAGATTTCGAGAATTTCGGGCCCAAAACTTTGTTTAATGGCTCACTATAATTCCGAATGTAGGATTCATGATTATGTAATATTTTATATTAAGTCTCTCAAGGAATTAGGATTTGAGATCATTCTTTGCTCTACATCAATGATTTCAAATCAATCGAAAGAAAAAATCTCTACTCTTGTTTCGGGTATCCTAATCCAAGAAAACTATGGTTGGGATTTTGGTCTTTGGAAATCTGCTTTAATGAGACTTAAAAATGAAATCTTAGATCGATTAAATATCAAATCCCTTATCCTAACGAACGATAGTGTTTATGGACCTATTCGAAGTTTAGATGAAATTTTCAGAGATATGGAGAACGAAAACGTTGATCTTTGGGGAATGAGTGAGAGCTTGGAAATTCAAAAGCATATCCAAAGTTATTTTTTAAATTTTGGTGAAAGAATCATTCAATCTGATTTTTTTTGGAATTTTTGGACTAATATGAAATATTTTTCTGATAAAAGGTTGGTTATCTCAAACTATGAGTTGAAAATCGAAAGATTATTTTTTGAGCGAGGATTTCGTTGTAAGGCATTTTTTTCAGAGGAAAAGTTAAGAAGAGCCGTTGATTCGAATCATAAATATCGAAATAAAAAGATCGAAGAAATTAATCCAACATTGGCCCTTGGGGAAGAGATACTTTATAATTATAATTTTCCTTTTATTAAAGGAGAGCTATTGAGGAAGAAAATGCTTTCCAAAAAAGCAGTGATTAATTTAGAAAATTATATTTCAAATCTTAGTTATCCAACTTCATTAATTCGAGAGCATCTGAATTCAAAACGATAAAATATGTATTTAAATTGTTCCGTTTAATGAGCATAAATATTCTTGGAAAGCTTGCTAATATCGAAACCTTTATTTTATTAGTATTTCTATCTAAATGTCTGATGGATAAAAGTTCGATTTTTGAATTGATTTAAGTTATGCAATTTAAAAGATTTCCTATCGAAGGACCCGTTCTTATCGAACCGAAAGTATTCGGCGACGAACGGGGATTCTTTTTTGAATCCTTCAAAGATTCGGCTTTCAAACAAGAGAATATTCCCACCGATTTTTTTCAGGACAATCATTCCCGATCCGCACGCGGTGTCTTAAGAGGAATGCACATGCAGATTCCTCCTTACGAACAAGGAAAACTGGTTCGAGTGGTACGGGGAAGGGTGATCGATGTTGTCGTCGATATTCGAATCGGTTCTCCCACCTTTGCACAGTGGGTTTCGGTCGAACTTTCCGAAGAGAATAAGAATATCTTCTGGGTTCCACCCGGCTTCGCTCACGGTTTTCTTACATTAGAAGACAAGACGGATTTTTTGTATAAGGTGACGCAGGAATACAATCCTAAGAACGAGGTCGGAATTCGATGGAACGATCCGGCGCTTGATATTCCTTGGAAAACTTGGTTGCCTGATTCCGATTTTATCGTATCGCAAAGAGATCAGGAAACTCCGCTCCTGGCCGATTTTAAGAGTCCATTCGTATATTAGAATATGATTTATTATACCGGTAAAAACGGTCAGCTTGGCCGGGAATTATCCAGTCGTTTGAACGCAATCGGATTGGAATCGATCGGTTTCGGAAGAGAGGATTGGGATCTGACAAATCCGGATGTTGTCGAAACCGTTCTGGGGAAAAATCCGAAAGTATTGATTCACTGCGGCGCATATACCGCTGTCGATAAGGCCGAGTCCGATCGCGAAACCGCCTACAAGGTCAACTCCGAGTCCGTAAAAAAAATCGCCGAGGAATGTTCGAAAAGAAACATTCGACTGATCTACGTCTCCACCGATTTCGTTTTCGATGCGGGTTCCGATACGATCGAAGACGTGATTCGATTTTGGAAACCGGATTCCCCTTTATCGCCGAAGGGTGTTTACGGTCTTTCGAAAGCGGAAGGGGAGAATTGGATACGAAAGACATTCGGAAACTCCGCAGGCGCGAACATAGTTCGCACAAGCTGGGTTTATTCTTCCCATGGAAATAACTTTCCTAAAACGATCCTTCGTCTTTTGGCCGACGAGAATCGACCGGAATTGAAAGTGATCGAAGATCAGCTAGGTCGTCCCACTTGGGCCGGAAGACTTGCCGATTTTCTAATATTCTTAGTTCAAGGAATTCTAAAGGGAGAATCCTATCCGCAGACGTTGCATTTTTCAAATTCGGGAATCGCGAGCTGGTTCGATTTCGCCGTTGCCGTTCGGGACGAAGCGCATTCTATTTCGTTAATCCGAAGTGCCAAGCCGATTCTTCCGATTCCGACGGAGAGTTACCCGACGCCCGCGCCGAGACCGCGCTATTCTATTTTAGATTTGGAAGAAACCAGAAAGATATTCGGACCGATTCCTCACTGGAGAGAAGACTTAAAGCTCTGTCTTGAAGAGATCGTTTCGATGTCCGGAAAAAAAGTATGAAGAAAATTTTAGTAACCGGAGGGGCCGGATTTATCGGTTCCAATTTCGTTCATCTTCTTTTGGAAGATACTCGCGAATATCAAGTGATCGTTTTAGATAAGCTGACTTATGCGGGAAATTTGAAAAGTCTGGATCGCTGGAAAAACGATTCCCGATTTATTTTTGTCAAAGCTGATATCGCCGATAAGGATCAAGTTGCGGACGTTTTTCAAAAACACGAGTTTGACTTTATCGCACATTTTGCGGCGGAAAGTCACGTCGACCGATCGATTACGGGACCGGAAGAATTCGTTCGGACGAACGTTCTCGGGACGTTTTATCTTTTGGATGCCGCGCGTTTGCAATGGAAGAATTCTTTTGACGGAAAAAAATTCCTTCACGTTTCGACGGACGAGGTGTTTGGAACGTTAGGCGATACCGGATTCTTTACGGAAGAAACTCCGTATGCTCCGAATTCTCCGTATTCGGCGTCCAAGGCAGGTTCGGATCATCTGGTGCGTTCCTACTTTCATACCTATCATATGCCGGTCGTAACGACCAACTGTTCCAATAACTACGGCCCGTATCATTTTCCTGAAAAGCTGATTCCGTTGATGATCCTGAATTGTCTTCACGGAAAACCTCTTCCCGTTTACGGAGACGGAAAGAATATTCGAGATTGGTTATATGTTAAGGATCACTGCGAGGCGATCCGCGTCGCTCTATTTCAAGGAAAGCCGGGCGAAACATACAACATAGGCACTCGAAACGAAAAAAGAAACATCGATATCGTAAATTCGATCTGTTCGATTATGGACGAACTTCATCCGGCCGGAGCGCCGCATTCCAAGTTGATCCAATACGTCAAGGACAGACCGGGACACGACTTCCGCTATGCGATCGATCCTTCTAAGATTGAAAAAGAACTCGGATGGAAGCCTAAATTCAGTTTCGAATCCGCTCTTCGGGAAACGATTCAGTGGTATTTGGAAAACGAATCTTGGTGGAAGGAAATCCTTTCCGGTCAATACAAAGAATATTATGAAAGTCAGTATGAGAAACGTTAGATGAAATCAAGAAAAGGAATTATTCTCGCGGGAGGTTCGGGCACCAGGCTTTATCCGGTGACCCATGTGATCTCCAAACAACTTCTTCCGGTTTACGATAAACCGATGATCTATTATCCGCTAACTACGCTTATGTTAGCGGGGATACAAGATATTCTCATCATCTCGACGCCGCAAGCGACTCCGATGTATAAGGAGCTTTTGGGAGACGGAAAACAATGGGGGATCAATATCGAATATGCGGTTCAGCCGGATCCGGGAGGGCTTGCGCAAGCCTATTTGATCGGCGAGAAGTTCGTAAACGGACATCCTTCCGTCTTGATTTTAGGCGATAATATTTATTTCGGTCACGATCTTTCCGCGCTTTTATCGGGTGCTTACGAAAGAACCTCCGGTTCGACCGTTTTTGCGTATCCGGTTCATGATCCGGAACGATACGGGGTTGTGGAATTCGATTCGAATCGACGAGCGATTTCGATCGAAGAAAAACCCGTTAATCCGAAATCGAATTATGCCGTTACAGGACTTTATTTTTATGACGAAGACGTAGTGAACATCGCTAAATCCATCAAACCTTCTCCAAGGGGAGAATTGGAAATCACCGATGTGAATAAGGTTTATCTGGAACGAGGCACTTTGAACGTGCAGGTGATGGGACGCGGGTATGCCTGGCTTGATACCGGAACGCACGAATCCCTTTTGGAAGCTTCGGTATTTATCGAAACGATCGAAAAAAGACAAGGTCTGAAGGTGGCTTGTCCCGAAGAGATTGCGTTTCGAAAAGGTTTTATCAACGCGGCCGACCTTGAAAAATTGATCGAACCTTTGAAAAAGAACGGATACGGGCAATACCTCTCCAAGGTTCTTCACGAAAAGATCTACTGAAGATCGAATTGCCCCGCCATCGATTTTCGTGATTGTTGAATGCAAAATTATAATATTATAACAATCACATACAATTCCGAAAAATACATCTCAGCGCTGGATGATTCCATGCAGTTGCCGTCCGGTTGGAATTGGCTCATTTGGGATAACGATTCCAGGGACGGAACAAGGGATTTACTTGAGAAACTTCCGAAAAAGAAACGGAGAATCGTTCATTTCAGCGAGCGAAACCTCGGGTTTGCCGGAGGAAATAACGCCGCGGTCAAGGTCGCTTCCGAAGCCGATTGGATTCTTTTGATCAATCCCGATTCTCGTCTTGCTCCGAACTTCTTTGAGGAATGCGAGAAAACCCTATCTTCCCGAGGAAAAGAATATTCCGTGATTTCATTTTTGATGCTCAAAGAGGACCAAAGAGAAGTCGTCGACGGTGCGGGGGATATCTACCACGTTTCCGGCGCTGCATGGAGAAGGGGTTATAAACAAAAACTCGCGCAGGAATATCTCCAAGAAGCGGAGATATTTTCCGCGTGCGGCGGTGCGATGGCGATTCGTTCCGAACTTTTCGAACGGCTCGGAGGATTCGATGAAGATTTTTTTTGCTACATGGAAGACGTGGATCTAAGCTTTCGCGCGCGACTTCTCGGTGAGAAGGTTTTATTTACTCCGAATGTTCGAGTCTTTCATCACGGTTTCGGTTCGACCGAAGAAAGAAGTTCTTTTTCCCTTTATTACGGTTTGCGAAACGCATTGGTCGTTTATTGGAAGAACATGCCTTTGTTGTACGGTTTGCGATTTTTGTTTCATCATCTTCTTTTCTTTTCGATCAGCATACTCTTTCATTCCATTCTTACGAGTCCTAAAATCTTAGCGGTCCCCTTTGCGTTTTTGAAAATGTTGCCGGCGTTGATTCGTAAGCGGAGAATCGTTCGTAAAACGCAGAATGTCCGATTTGATTCGCTCATGAATCTGATGAATCGGGAATTGCTTTCTCCGTTTCGTAAAAAATAAAATCGATGATAGAACGTTTTTCTCCGTTAGCCGTAATCGTTACTTACAATCCCGAATTTTCGAAAACCTTCCGAAACGTCCTGAATTTAAACGAGAATAAAGTTCCCGTTCTAATCGTAGACAATCATTCCCGGAATACGGAAGAGATCCGCTCTCAAATCAAAAAACCAAATCTGTTTTTGGAGAATCCTAAAAATCTCGGATTGGGATTTGCCCTCAATAAAGGAATCGAATATGCGAAGAAGAACGGCTATTCTCACGTTTGGCTGTTCGATCAGGATAGTTTATTGGAATCCGAGGCGATTCGATTTTTTTTGGAGAAGGTGAAGTCGTTCGAGCAAGACGCACCGCTCGCCAAAAAGAAAGTCGCTTCGTTCGGTCCGAATATTTTCGATTCCGTTAAAAATCGAAACATATATGGATTGAAGAAAATTTCGGATGCTTTCTTAGACGCTTCCTTTTTGATTACGTCCGGCAGTTTTTATCCGTTACATGTCTTCGAGGAAGTCGGACCGATCCAGGAGGATTTTTTTATCGACTATCTCGATTACGAATGGTGTTTTCGTGCGAACTATAAGGGTTATGTTCATAAGATCATCGCCGCCTCGAAGATGAATCATTCGATCGGAAATCGTTCCAAAAACATATTCGGAATTTTTAAAATAGCGATCCATTCTCCCTTTCGTTGGTATTTCTTGTTTCGAAACGGAATTTGGATGTGCAAACTTCCGCATGTACCCTTTCGATTTAAATCGGATATATTGATAAAGTCTTTTCTTCGACTTCTTCTCCTTCCTTTTTTCGGCGGTTCGATTATTAAAACCTTTCGTCATATTCTTCACGGAATCCGAGACGGGTTCGCAGGCGGACAATCTTCGTTTTATAGGAATTTGGTCGGTGCCGACTCGGATTCCGGCTCTCGTTGAAACGTTTCGATTTTATCCGGAAGAATCTCTTGAAACAAGATTTTTTCCAAGTGCAGACGTTCATCGACGGATGTCTGCTTTTTCGAAAATAAATACAAATCAGGTGACAGTTTGAATTTCGGGGTTACAGTTTCGATCGTATTATATAAACCGAATCTTTCGATTTTAAGGGAATCTTTGGAATCGCTTTTAGCTTCCGTCGCGTATCAAATTTCTAAGAATGATTCGAAGACGCGATTTCAAATCGATGTCTTGGATAATTCGCCTTCGTTTTCGCAAGAGGTTCAGAGTTTTCTGAACGATTACGCCAAGGCGCGGGAGTTTAAGAAACAAGTCGCATTTCGATATATTCACCTGCCGGAAAATCCGGGTTATGGAGCCGCAAACAACCGTTCCCTATTGGAGTCGAAAACGAAATACCATCTTGTTCTCAACCCGGACATCAAAATGATTCCTCAGACGTTGGATATATGCGCGCGTTATTTGGAAGAACATTCCTCGTGCGACGCTGTTGTTCCTTCCGTTTGGGATTGGGGCAGCGACGGTAAGGACGTCGCTACGATGCAGTTTTTAGTGAAATCGTATCCGACCGTTTTCGTTTTGTTTTTGCGGTCCTTTGCTCCAAAATTTTTGAAATCGTTTTTTCAAAAGTACTTGGACGCATACGATTTAAAAGAAAGGGATTGGCGCCGAGCACAGGAATCGGTTCCTCTCGTAAGCGGATGTTTTATCTTCGCGAAAACGGAATCGTTGCGGAAGATCGGCGGCTTTGACGAAAGTTTCTTTTTGTATTTCGAGGATTTCGATTTATCGATGCGCTTAAAACGAAAAGACTACTTGCCTAAGGTGAAAATTTTTCACAAGGGCGGTAATTCTTCCAAAAAAGGTTTTTTGCATATTCGACTTTTTGTAACTTCCGCGTTTCGTTTTTTTATGAAATTCGGTTGGAAATTGATTTAGAATTTGTCCCAAACTGAATGTGGTTTGATCCAAGTTTGGAAACGTTTCGTTCAGGAGAGCACGATTCCATTCTCGGCTTTAAGCCCGATATTTTTTCTGTGAATTCGTCTGTCGGAACGAGTAAACATAACTCCTTGTCGAAATGAAAACGGAATTTTTGCGGGAATTTTTTAAAACTTTCAACGAATATTTCAATTTCTGCATATGCTACTTTATCGGAAACTATGTTCGATGCGTAATTTAATCACGACGTTTGTTACTCTCGTTTTTATTGGAATCCTATTTTGGATTCAGGTTCGGTTTGCGATTCCTCTCGGAGTCGCGATTATGATCTGCCTATTTTGTTTGGCCGCCGCGTTTTGGGTTTTAGAACCGATTCCGGGTTATGCGACTTCGATTCTGATTCTTTTTCTTGAGATTGTGTTTTTTGCAAATCCAACCGGAATCGAAGCTTTGAAATTCCAGCACGGCAAAAATCCGACGGCATCGGTCTTTTTGTCTTCGATCGCGGATTCTTCCATCATACTTTTTTTAGGCGGTTTTGTTTTGGCAAAGGCTTGTGTGAAAACTGGATTCGATCGTTTTCTTGCAAACCGGATCATCCGCAAGTTCGGGACCAAGAGTCATCAAGTTCTATTGGGTTTTATGTTTACCACCGGTTTTATCTCGATGTGGATGAGCAATACTGCGACGACTTCGATGATGATCGCTCTTTCGTTTCCCTTGTTTCAGATTCTCCCCGAAAAGGAACCGTTTCGAAAAGCGCTTCTTTTGGGAATTCCGTTCGCCGCGAATATCGGAGGAGTTGGGACGCCGATCGGCTCTCCGCCGAATATCATCGCAATGAGCATTTTAAAACAACAAGGCATTTCGGTTTCGTTCGGGACGTGGATGCTCTTTGCGCTTCCTCTTGTCGTCGTTTTAATTTTGTTCGCGTGGTTTCTTCTTTTGAAATTGTTTCCTGAAAACGGTTCGTTGGATTTGATCGTTGAATTTCCCGAACCGGAAGGCGGAACCAAATCTTTCTCGTTTCGGACGACATCCGCGATTTTTTTGGGAACGGTCGCGCTTTGGTTTACGGAAAATCTTCACGGAATTCCCGCGGGGGTGATCGCATTATTGCCTTTGATCCTCTTTCCTACGTTCGGAATTTTGAATGAGAAAGACATCAACTCTTTGGAGTGGTCCGTTCTGCTTTTGATTGCGGGTGGAATCGCGATCGGAATCGGGCTTCAACAAAGCGGGATGAGTCTTTGGTTTTCGGAAATTCTGAAACCTATTACAAAACCGGAATATGCGGTAAGTGTGTTATTTCTTCTTTGTATTTTAGCGCTTTTGCTCAGTACTTTTATGTCGAATACGGCCGCTACGAATCTTTTGGTTCCGTTTGCGTTTCCTTTATCTGCGATCATTTTGCCCGGATCGGAAGCGTATCTTTTGGAGATTTGTCTGGGCATCGCCCTTTCCGCCTCGTTGGCGATGTCGCTTCCCGTAAGCACTCCGCCGAATGCGATCGCGTATGCGGTGGGCGGTTTTGAAATCAAGGATATGATCAAAGCCGGTTTACCGGTCGGAATTTTCGGTTTGATTTTGACGTTGCTCGCCTATTTTATGTTTTTATAATACGATTGGAATTGTTCGGTTTTCCGTTTCTGATTGTCTTTTTTATTGATTTATTTTCCTTCCTTCCTTCCTTCCTTCCTTCCTTCCTTCCTTCCTTCCTTCCTTCCTTCCTTCCTTCCTTCCTTCCTTCCTTCCTTCCTTCCTGTAATTTCCCTTTTTGAATCTTTTGCTGGATCGGTTTGATTCACCCGCCGATTCATACAACCTGCCTCAATCGACCAACGGTTTGAGAGTCAAAACTCATCCCGAAAAAGAAGCTCCTTAAAAGTCGGCGTAAAAAAAGATAGTATACGGGAAAAATACTTGAAGAAACCCATAAATATGGGACCATAAAGATGTGAAAACGACGTTAGAAATACCGGATTTATTGTATAAAAAAGCGAAAATAAAAGCCGCAGAGCGGGGAGTTTCGATGCGAAACTTGGTCATAGAAGCATTGGAGCATACTCTCAAAATGGAAGAAGACGTTAGACAAAGACGAGGTGAGTCCGGCTTCGAAACCAATAGCCACGGCTGGCCCGTTCTTTCCAAAAAGAAAGGAGTCAAGGTAACGAACGAAATCATCAACACAATCAAGGAGGAAGAAAATTAGGATGGGATACTTGTTGGATGCAAACGTATTGATCGCACTCAGTGATTCCAATCATACCTTTCATGAAAAGGCTTGGAAGTGGTTTGATCGAAAAGCGAAGAACGGATGGTCGACATGTCCGATCACTCAAAACGCGCTCGTTCGTATTCTAAGTCATCCTTCTTATCCAGGGAGTCCGGGTGGAGTAGAGGTCGCTTCGGAAATTTTGCATTCCCTTTTGAAAGTGAAAGGTCATAAGTTTATTCCCGATTCGATTTCGATCGATTCTCCCTCGTTTTATTTGGATATCGTTTCCATCCATTCCAAACAGCTCACGGACGTTTATTTGCTGTCTCTCAGTGTTCATCACAAAGTTAAGTTCGCGACGTTCGATTCTAAGATTCCCTATAAAGCCGTAAATTACGGAAAGGAACATCTGGAAGTAATCGCCGCTTAAACTTTCTTTGATAAACCCGGAAACAAGCGCTCAAGTCTATTTTTTATGAAAGAAATTTTTAACGGTTGTCCGGTTTTATTTTTTAAAAATCGAAAAGAATGGGCGACTTGGTTGAAAGCGAATCATCGATCCGATTGCGCGATTTGGATCAAACTCGCCAAAAAAGAATCCTCGATTCCTTCGATCACTTATGCCGAAGCGCTGCAAGTGGCCCTTTGTTACGGTTGGATCGACGGTCAAAAACAGAAATACGATGCTTCGCATTGGCTTCAACGATTTTCGATTCGAGGTTCCAAAAGTATTTGGTCCAAGATCAATCGAGAGAAAGCGGAGCAGTTGATCGCTTCCAAAAAAATGAAGGCTCCGGGACTTGCAGCCGTCGAAGCGGCCAAGAAAGACGGAAGATGGGATAAGGCTTACGCTTCTCCCAGTAAGATGGAAGTTCCGGACGAATTTCAAAAACTTCTGGATACGAATTCCGCCGCCAAAAAGTTCTTTGAAACTTTGAATTCCGCGAATCGTTACGCGATTCTTTTTCGAATTCACAATGCAAAGAAGGAAGAAACCAAAATCAAACGGATGAAAGAGTTCTTGGAGATGTTAAAAAGAAAGGAAACTCTTCATTAAGCCGCTTTTTCAACGGGAAGGGCTAACGACTCTTAACGGCTTATCCGAAAAATCTCGAAAAAAATCTTTCCAATCTTGGATGAAATGGGGAACTTACCCACAGTGCTTTTTTCTTTTCTTCAGATGCCTTATTTACTTTTATCTAAAATTTATTTCCTAATCAAATCCAGATTCGTTGTTCGTTTTGCAGCGGCCGTTTTTTTTATTCCTCTTCTATTTTTTTCCTGTATCCCCGGGTTTTTAAAGAATTCTTCTTCGGAAACGAACGAATCGAATTCTCCCTCCGCTCTGGAAATCATCCAAGACAAGATCGACGCGGTTCTTCATCCCGAACACAACCGGGATCCGGAACTACTCAAGGTTTTGGCGGGCGGGGACGTTATGTTCAATTGGGGAATTCGCGACACGATTCAAAAACACGGAGAGATTGCGCCCGTGGAAGGTTTGAAATCCTTGTTCGGAGAAGCGGACTTTCGAATGGTCAACCTGGAAACTCCTGTCGTCGCTTCCAAAACGGAAGAATCCAAAAAGGCTTATATTTTTACCGCACACGAAAAGGATCTCGATTCGCTGAAATTTTTGGGGATCGACATGGTGTTTCTCGGAAACAATCACTCCTTCGATCACGGTCCGAACGGGATGGTCGAGACCCTGAGTATATTAAATAAAAATAATATTCTAAATATTGGCGCGGGGAAAAAACTTCCGGACGTATTCGATCCGTTGCACCTTAGTCTGAAAGGTTCGGATCTGAGAATTCATTCCGTTACGGCGATCGCCGAACAATCGCATTACGCGACTCCTACGAAATCGGGCGTTGCTCCGTTTGTTCTTCCCTCCTTGCAAGCGGCTTTTTTCGAACGTCGTCCCGTTCGCCGAGGGAATCCTCCTCCGGTTCGGATCGTTTCCCTGCATTGGGGAGTCGAATATTCTCCCTTTCCGACACCGGATCAGAGGAAAATCGCCCGCGCGTTGATCGATTCCGGCGTTAAGATCGTGATCGGTCATCATCCGCATATTCCGCAAGGAGTGGAATTGTATCGGGGCGGGGTGATTTTGTATTCTCTCGGGAATCTGATTTTCGGAAGTAGGAACTCCTACCTCAATCACAACTTGATTGCAATTCTCCATATTAGAAAGAATGTTTTGGAAACCGTAGAGCTTGTCCCGATCTTCGGGAAGTTCCAGAAAGAGGACCACAAAATCCGTCCGGTTCGAGGCAAAGAAGCGCAGGAGTTCCTACAAGAGATCGCGGTTCTATCGAACGAACTCGGAACCAGGCTTCGAGTCGAGGAAGAAAGGGCCTTTCTGGATCTTCCGACAAATTCCACCTTGACCCCGGGCTCCAAACGCAAAAAATAGGTTAAATTATCGGTTCTTCTGCTCGCCGCGAACCGCAGGCGGGCTATAACCATAGGGGAAACTTTTGAGAAACTACGAACTCACCACCATCACACGTGTGAGCGCGCGGGAAGCTGCAAAGTCCGAGATTCAGGATACTTTGAAGAAATTCTCCGTGAGCGTCACCTCCGACGAAGATTGGGGCCAAAGAAAACTCTGGCATCCGATCAAACACGAAGAGCAGGGCATTTTCCACCACTACAAATGCAGCGCGGATCCAGGCGCCATTGAAAAAGTGGAAAAGGAATTCTTAATCAACCAGAACATCCTTCGTTCTATGGTTGTGCGCCTCAATGGCTAATGATATCAACAGAGTGACTCTGGTCGGCCGCTTAACGCGGGACCCCGAGTTCAAATCGATCAACGGGACTTCTCTCGTAAACTTCTCCTTGGCCAACGGCCGGACCTATGTGTCTAACGGAGAAAAAAGAGAAGAGTCTCACTTCTTCGATTGCGAAGTCTGGGGAAAACCGGCTGATATCATTCAACAATACTGCAAAAAAGGAAAGCAGATTGCCATTGAAGGAAGATTGAAGCAGGACACTTGGGAAACCCCCGAAGGCAAGAAGGCTTCTCGGATCCGGATCGTAGTTGAAAACTTTCAACTTCTCGGTTCCAGAGACGATTCTTCTTCCTCTTCATCGGGCGGCTCCTCTTCCTCCGGAGGAAATTCTTATCCATCCTCTCCGGAATACTACAGCCCTGCACCGGATGGTGACGACGACATACCGTTTTAATGAGGTACACTTATGAGTGAAAACGAAGTAAAAGAAGAACGTTCCGAAAGACCGGAACAAAGCGACGCTTCCGCTGAAATGGAAGGCAAGCCGCAGAGAAAACAGAACAAATACAAGAAGAAGGTTTGCCGTTTTACAGCGGACCCGGAACTTGCGAAACAAATCAATTATAAGAACATCGAGCTTCTGGAAAGATTTATCACTAACCGCGGTAAAATCATCCCAAGAAGAATTACGGGAACCAGCGCTCGTTATCAAAGAGTTCTCGCTCGCGAAATCCGCAAAGCAAGAAGCATCGGTCTTCTTCCTTACAAGGTGAACTGAGGTACGAACATGAGAGTGATCCTACAAAAAGACGTTATCAATCTCGGAGACGCCGGAGATACGAAAGAAGTTGCGGACGGTTACGCAAGAAACTTCTTATTTCCAAAACGACTTGCAGTTCGTGCAAACGAAGGAAACACCAAAGCCGCTCTTCACCAGAAGAAGTTGGGCGAACTCAAACGTGAAAAACGTAAAAAAGCGATGGAAGGAGTTTCCGCGAGTCTGAACGGGAAAGAATACGATATTCTCGTGAAAACCGGCGGCGGAGATAAACTTTTCGGAGCCGTTACTCCGATCGACGTCGCTTCCATTCTGAAAAAGAACGGAGTCGAACTCGATAAAAGAAAAATCGAAATCGCTGAGCCAATCCGCAACCTGGGATCTTACAAGATCAAAATTCGTCTCGCAGACGGAATCCAGCCCGTGATTACGCTCAACGTAAAAAAAGAAGAAGAATAATCCTTCTTTAGGGGACCATGCAGTCCGACTCCTTATACGAACCGGAATCCGAAAGGGCCTTTTTAGGATTCCTGCTTCTTAAAGGGGCGGACAACTTGATCGACGTTCCCGTCGTTCCCGAAGACTTTTATGTGGATCTCCACAGAAGAGTCTATCGGGCGATCGCCGACTTAGTCGACAAACGGATCACGATCGATCCGGTTTCCGTTCTCAACTTCCTCAAAGAAAACTCGCTTCTCAAAGACGAAGAAAAAGAATTCAATTATATTTATTCTCTCTATAGAGATACCGTCGTTACGCAGCCGCTTGCGTACTACGCGACCCGGATCAAACGTTTCTCCGAGCGGAGAATGTATGCGAAGATTCTCCAGGATTCTCTCGAACTCATCCGCAAGGAACCGGGTGACAACGAATCCGTCTTCAACACGGTTGAAAAGAATCTCACAGAAATTTCCAGAAGCATAGACGCTAAAGGTCTGCTTCCCGTTTCGACCGATAAAGTCGCTCTCTCCGATTACATCATGGAGATCATGAAGAATCGGGGGCAGATCACCGGCCTTCGAACCAACTTCACCAAACTCGACGAAGCGACTTCCGGTTTGAAGGAACACGAATTGATGATTCTCGCGGCCCGTCCCGGTAACGGTAAAACCACGTTTGCGCTCAACATAGCGTCTAACGTGGCTTTGGATTACAATCAACCGGTCGTCATCTTCTCTTTGGAGATGAGCCGAATCGAACTTCTTCTGAAGATGGTCTGCGCTCATTCGCAGGTCGAGTCGATGAAGTTGAAAAAATCCGAACTTACCCGTTCGGACGCCCCCAAACTTTTGGATTCGATCGTAAAGGTCACGGCGGCTCCGATTTACATCGACGATTCCGGCGGTTTGACGATCGACGACTTCAAAGGTCGCGTGCGTAAGCTTCTTACCACGGAAAAGATCGGCTTAATCGTCGTCGACTATCTCCAGTTGATGAGCGATCCGAAGAACAAGGAAGGGGGGCGTCAACAAGAGGTCGCTTCCATCTCCCGTTCTCTCAAACAGATGGCAAAGGAAGCGAAATGTCCGATCATCGCGCTTTCTCAGATGTCCCGGGCGGTGGAACAAAGATCCAAGGATCAAAAACCGCAGCTTTCCGACCTTCGGGAATCGGGCGCGATCGAGCAGGATGCGGACATCGTGTCCTTTATCTATCGAGAAGAAAAGGTAAAGGGAGAAGAGGAGATCAGCCCGGAGATGCGCGGTAAGGCGGAGATCATCATCGCAAAAAACCGTTCCGGCCCTATCGGTTCTTTTCATCTTGCCTTTAGGCCCGAGCTTAGCAGATTTGATAATATAGATTAATTTAGAGGCCCGTTTGCGGTCTCACATAGGAAACAGAAATCATTGGAACAGTGGATTCAGGAAAGTTATAAGAAGCGCTCGTGGGCGGGAGAATTGAGCGAGTCCCAAGAAGGTCAAAAAGTCGTTCTCTACGGTTGGTCGTTTCGTTTTCGCGATCAAGGCGGAGTGATCTTCATCGATCTCCGCGACAGAACCGGAATCATCCAAGTCGTCGCGCGCAAAGAACTTCTCGGCGATTCTTTTACTCTTGCGGAGAAGGTCCGTTCCGAATACGTTCTCGCAGTAACCGGAACTCTTAAAAAACGCGACGCTGAATCCATTAACCCGAGAATGCAGACCGGAACCATCGAAGTCGTTCTGGACAAATTAGAAATCTTGAATGCTGCAAAAACTCCTCCGTTCTCCCTGGACGAGTTCGACGAAGTTTCCGAAGAACTCAGACTGAAATACCGTTATCTGGATTTCAGAAGAGAAGAATTAAAGAACCGGATGATCAAACGGCACGAATTTATATTCGCAATCCGTAATTATCTCAACAAACGCAAGTTCGTCGAAATCGAAACTCCGATCCTGAACAAATCCACTCCGGAAGGCGCGAGAGATTTTCTCGTTCCTTCCCGTTTGAATCCGAATCAGTTTTATGCGCTTCCTCAATCTCCTCAGATTTTCAAACAGATTCTGATGGTCGGCGGAATGGAACGTTACTTCCAGATCGTAAAGTGTTTCCGCGACGAGGACTTACGCGCGGACAGACAACCCGAGTTCACTCAGCTCGATATGGAATTCTCCTTTGTAAGCCAAGAGGAAATTCTTTCCGAGATCGAAGGTCTCGTCGCTGAAATCTATAAAGAAGTTTTTAACATTCAACTTACCGTTCCTTTTCCGAGAATGACTTATAAAACCGCGATGGAAGAATACGGTTCGGATAAACCGGATCTTCGTTTCGGTATGAAACTCGTGGACGTTTCCGAAATCGTAAAAGACTGCGACTTCAACGTATTCTCGGGCGCGGTGAAAAGCGGAGGAACCGTAAAGGTCGTTTGTGTTCCGGGCGGTTCCATCATTTCCAGAAAGGAAATCGAAGACTATACTGCTTGGTTGAACAGAGACTACAAAGCAAAAGGTCTCGCGTATATGAAACACGGAAGCGACGGTCTCGAATCCACGATCACAAAACGTTTTAAAAAAGAGGAACTCGAAGCGATTTCCAAAGCCTGCGGCTCGAAAGAAGGGGATATGCTCTTCTTCGGCGCCGACGAAAAGGAAATCGTCAATCACTCGTTAGGCGCTCTTCGTCTCAAACTCTCCGAACGTTTTGAAACCCCGAAAGAAGGGGAGAACAATATCACTTGGATCGTTGACTTTCCTATGTTCGAGTGGAACAAAGACCACAAACGCTGGGACGCTCTGCATCACCCGTTCACTTCTCCGTCCGACGAAAGTATTCCATATTTTGAATCTATGGAAAGCCTGCAAAAGAACGCGGGGAACGCGACCGCAAAGGCATACGACCTCGTGATGAACGGAGTCGAGATCGGAGGAGGTTCGATCCGGATTCATTCTCGCGACGTTCAGAACCAAGTGTTCAAGGTTCTTGGAATCGAAGAGGAAGAAGCAAAGGAAAAATTCGGATTCTTGCTCGAAGCTCTGGAATACGGAGCGCCGCCTCACGGCGGTTTGGCGTTCGGAATCGATCGTATGCTGATGCTTCTTACCCACGGAAAATCGATCCGAGACGTGATCGCCTTCCCGAAAACACAAAAGGGTCTTTGTTTGATGAGCGAATGTCCTTCTCCCGTGGAAGAAAAACAGCTCCAAGAACTCAAGATCAAACTCGTAAAGGTATAAACTTATTTCCACGCGCAAAGAACAGTTTAATTTCGAGAACCAGGACTTATATCGCAAGATCTGCGGTATCAACGACGAAGGCGTAAAAATTCTCGAAAAACAACTCGAGATGGACATCATCCCGAGGGGAAACGGGTTTCAACTCGAAGGCGAATCGGCTAAGGTCGACTTCGCGTTGGATTTTTTTAAAAAGCTCGAAGCGAACTATCAGGAAAGACCGGACCGGGATTTTACCGATTCATTCGATTTTGCTTATATTCTAAAAGACGCAGGTAAGGAACTCCGCAAAAAAAAGGTATGGGAAACCGAAACCGATCGGGCCATGCCTTGGAAACCGAGCGAGAAAATTCTCACCACATACCGCGGAAAACATATCTTTCCCAGAACCAGAAATCAGGAAACGTATTTCAGATCCTTTCAAGACAATCTAATCACGTTCGCCCTCGGTCCTGCGGGAACCGGAAAGACGTTTCTTTCGGTTGCGACCGCTTGTAGATTTTTGCAGGCCGGGACCATCGATAAGATCATCCTTACGAGACCAGCGGTGGAAGCGGGGGAAAACCTCGGATTTTTACCGGGCGATCTCAACCAAAAAGTGGACCCGTATCTTCGTCCGGTGTACGACGCTCTTAACGAATGTATCGGAGCCGAAAAAACGCAGGAATACATCGCTCTCACAAAAATCGAAATCGCGCCCGTCGCGTTTATGCGGGGAAGAACTCTTTCGAATGCGTTTATCATTTTGGACGAGGCTCAGAACTGTACTCTGGCGCAGCTCAAGATGATTATGACTCGTTTGGGAAGATCTTCGCGCATGTGTATTTCGGGCGACTCGACTCAGATCGATCTGGAGCACGGCCGCTCGGGACTCGAAAAAGTGGTGACTTTATTCAAAAACACGGATCAAATCGGAATGGTGTTTTTTGGGAAAGAAGATATTACCAGACACCCTCTCGTGGAAGTAATCGTACGCAAGTTCGAGGAGTTGTAATCGTATGCCCAGTCCGGGAGAACAAGTAGAATCCGCAATGGCGTGGATTACGGACACGCTTACCAGAGTCCGTCCGATTCTATTCGTTCGAAGATTTCAAGTCGGCTTAGTGATCATCACTTTGCTCATGGTGACTTGGATGCTTGCGATCCCGTTTTTCGGTCAGGATAAGATGGATCTTTCTCCGGACGGTCTCTATTCGGAAGGAAAGACCGCTCCCGAAAAGATCGTATCCGCAAAAGAAATCGTCTACGAAGACGAGGATAAGACCAAGGCCAAAAAACTCGCCGCCTATCAATCCGCTCCTTTCGTTTTCGACCGAGATTACGCGGCTCTTCAAGATCAGATCAACAACGCGATCCAAGAGGATATGGAGA
The DNA here is from genome assembly GCF_022267325.1 of Leptospira sanjuanensis. Taxonomy (NCBI): domain Bacteria; kingdom Pseudomonadati; phylum Spirochaetota; class Leptospiria; order Leptospirales; family Leptospiraceae; genus Leptospira; species Leptospira sanjuanensis. The sequence continues at coordinate 1,635,950 of NZ_JAIZBG010000001.1, forward strand.
ATTTTCGCTCCTTCAAGCCCAGCGCGGAAGGTCGGGCGTATCCCGAGCTTTTGGGCGTCGTTCCCCGTTGGAAAAACCGTTCCAAAGAAGAGATCGAACTCTTATACAAAACTCCCGGCAAGGGAAAACTCAAAGACCTCGTTCAACAATACTCTAATTTAGTATTTTCTTCTTTTTGCATATTGAGGGATTTACCGCCGGATTACGCCGCTTTGAAAATTTCCGGCGCCCGCGTTCGGAATCAGGGAATCAAAGAACAAATCTCGAACTTGGAAGGAGCTTATATCGTTCCAAGATCCTATCTCTATCGCGATCCCGATACGGTGAACGTCCTCAACCGAATGGCGCAGGAAAAACTTTCTAGGATCGATCCGGCGCTTCTTCCGATCGTTCAGAAAATTTCGCTGAGTTATATCTATTCCAATCCGTCCTGTTCGTTTAACAACGAAGAGACGTTGTCCGCAAAACGATTCGCGTCCGACCGGGCCGAGCCGGTCAACTCTCGAATTTTAGCAGGAGAGGTGATCGTAAAATCCGGAGAGGTGATTACGCCGGAAATATTCAAAAAATTGCAGATCGTAAACACGTACGCGACCCGGGCAAACATCGCTTCGATCGCGTCGATTCTTCTGATCCAGACGGTTTTTGTCGTGATCATCTATTTCTTTTTAAAAAAATACAATCCGAAACGGATGAACGACGTTTCGAGTAACGTGATCGTATTTTCCTTAATCTGGTTTTTGGTTTTAAGCTGCACGATCGCATCGAGAATTTTCTTCAACTTCGAGACGAAATACGATACGATCTTTTACTTTGCATTGTTCGTTCCCGTGGGAATGGTCTGTCTCATCATCAGCTTTATCTACGACGAACAACTTTCCATCGCGATCGGATTTTATCTTTCCTTCTTCGTCTTTATGGCTTCGCATTACAATCCGACCTCGTTTATGCTCGGGTTCGTTTCCTGCATCGTTTCGGCGAGCTATGGAAGAAATCTAAAAAAACGGATCGACTTCATCAAAGCGGGATTGTATATCGCGGGAGTTCAGATCATCATCGCTTCGAGCGGTTATCTATTCGATTCGAGAAACTATTGGGTGGCGATTCCGAGCGGTTCTTGGCTTAAGGATTTGATCGAGTCGAACATATTCAAATTGTACGTTCTTTGTCTGATCAACGGGTTTGCCTGTTCGACCGCGGCTCAATTCCTGCTTCCGATCTATGAATATCTTTTTAACGTTCCAACCCGTTTTAAACTGATGGAACTTGCGGACACGGGCCATCCTTTGTTACAGGATCTTTTGACTAAGGCTCCTTCCACATACACGCATACGTTTATGGTCGCGGCGCTTTCCGAACGTGCTTGTCAAAACCTCGGATTGGATTGGCTCCTTACAAGGGTCGGAGTCTACTTTCACGATATAGGAAAAATTCCGAACGCCGGATTTTTTGTCGAGAATCAGCATTTGATTCCCAAAAAGGAAAACATCGACAAGAACAATCCTGCGCTTGCGGCAAAGATCGTCATCGATCACGTGTTAGACGGAATCGAAATGGCTAAAAAAGCGAGGCTTCCGAGAGAGGTGATCGACTTTATTCCCGAACATCACGGAACGTCGACGATGGCCTTTTTTTATCATAAGGCTTTGTCCGAACTTTCTCCCACACAAAAGAAGAAGTTGAAAAAACAGGACTTTCAATATCCGGGTCCGAAACCTCAGAGAAAAGAAACCGCGATCGTGATGATCGCCGATTCTCTGGAAGCGGCGTCGCGTTCTTTGGAGGAAATCACTCCCGAATCTTTGGACAATCTGATCACGAAGATCATCGGAATCAAACTCGCCGAAAATCAATTGGACGAATGCGGACTTACCCTAGGCGACCTCGAAATCATCAAGGCTTCGTTTAAGGAAGTATTGTTGTCCAGTCTTCATTCCAGACCGAAATATCCTAGCATGGAAGCCACGAAAGCATTAGAAAAAAAGAATGCTCTAAACGCCGCGAACAGCCATAAGAACTCGAAAACCGCAACGGGGAAAGGCAACTGACCGCGGATTCTATTTCCATTTCGAACGACTACGGAGTCATTTCCTGGTGGAACGAAGAGGAATTCCTTGCCAACTGCAAAATTCTTTTTCGAAAGGAACTGACCGATTTTCCCTGCGACTTGAGTCTGCTTTTGATAAGCGACATCGATATGAGGGAAATCAATCTTCTTCGTCGAGGCAAAGATAAGACGACGGACGTCCTTTCGTTTCCGCTCGAATTCGACTCGGCGCCTCTCGGCGCCGTTCTCGCCGAAAGAAAAAACTCCGATCCTCGTATACAGCCTCCGATCGCGTTAGGCGAAATCGTTATCTCCGTCGATACTCTCCGCAGACAAGCCGCGGAAATCGGTCATTCCGAAAAGGATGAATTCTATCGTCTGCTCGTTCACGGTTTTTTACATCTTCTCGGATACGATCACGAACGGGGAGAGGAAGAGGAACGAATCATGAAAGAGAAGGAAGACGAATGTCTGGAAGCGCTTCTGGATCTTTAAAAAAAACGCGCGGGATCGTTTTGGAATCCAGGACGATCCAAGAAGGGGACGCGATCATCCGACTTCTTCCCGAAGAAGGGCAGGTGGAGAATTTTCGCGTCCGCGGAATTCGAAAAAGCAAAACGAGACCGATCGCTTCGGTGGAACCAGGCTCCTTTTCGAGCGTTGATTATTACAACGCAAAGAATCGTGAAGTTCACAACGTGAAGGAGATTTCCCTCTTGAATCGTTTCGATCGAGCCAAGTCCGGTTATATCGGAATGGTTCTCGTTTCTTATCTTGTCGAACTCGCTTCCGCGTTTACACCGGACGGCGCCGAACATCCGGGCGAGTTTCGTCTTCTTTCCGGAGCTTTGGAAGAGCTGGAGGAGAACGGACCTTCCGCGCTCATTCTCCCTTTTTTCAAACTGCGTTTGCTCGTTAGCGGCGGCTTTCTTTCCAAGGAGCTTCTTTGTCATTCTTGCGGGACGGAGTTGAAGGAAATGACTTCGGTCACTCTGCAGACTTCTCCCTTAGAACTCGTCTGCGGGAATTGTCTGCATTCGGATCAGAACGATCTCGGTTTCGTGCAATGGATTCAGACTTTTCTGATGCTCAGGTTTCGGGATCTGAAGGAGAGAAAAATATCCGTTGAAACTCTTCTGGACCTCGACAGAATTTGCAATCGAATGCTTGAACCGATCCTGCATAAAAAACTGAAATCATCTACTACGCTTTACGAGGCGTTGGGGGAGAATCTTGGAAAACTTTCTTAAATCCATCCTCTTTCTGTTCTACTTTTTGATCCTTTTGTTTCTCGTGATTTTGGATATCCGTTGGGATCAAAAAACTCCCGTGCAGATTCCGGTCCGCGCGGAAAGAGAAGAAAGAGGAAAACGATCAATACTTGTTTCCATGATGGACTTCAAAAAAATGGTCTTTGAGGAATTGGAAACCAGCTGGAAAGTTTCGAGGAAGAAGAACGTTTTTTACAGCTCCGAAAAAAAATAAGAACCTGTCCCAAAACCGGGACAGAACCTTGCAGCTGATCTTTCTGGTAAAGTAAAATTATGTTTTGGGACACGCTGTAAGTTTTTTTGAATGGAAAATCGGGAACTGCGAGGTTCTGGCGCTTTTTTTTGAATATTTGGAAGGAAGAATACAGTGACTTGTTTTTTAAGTATTACTCGTCAGGTTCTTATGAAAGAAAATGAATGTAGCGGCTTATTTTTATTCTGATTCAATGAAACGGTAAAATGTTTAGAAAGGAATTAAAGTTTAAGAGAAGAATCGTGTTGGAGTTCCTACATTTTTGCGAAAAATTTTCGGCTTTCAAAAATTCAATTTCTCTGATAGGGAGATTGGAGCCGAGGTTTTCCCGCCACCTCTCCTCCACCACCCAAACGCGGGTGGGGCCGAACTTTTACAAAAAAATTGTCGTACCTCCTACAAATTCTATTCTTGAGATCAGAAAGGGCTCGTTCCACTCGTATCGTTCTCGATAAATCTTCGGTAAATTTTAATGAAAGAAAATGAAACTTTAAAACAAATCGTATTAAAAGCCCTGGAAGAAGGGGTTGGGTCCCTCGTTTCCTCCTTCCCAGACGTAGACAAAGACGCTTTAAAAATCAAGATCGAATATTCCAGAGATGAAAAGTTCGGAGATTACTCGACCTCATTTGCATTAGAAAATTCTAAAATTCTAAAAAAGAATCCGGTGCAGGTTTCGGGAGGCCTCGTCGCGATCCTGCAAAAAAGAACCGATCTATTCGAGACGGTGGATTTTACTCCCCCCGGTTTCGTAAATTTCAGAATCGCTCCGTCGTTCTTGCTCCATTTTATCGAAACGTCCGTATTGTCGGGAAACTTTTTTCCGAAGGTTTTCGATCCTTTGAAAATCAATCTTGAATTCGTTTCGGCAAATCCGACAGGTCCTCTTAATATCGTTTCCGCAAGAGCGGCGGCTAACGGAGATGCGATGGCTTCCTTGTTGAAGGCGATCGGTCACAAGGTCGATAAGGAATTTTACATCAACGATTACGGGAATCAGGTTTTTCTTCTCGGCGTTTCGACTCTGGTTCGGATTCGCGAAATCAAGGGAGAAGCGTCTTCGATTCAGGAAGCCGAGGATCAGACTCCGATCGAAACGATTCTGGAAAAGAACATTCTTCCATCCGAAGGTTACAGGGGAGAGTATATTAAGGATATTGCAAGTTCTCTTTTGCGGGATTCGGAAAAGTCGGCTAAGATAGAAATTCTCCTCAAGGAAAAGAAATACCGCGAACTCGCGGAACTTTGTTCCGGCTGGACCGTCGAAAGTAATCTGATTTGGCAAAGAAAGGATCTGGATGCGTTCGGAGTGGAATTCGATAATTACTTCAGCGAGAAAACGCTTCACGACGCAAACAAGGTTTTGTCCGTGATGAAGGATCTCGAGGCTTCCGGAAAAATTTTCGAAGAGGAAGGTAAGAAGGTTTTTCGATCCACCGAATACGGAGACGACAAGGACCGGGTCGTCGTAAGAGACGACGGCAGGCCGACGTATCTTCTCGCGGACATCGCCTACCATAAAAATAAGATCGAAAGGGGATATGATCGGATCCTCGATATCTGGGGACCGGATCACCACGGTTACATTGCAAGACTAACGGGTGCGGTTCAAACCCTCGGATACAAAAAGGAAAACTTCAAAGTCATCATCGCTCAACAAGTCAATCTTTTGGAATCGGGACAAAAGGTGAAGATGAGCAAACGCGCGGGTTCGTTCCAGACAATGAGCGATCTCATCGGATTTCTCGGTAAGAACGGAAGAGACGTAGGACGTTACTTTTTCGTAATGCGTTCTCTCGACGCTCCACTTGATTTCGATCTCGATCTTGCAAAGGACGAATCGGATAAGAATCCCGTTTTTTATCTGCAATACGCTCACGCGAGAATCTGTTCGATATTTCGCGAAGTCGGAAACGAAACTTCTAAAGAAGACGCCGCTACATTAGAAATGTCTGATGAACGAAAAAGACTTCTGTTCTGGATCGCCCGGTTTCCGGAGGAAATTTTCGACGCAGCTAACGCGATGGAACCGCATCGGGTTACGAACTATCTGCAGAGCTTCGCGAAAACCTTCACGAGTTTTTATCTAGGCAAGAATAATCGCCTCAAAGAGGCTTCTCCATCCGTGCGTCTGGGGCTTGCAAGAATCTGTCTCGCTGCTAAGAACGTTCTTTCGGAAGGACTGGCTTTGATCGGAGTTTCCGCACCGGAAAGGATGGACAAGGAAAGTTGATGAACGCACCGAAGATCGTCGTATTGTCCACCGGTTCGGAACTGACTTCGGGAAGAAGTCAAGATACGAATTCTTCCTGGATCGCGAACGAACTTTTCGGTTTGGGATTTACGGTTTCCAAGTTCCTGGTTTTACCGGACGATCCGATTGTGTTGCAAGAGGAGATTTCCAAACTCGCAAAAGAATCCGGAAAGGACCGGCCCGTTTTATTGGTAATGACCGGAGGTCTTGGTCCGACCGAGGACGATTACACGCTGGAAGTCGCATGCAAACTCAATGGAGTAGTTCCCGTTGAAAGCACGGTCGCCAAACAACGATTAGAGGCATTTTACAGGCTGCGCGGAAGAAACTTTCAAGAAGCGATGCAAACCGCGCTCCGTCAGGTTTCTGTTCCCGATGGTTCCGTCATTTTGAACAATACAGTGGGGATCGCTCCCGGTTTTATCGTCGCGTTAGGCGAAAACGCAAAGCTCTGTTGTATGCCCGGCGTTCCCGGAGAAATGACGGAAATGTTCCGCGACGAACTCGCCCCTTGGATCTCGAAAACTTTCTCCGCACAGGAACTTCATTCCGGATTTCGTTTTATCTGGTGGATGAGCGAATCCCTTTTTCAGAAAGAATTTATTTCAAAAGAAGAAGCCGTAACGAGCGGAAAAGTCGTCTGGGGAGTAGCAGCAAAGCGGGGATATATCCGGGTGAGTTTCCAATCCTCGGACCGCGATCTTGTCGAATCCTTACTTAACAGGATCGATCAAGTGTACGGAGCCAAATCGACTCCGGACGTTTTCGATGAATTGCCGAAAATTCTACTCGAGAAAAAACTTACCGTCGGAACGGCGGAAAGCTGTACGGGCGGACTTATGGCAAAAACTCTCACCGACCGCGCCGGTTCTTCCGCATATTTTTTCGGAGGGATCGTTTCGTATGACAATAGCGTAAAGGCGGGCGTGCTCGGAGTTAGACAAGAAACGTTAGACGCCTTTGGAGCGGTGAGCCGGGAAACCGCGTTGGAAATGGCGGAGGGCGCCTTGAAACGTCTGAACACGGATCTTACGGTCAGCATCACTGGCATCGCCGGACCGGGCGGGGGAACCCCTCAGAAAAAAGTGGGCTTGGTGTATTTCGGAGTGGCTCGTAAAAACGGAACGACCGAAGTTCACGAACATTACTTTCCGTTTCCAAGAGCCTCGTTTCGCGAATATGCGGCGTTCACCGGAATTTATCTTTTATACAATCTTCTCAAGGAGAAACCATGAGACTTCTCACCGTAGCCGGATTCAGCATAGTATTTACGATATTATTCTTTTATGTATTAGGAAATCCTTATCCATTAGCGTCCGGGATCCAGAAGGTTTGGGCGTTTTCCAAACCCGCACATGCCGGAATGGTTCCCGACGGACGTTTCGCTTGGAACCCGGACGAGGCTTTGAACGGTTATAAGTTCGAGAATTCCTATTATACTATAGCGGCTTCGGATGGAATCGCAACCGACGATTCGAAACGGATCGAATATCCGTTTAATGCGAAAGGTTATCTCGAATACAAAAAGATCGGCGCCGAAGTGAATTTCTATTCTCCTTCGAACGAGATTCTATGGACGAAAGAGTTTCGGAGTTATCCGAGAATTTCTCCCTCCGGCAACATCGTTCTACTGATCGCCGGCGATCACAATCAGGTGATCCTTTCGGATATCAACGGGAACGGAACCGGCGCGGGTAAACTGGACGGGAGATTTTTGACGGACTATTGTTTTGCGAGCGATTCCCAAATCACGGGGGTTCTCTTTTCAGGAGGCGAATTGTTCGTCTTGGACGCGAAAGGCGGGATCAAAATCAAAAAGGATCTCGGTTCGGAAAAAAGTCCCGTGTTTGCAAAAAGTCTTTCCGTTTCGCCGGACGGAACGAAGACCGCGATCCATTTGTTGAACGCAAACAAGGACAAAATTCTTTTGTTAAACGAAAAGGGAGAAGAGATAGAATCCTTCGAACTCGACGCGATCTATCCTCACAAACTTTATCTTGCCGTTTCCGACGCGGGCGAAGTTTTGATTTCGGCGCCCGACAAACTCGCGTTCTACGATGCGGACGGTAAAAAACTTCTCGATCAAAAACGAAATTCCGGAAACGGAGTCTATCAAACCGCGTTTCACAACGGGGATTGGTTTATCGCGGAAGTGAATCAGGAAATCGTATTCTTGGACGAAAAAGGAAAAATTCTGAAAAAGGAAAGAATCAAAGGTTCCGATCTTCCCGTGAGAGCCTTTCCTTCCGGCAAAAAAGGATCGGTCGTTTTGGAAACGGGAAAGGAACTTTTTTTATATCGGAATCTTTAAACTTTTCTCGGACTTGGTTCGATCGATTCTATATTCAAAAAATTGAATTCTGTCTTTTAAAACGGAATTTGAATTCGGATCGGATCGCTGAGAGCCGCATTTTAAGTATCAAGGTAGCACTTTAAAAAACGCGCAAGTAATCAAGTTCTTGAGCGTCCTTTTCAAACGGGCGTTAGACTTCGTAGATCGATAAAGATTTGTAACTTTTATTGCCTTGTTTGTCGAGCAAGGCGATGATCTCGGTTCTTTTTTCCTTTTCGATGTTGAAGATCAATTGATCGGAAATCTCCCTGCAAATATACAACCCTCTCCCGTGGGAATCCGCAAGCCCCGGAGGAAAGCCGGTCGCTTCGTCCACGGTGATATGGCGATCGAGTCTCTTTAAAATCTCCTTCTTATCCAAAGAACCGAAATGATCCCGGATCACGATGATAAACGTGCTTTCGGCGATCCCGTATCCGATTTCAAAAAAGTCCGATTCAGCGAGCTGGATGTTTTCCAACGGAATGACAAGATCGCGAGAGGGAAGTTCATACTGATACTTGTAATTTCCTTTCGAGTCGCGGGGAGCGCGGATCATCGCGTTGGACGTGAGTTCTTCCAGAATCTGATTGATCGCGTTAGGCGCTCCTTTCTCTACGAGAAATTTTGCGATCCGATTGCAGAGAAAGTTTCTTTGTTCGTCCGAATAAATTCTTTTGTAGACGATGCTGTCCGGCGCGGGAACGGAAAAGTCCCTATCCTCGGCTCCCGATTCCTGGATCGTAAACTCGGGTCCGAAATATTTTTCCACGCCGAAGATTTCTTTGGTGAGAAGTTTATGAACCATCACCGAAATCAGTTTGATGTCGAGAAAGGAATACTTGGGAATGATGTTCCAGATCCCGTGTTTATAAGCGAAGTTGATGTAATCGTTGATGTTATAGGCGGTCATCAGAGCGTAAAGAACGTGCGGAAATTCGTGTTGGATCGTTTTGATCAAATCGAGTCCGGTTTTACCGGGCATACGAATGTCCGTGATTACGAGATGGACTTCTTCGCTTCTTAAAATTTTGATCGCTTCGTCGTAATTTTCGGCGTCGAAAATCCGGTATTTGCCGGAGAGTAAGTCTTTGATCGCTTCTCGGATCGAGTGAATGTCTTCAACGATTAGAATATTGTACATCAGGAGGAATACCCGTGGTTTTGTGTGAAGGGCAGGGAAACTCTGAAACGTGTTTTTCTTTCGAAGGATTTTACGGACAATTCTCCGCTGTGTTCGCGAACAATGGAATGGCAGATTGAAAGTCCGAGCCCGGTTCCGATTCCGGTTTTATTCTTCGTAAAGAAAGGGGAGAATATCTTGTCGATGAGATTGTCCGGAATTCCTCCGGCGTTGTCCTCGACGATGATATGCACCATATTTCTGGTCTTACGAACTTCCACGCGGATTTTTCCTTCTCCGTAATCGAAGGCCTGCAGGGAATTCTTAAATAGATTGATAAAAAGACGTTCCATCTTGACGGGATTGAACTGAAACGTCGTTCCCGGTTCGCAGAGAATTTCCCACGTGATGTTTTTGGAAAGAACGGGATACACCCAGACTACGTTCTCTTTCGCTTTTTGAATCGTTTCGTAGATGTCGGCCGCGGTGGTTACGAGGCGGTCCGGTTTCGCGAAACTGATGATGTCGGAAACGATCATCGCCGCGCGGGTGAGGTCTTCCTTCATCATATCCAGACGTTTACGGAAGAAGTCGGGGTCCATCGAAGTCAGGTTGTTCAGAAGGCTTTGCAACGTTAGACTCATCCCTGTCAGAGGATTGTTGAGTTCGTGCGCCACTCCGGAAATAAAGATTCCGAGAGAAGCGAGGTTCCGGATGCGAAGGTTCTCCTCTTCCTTTTCCTTGATGCGCGTGATGTTGCTTACCTTTTCCAGAACGGAGCCGATGATCCCGTCCTTTTCGATCGGATAAAAGTCCAAGTAGAGGGTTTCTTTTTGTTCTTTGACGGAGTGAAAGATTTCGCGGTTCACGTCGGAGCGGGGAACTTCGAAGTATTGATTGAAGTTCTCTTCGTTCGGCCGCATTTCCTTCATCGGACAATACGGACAAACGTCCCCGCGATTGTAGAGAACCTCGTAACATTTCTTCCCTATAATGGAGGAAAAGGACGGTTGACCGGAAAATTCTAACGTGGATCGATTTACTCTCCGGATGCGAAATCCCGGATCGATCAATACCAACGGCTCGGTAATCCCATCCAAGATGGATTGTAATTCACCGGCTCTTTCTAAGAGATTTTCCTGCAACGAGGACATGAAGATTCAATATTGTAGAGAATCTTTAAAAGTTTGCAGTAACTTTTTTTTATTTTTTGCGGATTCTTGACTTTGCATTTCGTTAAGTCTCAAGATCTGAACGAGAAAATCCTCGAGAAGCTTTAAATAAAATTCCTGTTTGAAGTTGGATCGTTCTCGGTTGATTCCTTCGTCCGGAAGAAGCTGAATCGGATAACGGACTTCCTTTCCGTTGCGGTTCGCGTGCACCAGAATGTCGTCCACGTCTTGATCGAGAGGAGTGTCGTCCGTTAGACGAATGTGCGTCGTGTCCGAGCCGTCCGCGTTCTCCGATTTCACTTCGGTGATCACCTTGGAAAGAGTGGTTCCTGTGAACTCGAGCGTAATGGATTTGCTTTCGGCTTTTTCGATTCCGTTCTTTCCTTCTTGGATGGAATGTTTTACGACCTTGATGCCTTTTCGGTTCGGATAATTTCCAAGAAATGTAACGTACGTTCCATTGGGCAGCGATTCCATTCTTTCCAATTTGAGAAGTTCTCTCGCGGCTCCGAGATCTTCATAGACTCTGAGAATTCTTCGGTTTAATAGGGAAGCCGTATCCGTGGGTTTATTTTTGTGAGCTTCGTCTTCTTTGTTTTGAGCGAAGATAGGAGAAGAGAGCGTGATCGTAAAGACCGCGATGCTTAAAAGAAGAATTCGTTGGAACAGACCGATCGTTCTTGTGTTCGAGGAAGAATTTCTAAAACGAAAGAATTCTTCCCCGATACCGTTCCGGTCCGAATTAAGGGTTTGTTTGTCCTGCAGGCGCTGTTGGAGCGGGAGTCGTAGTAGGTGTGGTGGTTTCACTTTTGGTCTCCTCAGGTGGCGCTGTCAAAGCGGGAGCCGTTTCGGGCATCAGCTTATCTTCTTTTTTAGCGAAGAGAAAGGAAAGAAGAAGCGAAAGAATGATAAACAAAATCGCTGTGACTCGGGTCGCCTTAGTAAGAACGTCCGCTGTGGAAGAACCGAAAACGGATTGGCTGGAGCCTCCTCCTAAAAGTCCTCCTCCCTTGCCGGTTTGAATCATCACGAGCAGCACCAGAAAAAGAGAAACAAAAACAAAAAGGGTTAGAATGACTCCGTTTAACATGATCCGTTCCTGAAAAAAATTGAATCCTTTGCCAGATTATGAAGCCGTCGAGAGGTGGCAATGAAAATACGCATCGGCAGCCCCTGAAACCGCGTTTCGGGTCGTTTTAAAACAATCCCGCATAGGAATCGATCTTCTGACTTGCACCGCCCACGAGGCCGCCGTCGATGTCTTTTTCCTTTAACAAATCCTTGATATTGTCCGGCTTTACCGATCCGCCATAGAGGATGGAAAGGGATTCCGCAACTTCGGAAGCTCCCACGAAAAGTCCCGCGACTTCCTTGCGGATGAACGCGTGCACTTCCTGAGCTTGCGCTGGTGTTGCCACCTTTCCGGTTCCGATCGCCCAAACGGGTTCGTAGGCGAGGATCAAATGGGAGAACGAGTTGCTTTCGATTCCTTTGAGTCCTTCGCGGATCTGCGCCCCGATTACCTCGAAGGTTTTACCGGCTTCTCTTTCGGCCAGTGTTTCCCCCACGCAGTAAAGAGCGGTGAATCCGTTCTTTAAAAGAAAGCGGATCTTTTCGTTACAGAAGGAACTGGATTCTCCCAAGAATTGTCTTCTTTCGGAATGTCCGATCATCACGACCTTGACTCCGATTTCACGAAGTTGATCGGGAGAGGTTTCACCCGTAAAAGCGGCGAGTCCTGAATGATATGCGTTTTGTGCTCCGACGATCACTCCGCTTCCTTCTAGAATTTTTGCAACACTCGCGAGATGAAGCGTGGAAGGGAATACCATCGGGATTCTATCTTTAGAGACGGACGGAATTTTTTCTTTGATGGATTGAGCGAGGGAAATCGCCTCCTTTTCGGAGAGATTCATTTTCCAGTTTCCGGCGATCACAGTTTTGCGCATGAGTTCCTCTTGACGGATAATTTCGTTAAAGCTGGGAAGAGTTTGTAGGAAAGGGGAAAGGCTTCAAGGACTTTTTGGCGAAGGGGGAATGGATCTTTGCCTCGATTTTCTAATATAAAGAATGAAAGATCATAAATCCTCCCCTGCTTGGAGAACTATCAGGATATACAATCCACGGAAGATGTATCTCATCGGGATCGTTTTTCGTTCATAGAAAGTTTGATTGCGGATAAAAAAATGCGTTCCAAAAATAAAAATCCGGGCAAACGCCCGGATTGCAAACGTAAGGTCCGATCGGTTGAAACGCCGAGTGACCCGGATGTTTTTTAGAAACGTTATTCTTCGTTCTTTTTCAGAAGCGCTTCGACGCCCGGAAGTTTTCTTCCTTCCATGAATTCGAGAGAAGCTCCTCCGCCTGTCGAGATATGAGTGATCTTGTCCGCGACTCCTGCCTTGTTGATCGCCGCGATGGAATCTCCTCCGCCCACAACCGTCTTAGCCTTGGACTTAGCGATCGCCTTTGCGATTGCCATCGTTCCGTTTGCGAACTTATCCATTTCGAAAACGCCCATCGGTCCGTTCCAGAAAATCGTTCCGGCGTTCTTGATGATCTTTTCGTAGTTGGAAACCGTCTTGGAACCGATGTCCATTCCCATCCAACCTTCTAAAATTCCCATCTTATCCACGGACTTGGTCTTCGCTTTATCGCTGAACTGATCCGCGATCACGTGATCCACAGGAAGTTGAAGATCGACTCCGGCCACTCCGGCTTTTTCGATCAACTGGAAGGCTTGCACTTCGAAATCTTTTTCCACGAGAGAATTTCCCACGGGAATCGCTCTGGATTTCAAAAAGGTGTAAGCCATTCCACCTCCGATGAGAAGGTGATTTACTTTATCGAAGAGATTGTTGAGAACCTTGATCTTGGAAGAAACCTTGGAACCTCCGATGATCGCAACGAACGGACGAGCCGGTTTTGCGAGCAAAGCGGAAAGTTCTACGATCTCTTTGTGCATCAAAAGACCGGCGTAGGAAGGGAGAAGATGCGCGATTCCTTCGGTGGAAGCGTGCGCTCTGTGAGCCGCACCGAACGCGTCGTTGACGTAAACGTCGGCGAGAGCCGCGAGTTTTTTGGAAAAACCCGCTTCGTTCTCTTCCTCTTCTTTATGGAAACGTACGTTTTCGATGACGAGGATTTCTCCGTCTTTGAGTTCCTTGGAAAGTTTTACCGCGTCGTCACCGATCACTGTTTTGGAGAAATGAACGTTCGCCTTTACAAGTCCCTTGAAAGCTTCTACGACCGGAGCCATGGAGAATTCCGGATTCGCTTGGCCTTTCGGTCTTCCGAGGTGACTCGCGATGATGACTCTCGCTCCTTTTTTGAGGAGAAGTTCGATTGTCGGAAGAGTTTTTTCGATTCTGGTTTTGTCGGTGACTTTTCCGTTCTCGATCGGAACGTTAAAGTCCACTCTCAGGAAAACGCGTTTTCCCGAGAGGTCGACGTTTTCGAGTCTAGGTAAATCCATGAATTAACCTTTCTTCGCCATGTAGCGGATGAGATCGAGAACTCGGTTGGAGTATCCCATCTCGTTGTCATACCAGGAAACGAGTTTGAAGAATCTGGAATTCAGTTCGATACAAGCGTCCATGTCGAAGATGGAAGAAAGAGTCGAGCTTACGAAGTCGTTGGAAACGACCATATCTTCGGTGTAACCGAGGATTCCTTTCATGGAACCTTCGGAAGCTTCCTTCATCTTTGCTGAAATTTCTTTGAGAGAAGTTTCTTTCGTGGTTCTAACGGTTAAGTCGACGACGGAAACGTCCGGAGTAGGAACTCTAAAAGACATACCGGTCAGTTTTCCGTTTACTTCGGGAATACAAAGTCCGACGGCTTTTGCCGCGCCGGTGGAGGCAGGAATGATGTTTTGCATCGCTCCTCTTCCGCCGCGGAAATCCTTTTTAGAAGGTCCGTCCACGGTAGGTTGGGTTGCGGTTGCAGCGTGAATCGTGGTCATCAGACCTTCTTCGATTCCGAAGTTGTCCAGAACGACTTTTGTGATCGGAGCCAAGCAGTTTGTAGTGCAGGAAGCATTGGAAACGATGTGATCGGTTGCCGCGTTGTATTTCTCGTTGTTGACTCCCATTACGAAAGTGGGGATGTCCTTGTCTTTTGCAGGAGCGGAGATTACTACTTTTTTCGCACCGGCTTTCAGGTGTTTTTCGGCTCCGGCTCTATCGGTGAAAAGTCCCGTAGATTCGATTACGTAATCCACTTTCAGATCTTTCCAGGGAAGTTTTTCAGGATCTCTTTCGGAAACGCAGAGAACTTTTTTTCCGTCAACGATGAGTTCTTTGTCGGTGTGTTCTACGGTTCCTTGAAATCTTCCGTGTGTGGAATCGTATTTGAGTAAGTAGGCCAGGTTGTCAGGAGTAACTAAATCATTGATTGCGACAAATTCCAGATTGGGGTCTTTGATTCCTGCACGGAAAACGAGTCTTCCGATTCTTCCAAATCCGTTGATGGCTATTCTGGTCATTTTCTTCCCTTTGTTGTTAAGATTTATCCAAGATCTCTCCGTTTAGAACGAACGTTCCAGAGGAGAATTTTTTAAGATTTGGTTACAGTATTTTCACGGAACATTCTCTTGAAAATCCGTTTTTTCCGGAGAATTCGAGGCGAATTTTAAAAAAGCGGGCGTTTCTCCGCGCGGGGTAAGTCGGGAAGCAAAATCTCATTTTGAAGGATCGCGCGGAGTCGCGTGTCTCCGGGCTCGCGGATTCCCGCTCGTTCTCTTCGGGAACGCTTCGCGCCCTTCGACCCGCTAACGCGGAAGAAAATCTTCCGTGATCCGATCGGATTTTTTCGTTTCAACGAGAAAAGTGTGGGAACTCCTTCCAATCTACGATGGAACAAAATGATTTCGTAGAACAGCAACGTGTGGGAACTCCCGCAAAAATCCGCAACTCACGAACGCCCTTCCTTCTTCCGAATTAAAAATGATCCTTCAAAATTTCCTGAAGCATGGATTCGGTGAGAGGTTTCGTTTTAAAACCGGAAAGGATTCCGAATCGTTTCGCTTTTTCCCGGTCGTCCGCGTTATCCGATGTCGTAAGCATCATGACGATCATCTTGCCCTGGGAGTCGGGCGGAAGCCTGTTGTATTCTTCCAGGAATTCCCAGCCGTTCATTCCCGGCATATTGATGTCCAAAAAAATCAGATCGGGTCGCAGTTCGGAAGAAGCATCCCGATTTTTTAAAAAAGCGAGTGCGTCTTCCGCCGATTGTTTCGTGACAATCCGGTCCGCGTAGTTTCCTTTTCGGATCACTCGTTCATGAAAGAAATTATCGTCCTTGTTGTCGTCGATGAGAAGAATGCAGTTCAGTCTTTGTGTCATAGATTTAGATTGGGAATCGTAAACGAAAACGTACTTCCCACTCCCGGCGTAGAATCGATCCAAATTTTTCCACCGTGCAATTCTACGATTTTTTTACAATTTGCCAATCCGATTCCGTAGCCTTCGTATTCGTTTTCGAGATGAAGTCTCTGGAAGATGAAAAAAATTCTTTCGAAATGTTTGGAATCGATTCCGATTCCGTTATCCTGAACGGAAAATAACCAGAACTCTCCTTGTCGAACGCAGCGGATATCGACCCGGGCTGGAACATTCTTCCTTCTAAATTTGATCGCGTTGGAAATCAGATTCTGAAAGAGTTGACGGAACTCTACTTCATACACGTTCAACGTGGGAAGATCGTCCAGGATCGAAACGATCGCTCCCGCTTGGCCGATTAAATTTTCCAAATCCGCGGAAACCTCCGAAAGAAGGGATTGGCAATTCGTCGTAACCAGCTTTCGATCTCTTCCGATTCGTGAATACAAAAGAAGCGCTTTGACAAGAGCGCTCATGCGTTTGGTCGCCGAGTCGATCGTTTTCAGATGTTTGGTGCCTTGATCGTCGAGTTGTTTTCCGTAATCCTCTTCCAAAATTTGAATGTAGTTCGAGACGGTGCGCAAAGGTTCCTGCAAATCGTGAGAAGCGAGATAGGCGAATTGTTCCAGTTCCTTATTTTTCGCTTCTAATTCGTTCTTGCGGATGAGCGTGATCTCTTGGATCTTTCGTTCCGTGATGTCGATGATCGAAGCGAGAACCATCGGTCCGTCGTCGGTATCGATCGGATTCAGGCCGATCTCCACTTGGATTTCGTCTCCGTCTTTTTTTAAAGCGAAAAGATCTCTTCCTGCGCCCATGGAACGAACGGAAGGAGATGCAAAGAATTGATTTCTATGATCCGGGTGATTGGCGCGAAAACGCTCGGGCAAAAGAAGTTCTAATTTCTTTCCAATCAATTCTTCGCGGGCGTATCCGAATAATTTTTCCGTTCGATCGTTTACCAGAGAAATGATTCCTTCATGATTCACCAAAACCATCGCGTTCGGAGCGGATTCTACCACCAAACGAAACCGTTCGAGGGCTTTTTTCCGTTCCGTGATATCGATGATGGAAGCGAGAACCAACGTTCCGTCCGCGGTCACGACCGGATTCAAGCCGATTTCGATCGGAAATTCGGTTCCGTTTTTTGTAAGGCCGAATAAATCTCTTCCCGCGCCCATCGGCCTGACTTGCGGAGATTGAAAAAAAGAATTTCGAAAGTGAGGATGATTCTCCCGATACCGTTCCGGGATGAGCTGTTCCACCATTCGGCCGATAAGTTCGCTACGGTTGTAGCCGAATAATTTTTCGGTTTGGCCGTTGATATAGACGACCTTGCCGTCCTTATTGACGAGAAGAATCGCGTTAGGAACGGATTCCACCATCAGTTGAAATGTAAGCTCCGAAAGTTTCATGTTTGATTGATTGAACGAAAATACGACGGAGGAAAAAGATAACATAATTTCTTTCCAAAGTCAAATACTAAAATCGATCGGAGATAAATTAAGAATCTCTATATTAGAATATTGATTTTCCCTAATGATTAAAACGCTTTACCTAGAATGCTCTCGATCGGAACGGGGCCGAAGTCCCTGGAATCGGAGCAGGAATCGCGGTTATCGCAAAGAAGAAAATAATCCCTGTCCTTCAGGATGATCGGTTCTCCGTTGTCTCTTCCGGAAAAACTTGCTGGAAACGGTCCGCGTTTGTCTTCGAACCGTAGCGTAAAACCGTTTCCGGAACCGGAAACGGTTTCCGGGTTGTTGTTCCGAAATAAGACCTTGTTTTTCATCTGAACCGTATCGCCCGGTTTACCGGAGATTCTAGAGAAAACCACCTTTCCTTCCTGGGTTGGATGTTTGACCAAAACCAAATCCCCGAGATACAAATTGGAACGATCCACAAAACGGGAGAAATAAATTCTTTTACCGGGAGCGTAAGAGGGGAGCATTTCGTTCGTATCCAGCGTAAACGGGAAAAAAAGAAAAACTCTCAAAATCACCGCAATCGTCAAGCCGATCAAAAGACCGATTCCCGCTTGTTTGAGGAGAGATTTGATCTTTTCCTTTTTTTCTTTTTCCTGGTTGGAGGAACTTCTACTCATGCGTGCATTCTTTTCCCGGGAAGATTGCGGTCAAAAGAAAATCTTTTTTTTAGACTTGTTTTGAAGACTCCGAGCGGACGATTTGGAAGTAGAGCAGAGAGGAAGAATCGATGAATTCAAATTATCAAATTCTGGAATACATGGGAAAAAAACCGCAGATCCACGAATCCGTTTTTTTAGCGCCCGGTTCTCAGGTGGTCGGGGACGTGGTGATTGGAAAGAATTCTTCCATTTGGTTTCAGACTTTGGTTCGGGGCGACGTGAATTACATTCGAATCGGCGAGAACGTGAACATCCAGGATCTTACGGTCATTCACGTTGCGAGAGACGTCTATCCGGTTGAAATCGGAAATAACGTGTCGATCGGTCACCGAGCGACGATACACGGATGTAAACTCAAAGACAATGCGTTCGTGGGAATGTGCGCGACTTTGATGGACGACGTGGAAGTTGGAGAGTTCGCATTTATCGGAGCGGGCGCGCTCGTAACGCCGGGAAAAAAAATTCCGCCCGGAGTCTTGGTGATGGGATCGCCTGGAAAAATCGTTCGGGACATCACGGATAAGGAACGCGAAATCATCACGAGAACCACGGGTAACTACGTGAAGTACAAAGAGAATTATCTGCGAGATCCGTTCTACGCACGCGTCTAAGGTTTGAGGATAGGAATTGAAAGCCGTATTTCAAGATGATATCGTGCCTCTGACGGATCACCCATGACAGCACAAACGCTACCGGGGGTTTATGTTCGAGGAACCGGAGTGATCGGTTGGCCCTTGGCTTCTCTCCTGCTGATCTTACAGGGAAAACTCGGAAAATTTCAGGTTTACGTCGAACCTTATCGACTCAAAAAATCCGAAATTCCGGCGATTCTTTCCTTGGTGGAAAAAGGGGCGATCGTAGTAGATACGGGCGACAACGGAGTTAAAGATTTTTTCCCCGAATTCTTTTCCAAAAAGAAAGCTCTGGAGAATTCTTCCGTTCTTTGCGATTGTTCCCCGCCCGGCGTCGCCGATTCGCGCATCGATGAATACAATACATCCGAATATTCTAAAATACGAATGTTTATCGCGCAAGGGAGCGAGCACAAATTCGGACCTCAGTTCTTATATCCCGACGCGAGAACGTTTTTGGAAAAGGAACTTCCGAAATTTCTGCACGTCGCGACTTGCAACACGCATACGCTTGCCGGTTCTCTTCGATTGCTGATCGACGAATCTCCGCGCGAGTTGGAATCTGTATTGGAAGAAGCGGACTTTCTCGTTATCCGCAGGGACGCGGATATGGCAAAAGACGATCCGCACGTGACCGGACCGCTCCTTGTGAAACCGGAAGCGGAATGGGGGACGCATCACAGTCGATTGTTAAACGAACTCTATTCTCAGATCGGACTTAAGCTGCCTTTGACTTCTTCCTCGGTGACGATCAACTCGCCTTACATGCATTTGGTGAGGTTCCGGTTTCGATTGAAAAAAAAACTTCCGAAAGAAATCGTCCTCAAAAGACTTCGAAACGATCCGTATCTTTCCACGACCGATTTGATTTCAACGAACTCGATCTTTTCTTCGGGGAGGGATCGCGGTCTTTACGGGAGAATTTTTTCGCACGCCGTAATTCCTCTCGGATCTTTGGAAATCTTAGAAAAAGAGATCCGAGGTTACGCCGCCACTCCGGGAGATTCCAACGTGCATATCTCGACGATTTACGCTGTATTCCGCACGCTCGACCTTGAATTCGGACCCGAAGCGGAATCCTTTCTCCAGAGTATCGTTTTACAGGAAATTTAAAGGGCCTTCAAAAAGCCGTTCGCTTGTAAAAAGAATCCCCTGTAAAGGATTTTTTTTCTTGAGTATATTTGTTATATTGAAAAAAATGTCTAATATAACAACATCTAAACTCAAAGAATCCTTGGATTAGGCAGGAAAACAGAAATGAAAGCTAAGAGTATTTTAGAAACAATCGGTAATACGCCGCACGTTAAAATCAATCGCTTGTTCAACACTAAGAGCGAGGTCTATGCAAAATTAGAAAGATCCAATCCCGGAGGATCCATTAAGGATCGTATTGCCCTTTCGATGATCGAAGACGCCGAAAAGTCCGGCAAACTCACCAAAGACAGCATCATCGTAGAACCGACTTCCGGAAACACTGGAATCGGATTAGCGCTCGTTGCAGCCGTTAAGGGATACAAGCTTCTCTTAGTAATGCCTGAATCAATGAGTATTGAAAGAAGAAGAATTATGGCAGCGTATGGAGCGGAATTCGAACTGACTCCGAGAGAAAAAGGAATGCCCGGTGCGATCGAAAAAGCGAAACAGATCGTTGCAGAAAATCCGAAAGCATGGATGCCGCAACAGTTCGAAAATGACGCGAACATCAAAGTTCACGTGGAAACCACAGCGCAAGAAATCGCGAACGACTTTCCGGAAGGATTGGACTACGTGATTACCGGCGTTGGAACGGGCGGACACATCACCGGTGTTGCTCAAGTTCTGAAGAAGAAATTCCCGAATCTGAAAGTATTCGCTGTTGAACCGGAAGCTTCTCCCGTAATCTCCGGAGGAAAACCGGGACCACACCCGATTCAAGGGATCGGAGCGGGATTCATTCCTAAAAATCTTCACACGGATCTTCTCGACGGAGTAATCCAAGTCAGCAAAGACGAAGCTTTCTTATACGCTCAAAGAGCCGCTAAGGAAGAAGGCCTTTTTATCGGGGTTTCTTCCGGCGCAGCATTGGCGGCAGTCGCGAAAAAATTACCTGAGATTCCGGAAGGATCTAAAGTGTTAACTTTCTCTTACGATACGGGAGAAAGATATCTTTCCATCGAAGGTCTGTTCCCGGTTCCTGCGAACGCATAAGAATCGTAGATTCGTCTTCTTTCTCGGCGGGATCGCGAGGGGAAGACGAATCAAAAATACATTCGAATTTTTTGATCTATATTTTCTCCGCTTAAAACCTCGGCTGATTCCGGGGTTTTTTCTTTTAGAGATACGAACTGTTTCCGTCTTTGTTTATGACGTTTTTTGTTAATCGGGAAACCATTCCGTATAATTTAAGGCGTAGAATTCACCGTTTGGACTGCAGTGGAGTCTCCGTATGATTCGATTGTTGGGTAGATCTAGGTGGAGGATGTAACTGTAATACCCATGGAGGGTGGGAACTCCCTCGTTCATCGTTCTCACGATAGAATCCCCGACCCTCAATTCCTCCAACAACAGAAGATAATGAAAGAGGTAACAGCGGGACACACCGTGGGCCTGCGCTAAGGCTCCGAATAACGTCCAACTTCCCGGATCGATTCGAACGTTGATCCGTTTCATTTTTGATTTAGCCGAACTCCTCTGATACAAAGTCCGATCCGCCTTCTTTCCTAATCGACTTACGGCCGTTAAATATTTTCCGTAAGTAGACAAAAGAATCGGAATCCGTTTTGAAAGAATTTTCAAATTCTTTTCTCCCAAACGAAGAATGGTTTCTTCCGGAATTAACAAAGTCACCGTTTCCGTTCGCCCTTTTTGCAATGTAGAGCGGATCTCTTGATCCGTATTCAGCGACAGAATGCCCATTGTCCTAAGCGGTTCCATGAGGATTAGAAAGG
The DNA here is from genome assembly GCF_022267325.1 of Leptospira sanjuanensis. NCBI lineage: Bacteria > Pseudomonadati > Spirochaetota > Leptospiria > Leptospirales > Leptospiraceae > Leptospira > Leptospira sanjuanensis. The sequence goes on from NZ_JAIZBG010000001.1 coordinate 1,657,488, forward strand.
AGCGCTTTTTTCCTCAAAAAAATCGAAAGAAGAATCTAAACGAAACCTTCGGCAAAAGCGAAGAAGTGCCCAAAAGTATCAGATCGAATTCCCGCAACGCGGAAGCCATTTGTAAACAAATGTTCACTTTAATCACTCGAGTGTAAATCAATCCGTGAAAGTTAGATATCAAACCAAAGGCGACGGGAAAAATTCTTGCGTCGAAATTTCGATTCTTCAAATTGCGGAGAATGTGGAACAGATATGCTGTATTAAACCGAATTCAAACCTTGGACCCGACCAAGGACTATCACCGGATCTCCTTTTTATCCGGGAGTTACGACTTTCCCCGCGACATTGAAATCTCACTTGCATTAGCATTCTTTAAAACGTTTGCGATACCTTCGATCGCTCAGATACTCGATCAAACGAAACAATTCGAAAACTTCGGACAAAAACGATACGACGATACGGCGATTTTGCTCGCGGAATTTTTGGAAAACGGAACGGATTCTCCGAACGGAAGGGAAGCGATTCGCCGCATCAATCAAATCCACAAGGAATATTCGATTTCCAATCAGGATTTCTTATATACTCTAAGCACATTCGTATACGAGCCGGTGCGATGGAATCTTCGTTTCGGATGGAGAAGGGGAAGCCAAAAAGAAAAACTCGCGAACTATCATATGTGGAGAAACGTGGGAAAACTCATGAACATTCAAGACCTTCCGAACGATTACGATTTTTTCGAAAGATGGAGCCGAGAATTCGAAGAGAAACATTTCAAACGAACTCCGGAAAGTGAACGGCTCGGTCGGGCGACACTTAACATTCTTGCGGGAAGAATTCCGAACATCCCTGGAATTCGTCCTTTGATCTTCCACGCTCTTTTCAGTTTGATGGAAGCGCCTCTGCGCGACGCGATGGGTTTTCCTAAACCGAATCGAATCGTAGAAATTCTTACGCTGATCGTTTTTAAGACGAGGGCGTTTTTAATCCGAACCGTAATGCCCCCAAGAACCAAACCTTATCTCGTAACAAAACGGAAAAACCCTACCTATCGAAACGGATATTTGATTGAAAACCTGGGACCGCACTAAACCCTAAGGTTCGGTGTCCTTTCTCCTTATCGTAGAATCTCCTTCCAAAGCAAAAACCATCGGCGGTTATTTAGGCAAAGAATTTAGAATTCTTGCGACTCTAGGACATGTCGCCGATCTTCCCAAGTCGGTTCTCGGACTCGATCTGAAAAATCATTTCGAACCGGAATATACGATTCTTCCCGGAAAGAAAAAAATCCTTACCGAAATCGTAAAAGCAGCCAAAGAATCTGAGAAGGTTTTTCTCGCGACCGACCCCGATCGCGAGGGAGAATTCATCAGCGCTTATATTCGAGATCGGTTGAAAAAGAAATCCAATGTCTTTCGGATTCGTTTTACGGAGATAACCCGAAACGCGATTTTGAATTCTTTGCAAAACCCGGATTCGATTCACGAATCTCTCGTGGACGCGCAAAGGACGAGACGAATCGGCGACCGTTTGATCGGTTATTTCGTAAGCCCCGTTCTCTGGAAAGAGATCGGTCCCGGTTTGTCCGCGGGGAGGGTTCAATCGGTCGCATTGAAATGGATCTGCGACCGGGAAGAGGAGATCCGCAATTTTAAACCGGAAGTATATTATAATATTCTACTATATTGCTTCGATCGAAACGGAATCGAAGGGGTTTTTCAAAGAATCGGCGATCGACTCTTTTCGGTAGAAGCGGCAAATCGGATTCTTGAATCGTTTCAAAAAGAAAAAAATCTCCGCATCCAAGAGAAAAAGGAAACCAAAGGTAAGAATTCTCCCCCGCCTCCGTTTCAGACGGCAAGTTTGCAACAGGAAGCGTTTCGAAGATTCCAATACTCCTCCAAAAAGACGATGAGCATCGCGCAAAAATTGTATGAAGGAATGGATCTGGGGAACGGAAAACGGGAAGGTTTGATCACGTATATGAGAACGGATTCCACCCGTTTGAATCCGGATTTCGTTGAGCAAGCGCGGGCTTGGATTGCATCTGCGTTCGGCGACGTATTTGCCGGAGGCGCCGGTACCGTCATTACTAACGTCTCTCGCAAACCCAAAAAAGCCGCACCTACAAAACGAATACAAGACGCGCACGAAGCGATTCGCATTACGAATCCGTTCTTAACTCCCGAAAAAACCCGAACCTTTTTGAATAAGGAAGAAGCCTCTCTCTACGAACTCGTCTGGAAACGAACCCTCGCTTCCTTGATGCCGCCGGAAGAATTCTTAAAAACCGAATATACGATTGCAGCCGCGGGCGAAACGTTCTCTTTGGAAACGAAGAAAACGTTGTTTCCCGGCTTCAAAAGATTAAGCGACATGGAAACGAAGCCGATTCCGGTCTGGGATCGCGGAGAATCGGTTTCACTTTCCAAGGCGGAAAGTGAACGAAAACAAACGGAGCCTCCTTCCCGTTATTCCGAAGGTTCGTTGGTAGCAAAGCTGGAAAAGGAAGGGATTGGACGCCCGTCCACGTATGCGACCGTTTCGGAAACTCTTCTAAAACGAAAATACGTCGATCAGGAAAAGAAATTCTTCTATCCGCTTCCTTTGGGGGAGAAGGTAAATTTTTTTCTGCAAGCCGGGTTCGGCGATCTGTTCCGCGAAAAGTTTACCGCGGACCTCGAATCGGAACTGGATAAGATCGAACGATCCGAATCGGATTCCCTTTCCGTATTAAACCGACTTTGGGCCGATTTGCAGACATCCATTCAAAGCAGCAAATCGGCGGCTCCCGGTTTTCGCAAAGAATGGGCGCAAACCCGTCAAAAGAAGATCGAAACCGGTTGGGGCGTATGTCCCCTCTGCAAAGAAGGTTCTCTTCAAAAAAAGAAAACATCGAAAAAGAAGGAATTCTATCAGTGCAGCCGTTTTCCGGACTGTGAATATGTCAGCTACGAGCTTTCTTGAACCGCTCTTAACGTTTGCCGTGTCGAACAAGAGCTGTAGATTTTAATTCTTTGGGTTTATTTCCTTCTCCCTATCCTAAAAAGCAATTCATGCAATGGGAGAATTCTTTATTTTTGAAGCGGATTTTGACGGAGCTGCTTAGTTCTTAGGCGAATGGAAGCATATGAACTTGTTTCGTCTTTCCGCAAACGAAAGGCATTTCGCAAATTCTTTCTTAATTCTCAAACGATTTCTTTCTTTGTGGAACAGTCGGAACGAAACCTTTCTTTTCATTTGATTTTTCATACGGATAACTGTACAATTTTTCAATAGATCGAGTGAAAACGTTTCGAAACGATCTCGCTTTTTAAGCAACAAGTCGCGTTTCAAAGAGACGTGTTTCGACGTTTCGATCGGTTTGCCGATTTTTTAAAACGGCTGCCCGGATATGCTGAATTCCGCAGTGAAAATAGATTCAAAAATTAGAATATTCTAAAAACAATGTATTGATTTCGGTCTAAAAAATATTTTTTATCCTTTTTAGAAAAATGTATTTATTTTTTATTCGGAAGACGTCGTATTGGTGATAGTGAAGCGAAAACAATTCCGTTTCACGCAAGGGTTCGGGCGATGAGTTTACCGGATCGAAACAAGCAAAAATAGACAAAAATAAATCGAGGTTTCAATCATGAACACTAACAAAATGATTTCTGTAGTTTCCCTTTTGGGCTTTCTGGCTGCAAGTTCCGTTTTCGCCGTATCGGAGGATGTTGAAGATCAGCTCCTGGAAAAAGCAATCGTAGAAAGTGCAGTTACAAAGGAACAAAAAACCGCCGTGGGTAATTATCTGAGAGCCGTAGCTCAACAGAAAGTTCATAGAGCGGAAGAGTTGAGAGAACTTGCAAACAGATCTACCGGCGGTAAATTTCTTGCGAGCAACGCTCAATCTCAAAAATACATCAAACAAGCACAGAGCTTAGAAAGAGAAAACGCAAGATACCAAGCGATTCTCCAAAGCTTTTAATTTCAAGTTCGACCTTTCATGACTTGCGAAAAGGCGTCCCGAGGACGCCTTTTTTGTTTTTAAGACCACCTTCGGGCCTTCGAATTCGATAAGTCTGATCAAAACCTGATTTTTAGCATAGAACAGGAGCATCGCAAGACTAAAAACGGTCCCAGGTTCGATTTTGATTTTTTCTTTATCGAAGCGGCGCCGCACGGTTTCGGCTTATTTAGAGTCCGTTCAATATTTTCTTTCTAAAAGAGCCTTCAGTTCGTTCAGGTCTTTTTTCACCCAAGCCGCATCTTCCTCGAATTTTTCCTGCGTCATGTTCGGCGTTTTAAACAATGTGAATAGGATTTCGGATCCTTCTCCGTTGGGAAGAATTCTAAGCGGGTTTGCGATCCGATCGGTTTCGTTCAAGATTACGGTGTGATCCAAGATTCCGTAAGGATTCTTGGGTGTAAAGATGGCTTTTAAAGTTCCTTGCGGGGCTTCGATGATCCATTCTTCATTCGGACCGGGTCGGATGGATTTGCAAAGTCCGGATGCCCACTCGGGAAAATTTTTAGGTTCGGATAAGAATTCATACGCGGTTTTCCAAGACACTCCGACGGAAATGCTGACATGTTTTGTTTCGAAGGTCGTTTTCATTGATTCTCCCGAAGTTACGTTCTATGATAAACGATTCGTCCGTAATTCCTATGATTAAAAATAAAACGGTTTTGATTCCATCGGGAAAAGTCGTTCGAAAATGGATCCGCAAAAGGCCGGTTCGAAGACGAATTTCGGATCGAACAATGAACGAATCTGAATCGTTTCAGCTCGCGCTTGATATTCAAGTTCGTTTTGCGATGACGGACCAAGTCCCGTTGATACGATTTACTTGCAGGGAAAGATCGTAGAGTTCGTTCAGATTCTTTTCCGTAAAACATTCTTCGATCGGGCCAGTGTGAACGACCTTGCCTTCTTTGAGCAAAACCGCCTTCGAATAAAACTCGGGAATCTCTTCGGGCCGATGGGTGATATAAAGAGAAGTGAACTTTCTTTTGGAATGGTATTCCTTCAAAAATCCTATAAAATCCTCTCGAGCCGTAAGATCCAGGGAAGAGCAGGGTTCGTCTAAAATCAAGAGATCCGGTTCGCTTACAAGGCTCCGTAGAAACAGAGCCTTCTTCTTTTCTCCGGAGGAAAGCGTCCCGTAAAACTGGTCTTTCTTGGAAATTAAATTCGATTCTTCTAATATACGAAGGGCTTTGGATTCTTCCTCGGGACTCGGGTCGCGATAGTATCCGATCGTATGGAAAAGTCCCGTTAATACGACATCCAATAAGGTAAGTTTTCGTTGGAGGGAATTCTCCTGTTGGGAAGCGTCCAAGATTCCGATCCGTTTGCGAAGGTCTTGGATCGCAGTTTCTCCGTAGGTTTCGTGAAACAATCGGATCGTTCCGGAAGTCGCCCAAATCATCCCGTAGATCAGATTGACCAGCGTGCTTTTTCCGGCTCCGTTTCTTCCGAGAAGAACGCAGTGTTCGTTTTCTTCGATCGAAAAACTGACCCGATCCAGGATCGTTTTTCCGGTGGGTTTGTAACTGACTTCCTCTATGGATAATAAGGAATCGATTTTCAAACGGCTTTAGTTCTCCATTCGCGCGATGTCATACAACTTCCTGAGTTTCTCGCAGGTTTCTTCGAACGTCTTTTTATCCGCGAGATCGTATTTTTGAAGTATGGTTTCGTCTATCGTGAAAAACGAGGCCTTCTTGTCGATACAATCCATCATCATATTGGCGAGATAAACCAGTTCGACTAAGTCGTGATAGACGCTTCCCACCGTCATAAACGGTCTGTGATGGAATTCTATCATCTGAACGAGGTCGGGAGGGAAATCCCATTTTTTTGCAAGAAGGGCGCCTAACGTAGGGTGGGAGATTCCGATGGAGATTTCCTCGAGAATCGTGGAACTTCCGAAATCGCGGTCCTTTTGGTAGTTCGTGAGTTTGACGAAAAGTTTTTGATCCAAGGAAAGAAGGATGAATTTCCCTAAGTCGTGCAGTAACGCGCCGGCTGCGGCGATATCGGCAACCCGAGTCATTCCGCCTCTGCCGGCGATATGACGGATGAAAAAACTGCACATATTCGAATGGTTCCAAACTTCTTGCAGTTTCGCATAACGTCCATCCATGATCTTGCGGACGCCCGAAACGTAGAGAAGGTTGCGCACGTTCTTTAAGCCGACTACCTTTACGGCCTGCACGATCGTGTTGACCTTGTTTCTACTCGCAAAACCCGCCGAGTTGGAAAGTTTCAACAAGTCGACGCTGAGAGCGGGATTCTTTTCGATTTCATGCGCGATGATTCCCAGGTCGGAATCGGGATTGTTGCACAAAGAGATGATTCGAGTAAGAGTATTGGGAAGCGGGGGAAGTCCTTCGATTTCGGCGAGGATCCGCTCCTTCAGTTTGGTGGTGATGTCGATCGGAACGATCTGCTGGGGAACTACGAGTGTGGCCCGCGTCAGTTTTCCGTCCGTATCCACTTTGAACTTGTCCGAACCGATCCCTGAGTTTTTCAAGAGAAGTTGAATCAATACGAGTCCGAGCCCGGCGCTTTCCTGAGAATCGGAAATATCCATGAACGCGTCGGAGAGGTCGTTGTATTTCTTGGCGGACTCGATTCTTTTTTTGATCCGATCCAATTCCTGCGGTAAAAGCGCCGCGTCGTTTTCCACGAGAATGGCGAGACTGTTGTTCACCATCTTCGCACGGAGATGGATCTGAAAACTACTGTTCAAAAGAATCTCCCGCTGATCGTCCCAGTGATGCGTGATCTCCTCTTGAAAGGTCCGCATCCCTTTCGCGTAGTGATCCGCGTTGTGAATGTCAAGGTTCTTCTTTAAAAAGAAAATCCGCTTCGCGTTCGCCTTGTTGGCGTTCATCAGGATTTCCTTCAGAATCGTGGAAATGACTTCCGTTAAAAAAAGTCTGTCGATCTTTCCGAGTATGTTAAGCAATAAATTATAGAGCTGTTGATGGTCTTCTTCGGATACGAATTTGTATTCGATATCGATGTCTTTTCCGTTTAGGAGAGTGTCTGTTAGTTCCGGTATGTTCAGCATCTGGGGGCCTTTTCCGGTACAATTTTTTCTATGTTTCGCAAATAAATCCAGCCTTTCCGAAAAACCTTGTCCGGGGTCTTTGGTATTCTTTCTTTCAGATCCGGAAGGATGTGGGAGGGAGAAATGGTTGTGGCTAAAGAAACCGAAACTGAAATCGAGCGGCAACTGCGGTATTTTCTGGAAGAGAAGTTGGAAGGAATTCTGGATGAGGCCCGGAAGGTAAAAAAAAGGCGTCAGGAGGTCTTACACGGCAAATTGACTTCCAAACCCGATTCGGAAATCCCTCCAACCGGGGATGTTGCAGAAGAGAGACAGTTGAAGCTTTGGGAATAGGTTGGGTCTCAAAGAATGAGAACATAATAAAAAAGATGGACAGTCCTGGAAGCGATTCTTAGGATTGAACCAATGGACAATAGCTTCTTTTCAGAAAGCGAAAACGGCCAGGGTTTCCCCGTAAAACGGGACATTCTCGATATCATGGATTCATATCGATATATGAATTCTTCCTATTTCTTTGATTTTCTTTCCGATGGACGCTGGGACCACGGTACCGGCTGGATTGAAAAGAATATGAGCGGGGCCGATTGGTCTACGCGTTATGTTCCGGAGAGCATCGAACGCTATAAAAAGCAGACAAAACGTTCTCGAAAATCTCTGTAAGAAATTTCACATCTCTCTTTCGTCTAACGTTCTTAAGTTTAAGGACGTTGGGGTGGCTCTTTAGTCGCCCCGATTCTACTTTGATTAACAATCGAGCGTTCGTATTCATTCCGAATACAAACAAGGCCGGTAGAACGATGTGAAAATCATTCGGTGATCTACATCCAAGCGAACGATCGGCGGCGTTTGAGTAACGGCCGCCGTTACAGGGAAACGAATCTTAATTTAAGAGTCGGATGTTTCCCACATCGATGAATCTTCTGTAAACGAGTTTGTTCTTTTCTTTCAGCGGATTGAAGATCAGAACCACAACCTTATTGTACGTCACGTAACCGGGTCTGTACTCGGTGTAGTGGTGGGACATCAAAGTCGTTTTGTATTTCGCGCTGTAGATCGTATAAGTGTGTTTGCTCAAAGAATCGTGGGATTGTTTCTTTTTCTCATCCTCGGTCTGATCCACGAAGTTGCTCAAAAGAACCTGATCTTTTTTCGGACCTTGTTCTCCGAAGATCGTAAACTCAAGAGCGTTTTCGGGATGATTGGTAAGATACGTGATGGTTTCGGTCAACGCGGGAAGAGACATCTTCACCATCTCGCCGCGAGCGATGCGATCGTCGTAATCCTTCTTCGCTTTGTTGTATCTTTCTTCTCCCCAAACCGCTTTGGACTCGAGTTTTTGAGGCATCAGGTTTTGGAAGTTGATGATAAGAGTGCTGTTCTCTACGTCGTATCCTCTCCATTTAGGAAACGGAACCAGATCCCGTTTTTCCGGATTGACCGCGGTCGATTCGTTTACCGCTAAAATATAAATGGAGAATTTTGCCGGATCGAAATCGCGGTTTTCCATTTCCACCATCACGTCCAGAAATTCTCCCTTACCGTTGTCAGAATGTCTGCGGAAGAAAGAGATGTTCTTCACAGCGAGACGTTCATCGTAATAGGATAGGGGATAATAATCTGTTCCTCCGTCCTTTTTGTTCGGATCGGGTTTTTCTGCGTTCTGGCTAAAGGTCGTATGACCTACGAAAAGAAGTAGCAGGCAAACAGAGATTCTTAAAAAAGATTTCATAGTTATTCTGGTCCGATGGAATTCTTACTAATTTATATCGGCCTTTGAAAGCCGGAAATTAGGTTGGGAAAGTCGTTTTTTGTAAAAATTACCGTTTTCGGTTATTTTCGTCAACGTGAACTACTTTCGGAGAGTAGTCGGCGGGAAGTTCTTTTTCTTCCACTTGGGCATAAGTGATGATGATGACTTTGTCGCCTTTCATCCCGAGTCTTGCGGCCGCTCCGTTCAAACAGATTTCTCCGGAACCGCGTTTTCCCTCGATGATGTAGGTTTCGAAACGGGCGCCGTTGTTTACGTTCACTACGGAAACTTTCTCATATACGCGCATTCCTGCCGCGTCTACGAGATCCATATCTACGGTCAGACTGCCTTCGTAGTTTAGATCCGCGTCCGTGACCGTAGCCCGGTGGATTTTACCTTTCATTACGGTTATCTGCATTTTACGGTCCCGCTATTCGCTAAATAGTACCTTAAAAATTTTACCGGAGATATTTAAAAGCGTTTTCCTCTTGAAAAAGTGAATTTTGGTATTGAGTGTATCCTTGTTGAAGGGAATTTCCGCAAAAAGCGGCGAAATGATGTAGTTTTCGTAGAGATTTGGATATACTCGATTCTCATCATAAACCGCATTTTTGAAGTTTTCCAATACCTTACGGATGATTCTCTTTTCCTGTCGATTGAGGTCGACCGCTTCCTCTCCGGGTTCACCCGTCCAGACGATTTGAAATCCGGAGATTCCTTTTTCCGTCAGCCGGGGTTTGATATCTATTAGACCGTTTTTTCTCAAATGAAGCAACGCTGCCTGAAAATCCAAAGCACAGGGAGAATCCTCCAAGTGGATATAGGTCTGGTTCGTGATAAGCTTCGCGTTCTTCTGAAAGTAGACTCCGTCCGCAAAGTAGATCAGTTTGGAAAGGGAGAGGCGGTCTCTGCCGTTCGGAGATTTCTGTAGGATAAAAGAGATGACTTCTAAGAGTTTTTCCATATAAAGAATCTTGTGAGAATGATCGAACCGAAAGGGGAATTTCCGTATCTCCGTTATTTGGAACTGCAGGAAAAACTGCGGAAGTCCAGAAAGGAGTGCATTCTTTTTTTGGAACACGCTCCCACGATCACCGGCGGAATCAATTATAATCTAGAGAATCTTCTCTTGGGAAAGGAATTTCTGGAATCTCAGGGAATTCAGATCCATTTTATCCAGAGAGGAGGGGATTTTACGGCCCACGAGCCCGGTCAGCTGGTCGTTTACGCGCACGTGGATTTGAAACGCAGGGAACTTTCAATCCGTTCTTATCTGGAGAATCTGCTGGCGGCCGTGATCGACGCCGCTCGTTCCACCTGGGATCTGCGTCTGGTAACCGATTCGGATTCTCCCGGATTGTATCTGGAATCAAACCCGGACAAAAAGATCTGCTCGATCGGAGTGAACTTCAAATCCTTTTTTACGAGTCACGGAATCGCATTTAACGTCGACAACGACTTCCGAGCGTTCCGCTGTATCCATCCCTGCGGGAGAAATTGGACGGATATGACGAGCGTCGAAATGCTCGGTTTGGACGCAGGCCAAGCGAAGAAGAACGAATTTATTTCCTGCCTTCGGGGAAATTTGAATTCGTTTCTAAATCCTCGAAAATCTCTCGTTTCCGGCGAAAAGTAAGTTCAAAACCGTTTTTATTCTCAAGAGAAAACCTCATTTCTTCCGATTGGTTGGTTAGAGGTCTCAGAGTGAAGATTTTCAAAAGTATATTCTATTTTCTTTTACTGTTGATCGTTTGCGAATCGATCGCACTCGGAGCCGTGGCCTGGTCTTTTTTGGAATCCTCTCTGGCCTCCTTTGAACTTTTGAAAATCGGTTCGGACAACCGCGCGCGAGATACGTTAGGCACTCTTGCCAAGGCGGCGGAGAATTCCGGTAGCGACGCGTCCTACGAAGACATGAATTTCGTTTTTTCGAGAATGACCAAGATTTCGGACAAGGACAACGACGGTTATACGATCAAGGAAATCTTTTTGACGAACGAGGCGGGGATCGTTCTCGCTCATTCCAATCCGCAATATCTTCAGGAAACTTTGAAGAAAAGAAAGCCGGAGGCTTTGTATCAGGACGCGTTGTACACAAGGGCGTTTCGTCTTCGTAAATGGCAGATCAGCATTCCGGTTTTATTGGGACAAAAGAAAGAAGCTCTTTCCAAAAGCGTATTCTTTTCCAAGTTCGAAAGTTTTTTTCCGGAAATCAGCGAACCTGAAATTCTGCTTTCCGCGGCCGTATACCATCCCGTAAAACTCGAACGAGTCGCCGCGATTCATATGATCTACGATCGGGGAAACTTCCGCACGTTCGTGTTCAAACAAACGGAATTGTTGGAATGGCTTTTGAGAAACTATTCTTTGATCGCGCTCGGTGCGGCTCTGTTTTTGGAATTCGTCTATCTGTTGCTTACGCTCGGAAATTCGACGAAGGAAACGGTTCCCGATTACGGTTCCAGACCGCTTGTGGAAAAGGTCTCGCATTCAAGCGCGACTAACGTTCCGGTTCTTACGAAACAATCCAGTCCGTTGGATTCGGTCGTGTTTCCGGGATCGCTCGGAAATTCATCTTCCGGCACGAACGGCGAATTGTCGAATGCGCCTTCTCCCGTATTGACCGCTACGGTCGTAACAGAGCCGGTGGGAGTTGTATCTTCTCCGGTCGTACACACCGCCGCTTCCGCGGGATCCACCGAAACCGCACATTCTCCTGTAAGCGGCTCTCCCCACGGAGTTCCCGCTTCCACTACTTCCATACAAACGGGCAACGTTTCCCAAAGCGCGGCGCACGGAAACCCGACGGTCGTCGCGTCGAAAGAAGAAATTCTAGACGCGATCTATTTAGGATAAGATAGAAACGTGGAAATCCGATCCAGACTTTCCGGAAATATTCTCAAGCTCAAGCTGCGGGGCCGATTGGATTCGGCGAGCGCGGAGGATTTTTATTCTTATCTTAAATCCAAATGGGAAGAAGGAATCCGCAAATTCTTATTTTCCTGCGAGGAATTGGAATACATCGAATCCGAAGGGATCAGCGTTCTCGCGAGATTCGAAAATTTTCTGAAAAGCAGGGGAGCTTCTTCCGCCTATTGCGCGTTCAACGAAGAATGCAAAACCCTTCTCAGCTTTTTGGGATTCGGCAAGTCGATCGCGTTCTTTGAGGATCCGACTCGAGCGGAAGAATATCTTTCTCTCATCAAGATTCAGGATCAGAGAAGTTCTAAGGGAGCGCCGAGCGCGATTTCCAAAATCAAAAAGAATTCTCCCGTTCAATTCTATTCTTCCGGATCGCAGAAAATTTCCGGTTCCGGCGGTTCGCATTCGATTTATATTCCCGAGATTCAAACCGTTCCCGAAACGGAAAACGTTTCGGATTCCGGTTCTTCCTCGGAATTTGCTAAACCGACATCCTTTGCCGGATCTTCCGGACTCGCGAGTCAGTCGCAGAGATTGCAGGCGTTCTTAAACGATGAGAAAGAAGAAACGACTTCTTCCGATGAATCGGCAGGCCCAGCGCATTCGGGTGCTTCTTCCGAGTCGAACGCGGGAGCCGTAAGAAGTGAAGGGGCCGACGTTTACTCGGCAAAGTCCGCGTTGGAGAAGGCGATCCGCACCGAAAAGAATTTTCCGAAGCGGATCATTTATTGCGGCGCTTGTTCTTCCCGGATCCGAGTTTCCAAACCGGGAAGATATCAATGTCCGGCATGTCAGATTCAGTTTGACCTAAACGCCATGGGCGGAGTTCGATACCTAGAAAAACTTCTAGGACCCTGATCGTTGTCTAACGCCGCATCGCGAAGCATCGCACTTTCGTTTTATACCTTTTTATCCAGAATCCTCGGATTGATCCGGGACCATTTTATGGCGGTTTCGTTCGGAACGGGAATGGTCGCCTCCGCGTTTTCGGTCGCATATCGTTTACCGAACATGTTCCGCAACCTGCTCGCCGAAGGAACTCTTTCCCAGTCCTTTATGCCCTTGTATTCCGAATCGGGCAAGATCGGAGAAGAAGAGGCGAAAATGATGAGCGGCGCCGTTCTTTCGTTTTTGTTTTTTATCCTTTCGCTTCTCGTGGGAGTTATGTTTCTTTTTTCTCCTGTCTTCCTTCCGATCCTAGTCGGAGGCACGAAGGAATATTCCGATCTGGTAATCGAACTTACGTATATTCTGTTTTTCTTAATCGTTACGGCGAGCTTGTCGTCGATTTTTATGGCGATCTCCAATTCCAAGAACCGTTTCTTCGTTCCGTCCCTTTCCCCGATCATTTTGAATCTCAGTTATCTGTTCGTGTTTTTCTTTTTGTTTCCGTTTGTGGACGATCTGCACGAACGTGTGATCGTTCTTTGTTCCGCGATCGTTACGGGAGGTTTTCTGCAGTTCGCGGTTCAGGCTTGGTATGTTTGGAAAAAGAAGGACATGCCGAAGATCAATTTCAACTGGAAACATCCGGCGATCAAAAAGATCTTTCGGTTGATGCTTCCCGCAGCGTTGGGAGGAGGATTTTATCAACTCGGTCTTCTCGTGGATATTTTTTTGGCGAACTGGGTGCAGAATCAAAACCCCGGACTCGGGGCGGTTGTAAGTTTGGATTACTCGCAAAGACTGGTTCAGCTGCCGACCGGGATCATCGGAGTGGCGCTTGCGACGACGATCCTTCCCGCGCTTTTGCAATCCTTAAAAAGGGAAGAATGGTCGGCGATCGGTCACGAACTTTCAGGCGCGCTCGAGTTCGCATTATTTTTAACGGTGCCCGCCGCGATCGGAATGGTCTTTCTTGCCGGACCGATTTTGGACTCGATCTATTTCGGAGGGAAGTGGGATCATATCGCCACACACACCGCGACGCTGCCGCTCGTATTTTATTCTTTGGCGATTCCGTTTTTCAGTATCAATAAAATATTGATTTCTTCGTATTACGCGTTTCAGGATACGAAAACCCCGCTGCGTATCCAGTCGATTTCGTTTACGATCAATATCGTTTTGAATCTGTCCTTGGTTTGGTTTTTAAAACATTCCGCGATCGCGCTTTCTTCGGCGATTTCAGCGATGATTACGTTTCTGCTTTTGGGAACTTTTTTGAAACGGCATAAGGTCCAATTCCCCTGGCCGGAACTCTTGAAAAAAATTTCCAAAATGGCGGTGCCGTTTTTGTTATTGGGGAGCGTTCTATTCTTTCATCAAATATTCTTATATTCTCCCATTCTAAATTACTTGGACTCTCAGGGAATCGGCTACGCGCAGGCTTCGAGAATCAATCTGTGCATCGTGATCCTTCCGGCGATTCTGATTTTTTTCGCTTCGAGTCTCGTTTTTCGAGTGGATGGGATATATCTGTTAGTGGGAAGATTCCGCAGAAAGAACCGCGCCGCTTAGAAGAAATGAAACTCACGATTCACGTTAAACCGAACTCGAAAAAGGTTTTTTTGAGAAAGGAAGGAGACGGATCGATTACGGTGGCGGTTCGAGAACCGGCTCTCGAGGGAAAGGCGAACGCCGCCGTTATCGCGGCCTTATCCGAAGAGCTGGGAGTTCCGAAAAAGAAAATTCGGATTCTTTCCGGAGAGAAAGGAAAAAAGAAAACGATTGAAATCGAACCCTAAGAATTGTTTTCCTATCAGAATGCGAAATCAAATCCTTCTGACGATATTTCTTTTACTGCCCGGGATTTTGACGGCGCAGAAGAAATCGCAAACGGAAGATCCTTTCGACGAACTCGTCCGCGAAAAGCAGGAGTTGTTCGGAAGCGAAAAGGAGGAGAAATATCCGGTCCGCGCGCTTTTTTGGGACGTGGAAAAATGGGAGGGACATTCCTCCTGGCATCTGTTCTGGTTTATCCGAAAAACCGATTATCCAAAATTTAAGCAATTTAGAATATTCCCTTTTTATAATTCAATCGAAGCTAAGTCCGGAAAGGCGAGTCTCGAATATCTGTTCCCGTTTGCCGGTTTTCGGCGCGTGGAAGCCGAAGGGGTCGAGGAAAAAACGTTTCTATCGCCTTTCTACTATCGGAATACGGTTCAACCAGCAAACGGAGGGGTAGGGTATAAGGAGAACACGAACTTCTTTTGGCTCGGATACAATTCCAATTCTTCGGGTCCGGGGTTTGAAAAGAATTTCTGGATGGTTCCGGGATTTTTCCCGCTGATTACCCGCAACGTCGAGTTGACCAACGGACTTCGGGAAACGCATACGATGATTCTGCCGGCTTTGTATTTCAATACGGAAAGCGCCCAGGAATCCAAGACACACCTTGTTTTGTTTCGCTGGGGCCACGATACGGAAAAAAGATTCTTCAACTTCTTTCCGTTGCTGCATTATACGAATTACAAAACGAGAGAGGATTATTCCTTTACGTTCTTTCCTCTCTTTCATCAATCCAAGTCGAATATCAACTCGAAGAAGTTTGTTTTGTATTCTCCGCTTTGGTTTCAGGAAGAGGAAACGACGAACGATTCGTACGAGAATTTCGTATTTTTACCCGTTCCACTCTTATACAGATCGAAGACGATTTCTCTCAAGGAAGAATCGTCGACGTTTCTTCTGGCTCCCTTGGCTCTGTATCTCCGAGACGAAGGAGAAAATTATAAAATTCGAAACTTCCTTTTGTTCCAATGGGGAAAAGAAAAGGATTGGAGTTACTTTCGGATTCTGCCTTTGTTCTATTGGTCCGGAACGAAGAATCAAAACGACGGAGCGCTTACGTTTTTCCCGTTCGTTTTTTACAAAGAGAATTCTCACTTAACCGTGTTTCCGATCGCGTTTTACAAAAAGGATTCCTATCTTACCCTGTTTCCGTTTTATCATCATTCTTATGAAGGGGACGATTTCAGACAATATTATCTTCCGTTCGTGTATCGCCGGATCGGGAAAGACGAGACTGAAACGTTAATCTTAAACACATATTGGAGTAAAACCAAAGACGAACTGACTTCGTTTAACGTTTTTCCGTTTTGGTTTTATAAAAAGGACGAGTATAAACACTTGGCGCCTTTTTATTTTTCCTGGAAGGACGGGGACGGAGGGGACAACCGCGGCGGTCCTTTTTATTATCGATATCGTTCCGAGGACGTGCATCAGGATTATTACCTGAACACATATTACAAACGGGAAAGAGGCAAGGGGCTGACCGAACTCGTCAGTTTTCCGTTCGTTTTTTACAAAGAGAATTCTCACCTAACCTTGTTTCCGATCTATCATCACGCGAAGGATGGAGACGATTTTACGCAGTATTTTTTATTGCCTCTTCCGATGTATCGGCATATTCGAAAGCTCGAGTCGGAAACGCTTGTGTTGAACGCGTATTGGACCCGGGATGAAAAGGGAGAATATCGCTCTTCTCTCTTTTTTCCGTTCTACTTTCATAAGAAGAATTCCTACTTACATATCCCGCTCGTTTTGTTCTTTCAAACCGAAGACGCAACGTACAAAGAAACCTTCGCTCCCTTGTTTTACAAATACGCAAGCGAGGCTGAAGACGAATTTTTCCTTTTAGGATATCATACTTACAGTTCGAATACTTCCTCGTTGACGAGATTCTATCCTTTTTACTATTCTTCCCGTGAAAAAGACGGATCTTCCTTTTTGGGGTTGGCGGGATTGTTCTATCGTTGGAAGGATTCCGGCGGCGAGACGACCGCCCGTACGATTTTACCGCTGCACTACTATCAAAAAAATGAATATAATCTTTGGCTTCCGCTTTATTATCGAATCGGTGGCGACGATAAAAACTACGTTTCCTTCAGTCCTCTTCATTACAGATTGCGCTCTCCGAATGTGGACCGGGATTGGATGTTGTTGTATTATTCTTCCGAAAACAGGGAGGAGAAAACGAGTTCCCGCTTTGTCGTTCCTTTGTATTTCGAATGGAAGAGCAAGGAATCGAGAGGGGACATCCTTCTTCCCGCTTATCTTAAGTATTACGAAAAGAACAAAAATCTGGAATTGTATTTCGGCGGGATTTCGATTTCGCAAACCGGAGGAAAGTTCGACGCGTCTTTGAAGTCGAGCGCAAGCGGAAAGGAATTTTACGTCGACTTGGATTATTCGTTCATCTACAATATCTTCAGCGTTTCGCTCAGAAAGGAAGTTTCCAATCCTCTGACGTTCTTTTCGGATGAAACAAAAAGGGAAGCGGCCCCGATCGCTCCGCAGGTTCAAAAAGGTAAGAAGGACGAAACGACGAAAGAAGTGCGTCTTGCGGTCGTGGGAGAAGAGGAAAAGTCGCCGCTTCCGACGGGATCCAACTTCGCCTCGTATAAAAAGCTGGCGAGAGAAAATTCAAGAAATTATTTCGGGTGGGAAGCGTTGTTCGGAATCGCCAGTTATCAATCGGGAGACGATAAGAAACACTTCCGCATTCTTCCTTTGGGCTGGTTTACTTGGGGAAAAAACAACAACGATCGGATCTTTGCGTTTCCTCTTCCGTTGCCTACGTTTTGGGGAACGGTCGGCGACGAATCCTACCGCGTAATTTTTCCTTTGTATGCGGAGCAGAAGAAGGGAGAAGATTTTATCCGATCCTTAGGAATCGTTCTGTTCGTTATGGAGCAGGAAAAGGATAGAAGGGAGTATTCGGTTCTATGGCCTTTGATCCGTTATGCGAAATCGAAAGAGGAAACTTCGTATCGATTCTTTCCTTTTTTCGCGCATAGGGAAGCCGCGGATCGTCTCGAAACGAAGAGTATTTTTTATTATAGATCCAAAGAAAAGACCGGATCGTACGAAGCTTCCTCGTTTCACGGAATTTTGTTTCCGTTGTATCAAGCTTCCGAGGAAATCTTTACGAAGAACGATTCCGTGTCCGGATCGGGATACAGCGCTTTTTTTCCGTTTTATTATCGGAATTACGAGGACCGCGTAACGGGAGGCGTTTCGGTATTTAAGGAAAGAAACCTTTATTCACCGTTGTTTTTGTATTCGTCCAAAGAGGATTCTTTCACGAATTCCAAATCGTCCTCGGTTTTGAGTCCTTTTTATTACTCATCGTATGAAGAAAAAAGAATATTAGAGAAACAATACGTTTCCGATTTGAATCTTGTGCTTCCCTTGCCTTTGGTTTTTTGGGGGCAGGAAGGGGACGAAAAATACAAATTCGTTTTCGGATATTACGGTTCCACGTCTCCGGAGAGAACGTCTTGGAATTTCCTGCTTTTATTCGGTTCTTCCAATACCAAGCGGGAACAAAAAGAGGAGACGTTTTCGCACGCGTTCCCTTTCTTCTTTCGAACCACTAAGCTGGATAAGGGAGAATGGAGTTCCACTTCAACCGTGATCCCGATTTTTTATTCTTCGGAAACGACTCCCGTTTCGTCCGAAACTCGATGGGCGCTTTTGTTCAGCCGTAAATCGATTCCGAATCAAGGTTATTCGAAAGTGACTCTTGCTCCTTTCTTTTACTGGGAAGAAAAAAGAAATCTCTTCGGACAAACCGAAACTTCATTGTATCATCCGCTGCACTTTCAAAGAAAGGCGGTGCAGGGAGACTCGAAGGTTAAGTCCACGTATGAAAAAAATTTCTATCCGTTTCCGCTCCTGTCGACGTATGAAAGCGTAACGGAAGCCGATCCGGTCAAAGGAACCGTGGAAGAAAAAAACGGCTGGGATTGGTTGTTCTTTGCGAATTACGAAACAAGAAATTTTCCGAGTCTGCAAAAGAGAGAATCGGATTTCAAAATTTTGCTCGGAGGAATTTGGGGTTATTCTTCCGCAAAGGATCCGCAGAGAGAATCCCTGTCCTGGAATCTTTCCCTATTCTTTTTCCGCAAAACGGTCCAGGACAAAGGCGTACAAACGTATTCCTCCACTCTCATTCCGATCGTTTATTCGAACGAAACTACGGCCGATTCTTCCGATACTTCCTATTTCCTAATCGCGGGATCGAAAGAGGATCGAAAGACCGGATTCGTACGGAACATGCTGCTTCCGTTTTGGTATGATCGTCGCGAGGTTGTTCGTCCGGGCTACGTGGATTCGTTTTCGTATTATACGTTTCTAATACAGTCCAAATCGGTTCAGGATGTTGGCGGGGGAAATCTTACCGCGGATCGTTTTTATCCGATTTTTCCCTTGCCTTTGCTGCATACGTTCGAGAGCCGCGTTCGGGACGACAAGGTTCGCAAGGACGTTTGGGGATTCGATTGGCTCTTTCTCGCCAATTACAAAAACACGAAGTATCTTCATTCCGGTCATGAGTCGACCTCTCTCAAACTTTTATTGGCGATTTTCGGATATGAAACGAACGGAAACCGGGACGAACACGAAACGAGTTCGTATTTCTTTCCTCTCTTTTTTTACAAAAGCGCGGATCATAAGGAATACGAATCCTATCGCTGGTTTGTTCCGATCGTATCGTATAGAAGTTATAACGAAAGTAAAGGTCTGATCCGTTCTCATACCAATTTTCTCGGTATTTTGATGAACTACAAACGGGATGACGAAGCGGGAACGAAAAGTTTCTACTTGTTTCCGTCCTTGTATTTTTCAAACGATTCCAAGTTGAAGGAAAGCACGTTCTTTGTTCTTCCGTTCGTATACAATTCTTCGAATGAGGAAGAATCCAAATTCTTCCTCATGGGTTATTATCAAAGAAAGAATTCTTTATCGAACCGCTATAACTTTTTGTATCTGGTGGATTACGAAACGTATCTCAAGGAACAGAAAAAAGAACTTACGCTCTTTTTGGGCGCTTTCAACGCGGAGTTCGAAAAGGATCGGACCCGTTGGGGTGTGTTCGGAGGAGTTTTACTCGGATACGAATCGAGTCCGCAAGTTATGGATTGGAATTTTCTCTGGATCCGTTATTTGAATTCCCCGCGCGAAAGGGTTCAGAACTTTTTGCCGATCTATCGATACGGTGAAACTCAGGACGGTTATTCCTTATTGGCGCCTCCGATTCTTACCTATCACGAAAAGGACACGAACAGAGCGCTTACGTTAGGCGGTCTTGGTATTCTTTATTATCGAAATCGTTCCGAATATTATAAGGAAGAAACGACCTCCGTCTTGGGCGGTTTGGCTTATTTCTCCGAAAAGAAAGCGGCTCGCGGTTATCAAAATCACGGAGTTTTCGGATTTCCTTTGATCGGAGGTCTGCTCTGGAATTACGAATACGAGGAAGAGACCGGTTTTGAAAAAACTTCCGTTTTGAAGTTCGTTTATAGCCGAACCGCTTACAAAGGAAAGGTGACAAATCGGATTCTTGGAGTAAACTGGGGGCAAGTTTATGACAGTTTATTTGGAAACGGCGGGGATTCGAAAGATTGATCTTTGATTCGGAAGATTTTGTTAAGCGAAGTGGGTCGAAACAAATCGTTCGCTTTATCGAAAAAATCTAACACGCATATTTAAGACCGTTTCCAATTGATCCCGATTACGGAGATGTCGTCTTGTTTGGAAACTCCGGACAAGAATTTTTCTTGTTCGCTTAGAATCGAATCGATTCCTTCCCGAATCGACTGCGTGTTTAAGGAATGAATCAGACTTTCCACTCGCTCCTCGCCGAACTCCTCTTTATGCACGTTCCATTGTTCCACAAGACCGTCCGTAAACAACACGAGTTTCGAATCGGGGGAAATTTTTACGTCCTTGGAAGTGTATTGTGTTTTCGAAACGGCTCCGATGATTCTTCCCGTCTTTTCGAGTTTTTGAATTCCTTCCGGTCCGATCAGATATTGAGGAATATGACCGGCGGACGCATAACGCACGTTACCCGAATTCGTGTCTATGTCCAAAACGATGCATGTGAAGAATTGATTCAAATTTTTGAATGTATGCAGGAACTCGTTGTTGAGGTGATATAGAATTTCCGTAACGCTGTAGATTCCTCGTTTGAGCGATTCGTAGATGGCCTTGATCGCCATCGTAATCAAGGCTGCTTGTATCCCGTGTCCGGTCGCGTCCGCGAGAAAAACGCGGGTCAAACCGGGGCGCAGTTCCATGATGTCGAAAAAGTCGCCTCCCACTTCGCTTAACGGAAGATAGCGGACGATGACCTCGAGTTCGCCTAAGGTTCTATCCTTATGGGAGATGATTCCGGATTGGATTTTTTTCGCCGTGGAAAGGTCGTTTTGGATGAGGTTCAAATTTTCCTCGAGTTCTTTGGCGAGAACTTCCTTTTCCTTGATATTCAATCGGATCTTTCCGAGGACGGAATTGTATCGTTCCGCGATCTGTCCGACTTCGGTGAACGGTTCGATCGAAAGATCCTTGCTCAAATCTCCCGTTCGTTTTTGATATTCCATCTCCAAAAAAAGATCGATGAGTTCGGTCGTAGCTCTGTGTTCCGTATAATTGAGTCCTTTGTGTTCGTTTTGTTCTGAAACGCGAAAGCGGAAAAAACGATTGATCGCGCTCAAAACGACATAGCTCAATCCGAATGCCAAGGCTCCGCAGGAAAGAATTCCGATCGACTGAACGAAAATCTGATGGGAGCGGGACAAGCCCGTTCCTAAAATTTCGGAATTTCCGAAAATTCCCACCGCGAGCGTTCCCCATATACCCGCTGTTAGGTGAACCGGAATCGCACCGACCGCGTCGTCGATTTTCAACCTATCCAAAAGGGATCTGGATTCGAACATAAGAATTCCCGCAACAAATCCGATGATTACGGAATCGATCGAGTTGACCGCGTGACAGGATGCGGTGATCGCAACCAATCCGGCAAGGGCGCCGTTTAAGGGGAGAGTGGCTTCCGCATATTGAAGACGAATCCATCCATAAATCAAAGAGGACGCCATACCGCTGACGGCTGCGAACATAGTGTTGACGATGATCTTAGGAACCGCTCCGGTGAACGCCAATGTGCTTCCACCGTTAAAGCCGATCCAACCGAGCCATAAGATCAACGTGCCGAGCATCGCCAATGGAAGATTGTGTCCCGTGATATTTCGGATCGAGCCGTCTTCCGCATATCTTCCCGAACGATTGCCGAGAATTTTCATCGCCGCAAGTCCGACCCAACCGCCCACGCTGTGAACCGCGGTCGAACCCGCAAAGTCGACAAAGCCCATCTTGCCCAACCAACCGGTTGTCGTTTCCCAATGAGAGAGATCCTTTCCCCAAACCCAATGACCGAATACGGGATAGATGATCGCCGATATGACCGCGGTTACTACGATGTACGCGCCGAACTTCATCCGTTCCGCGACCGCGCCGGAAACGATCGTTGCCGCCGTTCCGCAAAACATAAGTTGGAATAAGAAGAAGACCGCTACGTTCGGATTTTCAGCGGAGAACTCGGGGAAGAATGTGTCGATGCCTAAAAAACCGTCCGCGCTTTTGCCGAACATAAAACCGAAGCCGATCGCGTAAAAGATCAAGGTTGCGATGCCGAAGTCCGTGATGTTTTTGATCGCGACATTGATCGAATTCTTCGTTCTTGTCAAACCGGACTCGAGACAAAGAAACCCCGCTTGCATAAAGAACACAAGTCCGGAGGAAAGAATGATCCAAAGAATGTCGAAATTCGTTTTAGGCATCTGCGTCTTGTATGATTCAGACGAGAAAAGTTTGCAAGAATCATTTTGCGAATTCGATTTTCGGTTTAAAGAAAGGGAAGAATCGAAAGCGAAAATAACGTTATACTATGCTTATAAACCGGGCATTCTGATTTGAACCGCGTCAGAAAAGCCAGTTTTAAAGCTCGGTCTTTGGACGCGGGTCTTATTCGTTTCCGAGCCCCGATCCGGATATAGGCAATAGTCCGAAGTCGCTCGCTTTTTTCACCAATTCGGCCCTGTTATGAACATTCAATTTTTTGTATATATTCTTAACGTGATGTTGGATCGTGTATTTGCTTACGCCCAAGAATTCCGCCACACGGTTTATCGTTTTTCCGGTAACCATATGATCCAGGATCTGTTTTTCCTTATTCGTAAGTTTGACTCCGTCTCCTACTTTTTTCAATTTAAAGTTGTTTAATACTCGAAACGCGATCGTCGGAGTGATGATGGCTCCGCCGCGTAAAACGGTGTCTATTACCTCGATAATGTCCTTGAGTTCCGATTTGAGGATATAACCGATCGCACCGTAGCGAAGGGAGTTGTAGATCAGCTCGTCCGAGTTCATATTGCTGAGCATGATCTTGCTCGTCGCAGGGTCCCTTTCCGAAAGTTTTGCGGCAAGTTCCACGCCGTTCATGCCGGGAAGCATGATGTCCAAAAAAACGATGTCCAATGACTTTCCTTTTTCATCCTTCCAAAAGGATTCTGCCGAGTCCCAGTGAAGAATTTCCTCCACGTCGGGAACGGATTCCAAAACTTTGAGAATTTGATTTTTGTAATTCT
Organism: Leptospira sanjuanensis; assembly: GCF_022267325.1. Classification (NCBI taxonomy): domain Bacteria; kingdom Pseudomonadati; phylum Spirochaetota; class Leptospiria; order Leptospirales; family Leptospiraceae; genus Leptospira; species Leptospira sanjuanensis. Next base: position 1,680,578 of record NZ_JAIZBG010000001.1, read on the forward strand.
CGTCGTTTTCCACGATTCCGATCTTAATATCTTTCGTTTCCATCGTTTCCTCCATTGCATTAAACCGCTAAAAAACGGCCGGCTTGAATTCTTAATTTTATGGAATATACGTTTTCTAAAAGGGACATTTCAAGCTTTCCTTCTAGTTTCGCAATCCTTTGGATCAGGTTTTCGGTTCCTCTTCCGGATCGTTCGTTGGAGAGTTTATAATCCGATTCCGATCTCATATCCATTCGAATTTCATGATTTTCTAAAGAGAAGGCCCAGCTTGAAATTCCTTTTCCGTATTTGAGGTCGTTGTTCGTAACCTCGTTGATGATTCCGAAAAATTCCATCAGACCCGATTCGTCGCGATGCGATTCGAAAAGACGGAGTAGGTCTTCGTCGGATCGAAAATCGATTTCCCTTCCAGCGTCCGAGTAACGTCTGAGGAGAACGAGGTTGACTCCCGCGATGAAATTTTCGGAGACGAGGTTCAAGTCTTCGATACGGAGCATCTGTTCCCTTAACATTCCGATCGATTGGTTGATCGAGCCGTGTATTTTTTCGATGAGCGTTCGATCGGGTTGTATCTTTCCGCTGAGAAGCTCTTCGGAGAGAAATTTCAGATCGATCAGCTTCGCGCCTAAGTGATCGTGCAGATCGATGTTGATCCTTTGTCTGACCTGATGAATCGCTTCCCGTTTTTCGTTTTCGTGTTCAAGACGTTTTTTACGACCCTGGGCGAGTTCGAGAAGATTGTTGATACGGCTCATCAGTTGTACGAAATCGAAGGGTTTTACGAGATAGTCGTTTGCGCCCGCGTTCAATGCGGAGATCAGGTCGGAATCCCTGTTTTTAGCGGACAACATCAGAATCGGAAGTTCGAAAGAATCGAACGTCTTCCTGATTTCTTTCGCGACTTCCAAACCGGAAAGGCGGGGCATCATCACGTCCAAAATCACCGCGCCGAAATCGGAATCGTGTTTCAAAATTTCCAGGGCGCGGAAACCGCTCTTTACGACGAGACACTCCATGTTTGCGAGGGAAAGATAATTCTGTATCACTTCCAGATTTACGGGTTCGTCGTCCACGGCGAGGATTCGAATCTTAGAATCGGATCCGTTTCTTGCGGAGATGAGACTTTGTACCGGATCCTCCGCGCTCGTAGAGGAAACGAATTTTGTTAAACGACTTTGTTTTTTGGACTCTTTCGAGTGTTCGTTTTCGATCGCGAGCGGGATCGTAAAGTAGAAGCGGGAACCCGCGCCCGAAGTCGATTCGACTTTTATCTCTCCGCCGTGAAGGGAAACGAGGGCTCGGCTGATCGTAAGTCCGAGTCCGGTTCCTCCGGCGCTTCCGGAATCGCCTGCGTTGATTCTTTCAAAAAATTCGAAGATTCTTTCCTGTTGATCGAGAGGGATTCCGATTCCCGTGTCCGTGACGCTGATCTCCGCATAACGGTTGTTAACGATCTTAGCGCTTACGGAGATCCTGCCGGATTCTGTAAACTTGATCGCATTTCCGATTAAATTCTGGAGAATCTGCTGAAGCCGATCCTCGTCCGCCCACAAAGGAGGGAAGTCGTTTTCGATTTCGTTTAACAATTGGATTTTGGAAAGATCCACGTTGACTCGATTGAGTTCCAGAGTGAAGTCCGCCGCCTGTTTGATGTCGACCGGAATTCTTCGTAGATTGAGATCGCTGTGTTTGAGCTTGGAAAAATCCTGTATATCGTTGACCAGATTGGCGAGACGTTGTCCGCTTGCGACGATCATCTTCAACTGACGTTCCACGAAAGGCGTCAATTCTCCCGCCGCTCCACGTTTGAGGGAATCGGCGATTCCTATAATTCCCTGCAAGGGAGTTCTGAGTTCGTGGGAGGTGGTCGCAAGAAACTCATCCTTGAGTTTATCCAAAGAAATCAATCGATCGTTCGACGTTTGGAGATCCGCCGAAAGTTTCTGGGAGAGATAAAAAGAGATCGCGAACTGTTTCGAAATGATGAATGCCTGCGCTACAAAGAAGATGGAAATTCCGTACGAGATGAAATACGAGGTGTTTATCACCATATTCGCATATAATAAATCGTTTACAATGATTATAAACAGAAGAATGCAAATCATCAGTCCGATCCAGGCTCCCACGCGTCGATTGACGATGGCGCGAATCAAAACGTAAACGATGTAGATACATTCCAGAAATACGAACAAACTGAAGATCGGAAGCGTTTTGGAATAAACAGCCAAGTCCGTTGCCACTACGCTCAGGGAAAGAACGGAGAATGCGAATCCGAACGTGTACAAAATCTTCCGATTGAATTCGTTCGGAAACATGGAACGTATAAATAACGCCAGAATGAAACCGCCGATATAAACCGAAAGAAGTTCCAAACGGTATCCTAGATTGAAATCGAACTTCGGAAATAAAGTATAAAGCAAACGTTCACCCGTTAAAACGATTCGAACGATCGCGACGATTCCTATCAGTGCAAAGAATAAATGAGAAAGTTCCCTTCGCAAAAGGGAAAATAAACTGAGATGATAGAAAACTCCGATCAACAATCCGCCCGTGATAAAAAGATCCAGCCAGATCGTTCTTTCCCGAAGCGTGACGAGCTCGGAATGTTTCCCTAAAATAACCTTGGCCCAAACTCCTCCTTTGGAATGAGCGAAATTGGAAACCTCGATCGCGATCTCGTTCTTTTTCTCCAAACGGAACGGACGGCTGACAGCGGGACGATATAAAGGGCGACTCGATTCCGAAGAGGTTCCCACTTCTCCGCTGGATAAAACCCTTTCACCGTTTACGTACAGATTGTAAGCGGTTGCCGCTTCGAGCATTTTTACGGCCATCGTTTCTTCGGGCTTTTCGAGAAGAAGCGTCATACGATACGTCGCATAGCCGAAGCTCGGAAACTTTTTTCCTTCCATTCCATAATTGTTCCAAGCATCCGGAACGTTCGCATAAAAGGGAATCGCTTGATTCGTGTCGGAACGGGAGGAATTCTTTTTCTCTTCCCGCAATAAGTCGGAATAAAGTCGACCCCAATCGAACAGCCAATCTCCGTCGAGACTTAGATGTCCCTTGGAAGAAAAATCCCATCCCGGCCGAAGATCCAAAACTCCCGCTTGGACGAGAGGAGGTTTTTCCGTATAGAGAAGCGGACCGCAGGTTTGCAGAAACAGAAAGAAGGGAAAAATCCAAACGGATCGATATGTACGGATCTTCCCGGCCTTGAACATAAGGAATGTCTTAAATTAGGAATCGAAATAAGGAAACCATTTTTATCTTCTTCGATAATTCCCGAGGTTTGCCGCGATGGAAACCTACTCGTTCGAGTGGAACGTCGAATCATTGAAAAAGGATTCGGTTTCGATTCTCCGCGTTAGAAAGTCGCTTAACGTTTTTGTTAAGACGAACTCCGATTCAATTTCCTGAATATTCGAAGCAATTCTCCGGTTTCTTTGGACGTAAGCTTGGATGCGAAAAGTTCGCGGATTCCTTCTTCGTAGATCGGCCAGGAATCTTTGAGAGCTTGGATTCCGGAGGATGTGATTTCCACGATGAATTCCCGAGCGTCTTCTTCGCTTTTTTCCCGTTTTAAAAAACCCTCGGCTACCAGTTTGTCCACCGAGCGGGTCAAAGCGCTTTTACTGAGGATGATTTCCTGCGCGATGTCGGACATTCTGGATCTTCTTTTGGGTTTCGTATAAACCGAGTAGAGAACGTCGTACCAAGTAAGGGAAATCGCCTTGGTTTTCGCGAGCTCCGATTCGATTTTGGAGGAAGCGGCTGAGTAAAATTTCAATCCGGCGGCCCAGGAATCTATGGTCGGTTTGGAGATTTTTTCCTTCATTTTCGGTGACGGTTTAAATTTTTTAGTTGTAATTACAACTAAATTTTCGTAAATTGTATTAGTTGCAATTGCAACTAAAGTTCTTTCCGAATTTTAACCGGCAAGAATTCAAAAGGAGTAAACAATGAGTACCGAAACCCAAACCATCCAGAAGAACGTGACCAAACTGAACGAAATGATTCTTGCCGGAGAAGTAATCAAAGCCTTCGAAGAATTCTATCATCCGAACGTCGTGATGCAGGAAAACACGCAAAACCCGACCGTAGGTTTTGAAGCCAATCTCGCGAGAGAAAAGGACTTCGTTTCCAAAGTGAAATGGAATCACGCGGCCGTACTGAGTTCGATCATTGACGACGAAAAAAACAGAAGCGTCGTCGAATGGGAAATCGATTACGTTCATAAGGAATGGGGTCATATCAAAACGACGCAAGCAAGCGTACAAACTTGGAAGGATGGAAAGATCATCCACGAGCGTTTTTACTACTCGGTCAACTGAGTCATCAACGGGATGGGAAAATATTTCCCGTCCCGTACTCGGTTTCAAACAGCTCGGTAGAATAGATTCATACCCGTTCCCGGGATTTTTCCCGGATTTTTTTTTATACGATTGCGCTTTTTTTCCGTACGGCTTCTTTGGAAACGAAATGTCTCCGAGAAAAAACAAACCTCCGATGCTCGCTCTTTCCGACGTCGTTGAACGACGGGATCGTTTTTTCTATATAGGGCGTTTGGAGGATCTTCCGCCTAACTTTCAAGAATACGATAGCGCGCATCGTCATTCTTACTTTGCGCTTTTTTTCTTTGAGAAAGGAGAAGGCATTCATACGATCGATTTTCAGGAATTTACGATCGAGCCGAACTCATTGTTCTTTTTAAAACCGGGTCAGGTTCATTCTTGGAAATTTTCAAATCCGGTGAAGGGTTACGCGTTGAAAATCTCTCCCGAATTCTATTCGGAACGGGGAGAAACTCTTTCTTCCTTACGCGAATTTCCTTTTTTCTCCTTTGCACCCGGTTTGTCCAAAATCGGAATCGATGACGTTTCGAGATTGAACTCCGACTTTCAAAGACTTTTGGAAGAGTTCGTATCGGATAACGATCAAAAAATGCTTTTCGCATTAACGCAGGTTGCGCTTTATCAGGCGAAAAAAGAATACGCCCGTGGATTCGACGCCCGAACGGATTCGGGAAAATCCGAAACGGTGGTTTCGTTTCAGAGTCTATTGGAAGAGAATTTTTTGAGGGAACGCAACACTACCTTCTATTCGAGAAAAATCGGAATCGCACCCAACACGCTCAACCGGATCTGTCACGAATCTCTCGGTAAGTCGGTCAAAGCAGTCATCCACGATCGGATTCTTCTCGAAATCAAACGGCTTCTGCTACATTCGAATTTGAATATTACGCAAATATCATACGAACTCGGATTCGAGGATAACGCGTATTTCAGCCGGTATTTTAAATCGAAGTCCGGGATCTCGCCGGAAAAGTTTCGGGAATCGCGGACGAAAAACACAACAAAATAGAAAATCCGTCCATTTACATTTCGGTTTAAATTTTCTATAGTTCTCCTATCTTTAAGGAGATTTGAATGGTCGATAAATTCTTTCATACGGAAGCCAGTTGGATTCTTACCTGTTTGAGAATCACGTTAGGCGTTGTTATGCTTCCTCACGGATTGCAGAAACTTTTCGGATGGTTCGGAGGTTTCGGCTTCGGAGCCACGATGAACTTTTTCTCTTCTCAGGGAATCCCTTCCTTGGTCGCGTTTCTTGTGATCGTCGCCGAATCCTTCGGTGCGCTCGGTTTGATCCTCGGATTTTGTACGAAACTTTCCGCGTTCGGAATCGCGCTGACGATGATCGGAGCCGCATTCTTTGTCAGGGAACACGGATTCTTTATGAACTGGTTCGGCAACCAAGGCGGAGAAGGTTTCGAATACCACATTCTTGCGATCGGAATCGCGATCGCGTTGTTGTTCGAAGGAGGCGGAGCGTTTTCGATAGACGCTTTGATCGCGGAGAAGTTCGAATAAGGTTTCCTTTTCCACACTGGATCCCGGGGAAACTCGGGATCTTTTTATACTGCCGCTTTTCTTCTGGTTTGACTCGGAGTTTTTCCGGTGATCTTTCGAAAGGAATCGTTAAACGAAGACTTGGAATTGAATCCCACAAAGTAACAGATGGAAAGAATGTCTTGTTCCGGATTTTCGTTTAAGAGGGAGACCGCCTCAGCAATTCGATAACGGTTGATATACGCTGCACGCATCTGTTCAGCCTCCGCTCGGCGGTCCCGACTTCCCGCAGCCGTATCCCCCTCATAACCGGAAAGGGGACGTGTTTCGAGTATTCAAATCTCCGAATACGGACGCGGGTCAAAAACGGAACCGTTTTATCGAAAGGCACAAGTATTTCGTGACGCTTCCGAACGATCCGGATTGGTATTACTGGGATTATCAAAAGATGAGAAGGGAATACGGTCCCGAAGAAATGGGAACCAAACAGCCGATCGGCTTGCCCGCGGCCCCTCATCCCTGGTGTTCGAGAAACGTTTCGGAAGTGGAGGACTTAGTCGAGTATATTCTAACACTCTAATGTTTCAAAGTTTATCGAGGTCCGCGATAACGCGGCCTCGGTGTTCGTTTGGAATCGTCAATCGATCCTTTGAATACTCTCACGGACCGTTCTTGTTGAAAAGCGGTTTTGTCCGAACGGTAGAAAAGAACTATTTGGATTTTTTTCTTTTGGTCGCCGATTTCTTTTTGGGATTTGTTAAACGAATTCGATTTTTAGCGGTTTTGACCGTATTGGAAACGGTTACGACGTTCCTTTTTTTTACGGAACCCGTTCCATTCGATTCGCTCGCTTTCTTGCCGTTCTTGCTTTGGGTAAACAGTTTCAACAAAAGTCTGCCGATTTCTTCTCCCTTATCGATTCCCAGATCCACCGTCTTTTTGAGTTTGGAACCGTTCGTCGTTACGAGGGTTACGGGCAACGGATCATCCGGTGAAATCGTATGAATCCGCACGCCTTTGGGAGGTTTCTGCGCGACTTCCCGTGCGAGATTGAAATGATGATGATGCCAGCGATTCATCAACTTCGCCATTCTCCAGTCCTTAGGAAAGGAAAGAAGACTGGTAAGCATACTAAACGGCGGCGAAACCCTTTCCACGGGAGAATTTAAGACAACCGTAATATCTTTGTATCCCGCTTCGATCAGATCCTCCAAGGGAAGAGGATTGAGGACCGCCGCATCGGAATACAAACGTCCGTCGACTCTGTGTTTTCCGCGAGTCGCGATCGGAAGCGATGTGGCCGCTTTCAAAAGATCGAATATATTCGAAGAGGTTGCGCGCACGTATTCGATGGTTCTTGTTTGAAGGTTGCTGACCGCGACTCGAAATTCGGGAAGGCCGAACTTTTCGAAATTCTCCGCAGGCAGAGGATATTTCGAACCGAACAGATCGTCCACGAGATATTCCTGATCGAGAAACGTTTTTCCGCGGAACGGATGAAACGGTGAAATCAACTTTCTTCCGGCAAGTTCGAAATACCAGATCGCGAGAGTCTTGAGACTTTTTTCCGGTTCCGGTTTGGGCATAGTCACGTAATACGCGGCGGAACAAGCTCCGGACGAAACCGCTACCACTAGATCGAAATGTTTGGGTGAGACCAGAGTATGCAAAGAATGTAATGCTCCTCCGGCAAATGCCCCCTTCATACCGCCGCCCTCCACTAAAAGGGCGCGTTTACTTCCTTTGGCTTCTGGAATTTTCATACGATGGATTCGACCGCCTGTGTGTCCGGTTCTTCAAAACTTTCTAATTTAGCTTTTTTGAATTCGAATGGATATGTCATGTTCGTGAGCGAGGCGATTTCGTGCATACGTTCGTGTAGAAATTCTTCCGGGTCCTGATTCGGATTCAGATACTTCAATTCTCCGATTCGAATCGTTAGTTTCGTTCTACGAAAAAATCCCCTCGGTCTATAGTCCAGTCCTAAACACAAAACGGGGAGGGGGGCTTCCGGTTTTCCGACGATAAAACGAAACGCTCCGGGTCTTCCCTTTCCCATCTTATAAGGGACGGTGGTTTGTTCCGGAAAAATCACGAGCATATTTCCGTTGTACAAAACCTTCTTTGCAAAAAGAAGGTCGCGTTTGCTTTTGCGCGGTTCGAGTCTGTTGAGGGGAATTCCCCCGCATTTTAAAAAGAAGTCGAAAAATTTAGGATCGGCCATCGAGTCCTTCATGATCGCCCAGATGTCCCAGCGCGCTTTATAAAGTCCTTTGGCGAGTCCAACGGGAATGTCGTCGTTGCGCTGGTGTTTTACGAGCACGAGTACGGTCCCTTCTTTGGGAACGTTTTCGATCCCGATCAGCTCGGTCTTATACAAAAGACTTCCGTAGATGTTTCCGAACCAACGGAGAAGTTTCCGAACTCTGTGAGAGCTTCCCGGATGCACTCCCGGTTCCGCGTCGGGTGCGTCGTATTTTCGTTTGGGTTGTTTCGTTTCTTTTTGAGCGCGTTTTCGTTTCGAATTCATACGTTTTATCCGAGTCGAAAGCGGGCTCTCGGTTGCAAAAAATGGCGAGATTTTTTCGCAATTTCCGGGCTTTTTCGTTACGTTTTTGTTACGGAAGAAATTAACATTTGTTAATATCGATTCGCCTCCTTGTCCGCGTCTGAACGGCAAGGAGGGAGCCGCTTTACGGGGAAGAACGGTCTGAAGTTCACTTTGAGCGTTTGCTCGCATTGCGAAGTTTTCTTACTTTGTTTTTTTTCGGATACGCGGACGATTTCTTTAGGGAGCCTGGTTTTCTTTTTCTTCGTTTTCTTTTGTTAAAGAGAGAAATGTTCGGTAAACGAGAGAAACCTTATAGAATTCTTTCGTTCCTCAAATTCGTTTCATAAAAAGTATACAATGCCATTTCGTTTAACAAACGTTTGATTTATTTTTAATCCGTTTGTTCTATATTTAATGAGCATTCCGATTTAAAAACACGCGCTTTTGCAGTGTAATGAAATAAATTTCATGAAACTCCGTTGATGCGATCGATTTTAATTCGTTTATTGTTGCTTAATATTCAATTTTGTTTCATAATCAAGATTTGTGAAAAAATTCACGATGATCCGACGTTTATATCCGAGGTGTCGATATGGCAAATACAAGGGTGGCGGAATACGTAGAACGGGATGCATTGGATTTAAAGCAGATCTTAAAGGTTCTCTCCGCGCTCAAACGCGGCGATCTTTCTCAGAGAATGCCTTTGGATTCGCCGGGTATCTCGGGCAAAATCGCGGATTTGATAAACGACATCATAGATCAGAACGACCGAATGGTGCAGGAATTCGAGCGCATCAGCAACGAAGTCGGTCAAGAAGGTAAGATCTCCAAAAGAATCAGCGCCGTAACTGCAACCGGTTCCTGGGCCAAGTGTATGGATTCGGTTAACTCTCTTATCGGAAACTTAGTTCAACCGAATACGGAAGTTATGCGTGTGATCGGCGCCGTAGCAGGCGGCGACCTTTCGCAAAACATGTCCCTCGAAATCGAAGGAAGACCTTTAAAGGGAGAATTCCTCCGCACGGCAAAGATCGTAAATACGATGGTGGACCAGTTGAACTCGTTCGCATCGGAGGTGACTCGTGTTGCAAAGGAAGTGGGTACGGAAGGGATTCTCGGCGGTCAAGCGGACGTGCGCGATGTCGCCGGAACTTGGAAGGATTTAACGGATTCCGTGAACTCGATGGCGTCGAACTTAACGGGTCAGGTGCGTAACATCGCGGACGTAACGACCGCGGTCGCGAAGGGCGACTTGTCCAAAAAAATCACAGTGGATGTTAAGGGAGAAATATTAGAACTTAAGAATACGATCAACACGATGGTGGACCAGTTGAACTCGTTCGCATCGGAAGTGACTCGTGTTGCAAAGGAAGTGGGAACGGAAGGAAAGCTCGGCGGTCAAGCGGACGTGCGCGGTGTCGCGGGAACTTGGAAGGACTTAACGGATTCCGTGAACTCGATGGCGTCGAACTTAACGGGTCAGGTGCGTAACATCGCGGACGTAACGACCGCGGTTGCGCGAGGCGACTTGTCCAAAAAGATCACCGTGGACGTTAAGGGAGAAATATTAGAACTTAAGAATACGATCAACACGATGGTGGATCAGTTGAACTCGTTCGCATCGGAGGTGACTCGGGTGGCGCGAGAAGTGGGAACGGAAGGAAAGCTCGGCGGTCAAGCGGACGTGCGCGGTGTCGCGGGAACTTGGAAGGACTTAACGGATTCCGTGAACTCGATGGCGTCGAACTTAACGGGTCAGGTGCGTAACATCGCGGACGTAACGACCGCGGTTGCGCGAGGCGACTTGTCCAAAAAGATCACCGTGGACGTTAAGGGAGAAATATTAGAACTTAAGAATACGATCAACACGATGGTGGATCAGTTGAACTCGTTCGCATCGGAGGTGACTCGGGTGGCGCGAGAAGTGGGAACGGAAGGAAAACTCGGCGGTCAAGCGGACGTGCGCGGTGTCGCGGGAACTTGGAAGGACTTAACGGATTCCGTGAACTCGATGGCGTCGAACTTAACGGGTCAGGTGCGTAACATCGCGGACGTAACGACCGCGGTTGCGCGAGGCGACTTGTCCAAAAAGATCACCGTGGACGTTAAGGGAGAAATATTAGAACTTAAGAATACGATCAACACGATGGTGGACCAGTTGAACTCGTTCGCATCGGAGGTGACTCGTGTTGCAAAGGAAGTGGGTACGGAAGGGATTCTCGGCGGTCAAGCGGATGTGCGCGGTGTCGCGGGAACTTGGAAGGACTTAACGGATTCCGTAAACTTCATGGCAAACAACCTCACGACTCAGGTGCGGGGCATCGCGAAGATCGTGACCTCGGTCGCAAACGGAGACTTGAAAAAGAAACTCTACTTGGAAGCGAAGGGAGAAATCGCCGAGCTTTCGGATACGATCAACGACATGATCGACACCTTAGGACTGTTTGGCGATCAGGTGACGACGGTGGCAAGAGAGGTTGGAATCGAAGGAAAACTCGGCGGACAAGCGAGCGTCCCCGGAGCGGCCGGTCTTTGGAGAGACCTTACGGATAACGTGAACCAGCTCGCGAGTAACTTGACCTCTCAGGTGAGGGCGATCGCGGAAGTCGCAACCGGTGTTACGAAAGGGGATCTTTCCAGAACCGTAATGGTAAAGGCGGCCGGAGAGGTTGCGGCCTTATCGGATAACATCAATGAGATGATCCGCAACTTGAGAGAAACGACCCGAATCAACACCGAGCAAGACTGGCTCAAAACGAACCTCGCCAAGTTCACGCGCTTGCTGCAAGGTCAAAGAAACTTGGTGAACGTCAGCAAACTGATTCTCTCCGAATTGGCACCTCTTGTCTCCGCGCAACACGGGGCGTTTTTTATTACGGAGACAGTCGAGAACGAACCGTCCTTGAAGCTGCTCGTAAGCTACGCCTATCAGGAGCGCAAACACGTATCGAACCGATTCCGTCCGGGCGAGGGTCTCGTAGGCCAGTGTTTTCTTGAAAAGGAAAGAATCATGCTTACGAACGTGCCCACGGATTACATCAAGATCAGTTCGGCGCTCGGAGAAGCGGCTCCTTTGAACATCGTCGTATTACCGGTGTTATTCGAAGGAGAAGTCAGGGCGATCATCGAACTTGCGTCCTTCTCGAACTTCACTCCCATTCACTTGAACTTCGTGGATCAGCTTACGGAAAGTATCGGAATCGTGTTGAACACGATTGCGGCAAGTATGAGAACCGAGGAACTCTTGATTCAATCCCAAACCTTGACGGAAGAACTTCAAGGACGTCAGGAAGAATTGACCAAAACGAACGAACGTCTGGAAGAACAAGCCAAGTCGCTGCAGGATTCAGAAGATCTTCTCAAAAAGCAAAGGGAGGAATTGCAGGAAAAGAACGACGAATTGGAGGAAAAAGCGCGTCTTCTCGCAAAGAACAACGACGAGGTGGAACGCAAAAATCAGGAAGTGGAACAGGCGAGACATTCTCTCGAAGAAAAGGCGAGACAGCTCGCGCTCACTTCCCGGTATAAGTCCGAGTTTTTGGCGAACATGTCCCACGAACTGAGAACTCCTTTGAACAACATGCTGATTCTTTCACGATTGTTATACGACAACGAAAACGAAAGTCTGTCGCCGAAACAGATCGAATACGCGAAAACGATTCACAGTTCCGGATACGATCTGCTTCAATTGATCAACGATATATTAGATCTTTCTAAAATAGAATCCGGTAAGATGACGGTCGATCTGGATGCGATCTCTTTCCGCGAACTCGCGGATTATCTGGAACGATCGTTTCGCGAAACGGCGAGAAACAAGGAACTCAAGTTCCGCGTGGAACTGCACTCGGGGTTGCCGATCCGCATGACGACCGATTTACAGAGACTGCAGCAGATTCTCCGCAACCTTCTTTCGAACGCGTTCAAGTTCACCGAAAAAGGCGGCGTGGATCTGAGGATCGCGCCGGTCGTAACGGGTTGGGACAGAGAACACAAAATTCTTCAGCAGGCGAAAACCGTAATCGAGTTCTCCGTAACCGATACGGGAATCGGAATTCCTGCCGAAAAACAAAGCCTGATCTTTGAAGCGTTCCGCCAAGCAGACGGAAGTACGAGCCGAAAATACGGAGGCACCGGACTCGGACTTTCGATCAGCAAAGAAATCACGAGACTGTTGGGCGGCGAATTGCAATTGATAAGCGAACCGGGAAAAGGAAGCAGATTCGCGTTGTATCTTCCCGCCGAATACATTCCCACCGAGATCAATCTAGAACCGGAGGACATGAACGAACCGAAGTGGGTGCAATCTCCGGTATTGGACGATCGAGGCGGAACCTATATTCCGAACATTATCGGCAAATCGATATTAGGCGATGATCATTCCCAAAAACAAAGGGAGGTCATCGAGGACGATCGCTCCAATCTCTCGGGAGAAGTCGTTCTCATCATCGAAAAAAACGAGGCCCTCGCGAGACGATTGTTGAAAAGCGTTCGAGCCAACGGATTCAAAGGACTCGTTGCGATGGACGGAAAAACGGGTCTTTCGTTTTTGAAAGGTTATTCCGTTCAAGCGGTTCTTTTGGACTTTCATCTGGACGATATGAACGGATGGTTCATCCTCAATTGGCTGAAGAAGGAACCGAAGTTCAGACACGTTCCCGTTCTGATCGTATCGGAGGACGATCAATGGAGAAGAAGTTTGAGAATGGGGGCTTTGGGCCATATCGCCAAACCCGTGGACGAAGCAGCTTTACAGAGAGAACTGAATCGTGTTCGCAAGTTCATACAATCGCAGCCGAGACATCTTTTGATCGCCGACTCCGATCGGAAACACAGTAAAAAACTTTTAGAACTGATCGGAAACGGCGATGTAATCGCGAAAGTTGCCGCTTCGAGCCGCGAAGTTTTGGAAAGTCTTAAGGAGGAATCCTTCGAGTGTATGATTTCTTCTCTACAACTGAAGGATTCTAACGTGTTCGATCTTGTCAAAGAGATCAATCAATCCGGTTTCGATCAGATTCCGATCGTGGTCTATTCCGATAACGCGTTTGGAGAAGAGGATCGTATTAAAATTCAAGGATTAAAGAAAACGAATACGATCAAAGAAGCGGAAACCGTTGCCGCACTGGTGGAAGAAACCGCGGTTTTTCTGCATAGATCCCAAGAAAGTATTTCACCCGAGCAAAGAGCGCTTTTAACCGAGGCCTCCCACAACGATCCCATATTGATCGGTCATAAAGTTCTCATCGTGGACGACGATATACGAAACATCTTCGCTCTTACGAGTATTCTCGAACAGCACAAGATGAAGGTCGCGTTTGCGGAGAACGCAAAAGACGGGATCGAACTTTTAAAAAGCGCATCGGATATTGAAATCGTGATCATGGACGTAATGATGCCCGATATGGACGGTTACGAAGCGATGAAAACGATCCGCGCAGATAAACAGTTTGCGTCGCTTCCGATCATTGCGCTCACCGCCAAAGCGATGAAGGGAGATCGAGAAAAATGTATCGAAGCCGGTGCGAGCGATTACATCACGAAACCAGTGGACGTGGATCAGTTTCTTTCCCTTCTAAGAGTTTGGTTATGCAGGTAAAGTATGGAATCGAAAATCAAGATACTGATCGTGGACGATAACCAGGACAACCTATGGGTGATGGAGAAAATTCTGGCCAATCCGGAATTGGATCTGATTAAGGCGAGCTCCGGGGAAGAGGCTCTGAAGGCGATGTTGAATCCGGTCGATTTCGCATTGATTTTTATGGATATCTACATGCCCGGTATGGACGGATTCGAGACCGCGTCTCTTATCCGGCAAAGGGAGAAGTGCGCGAGCATACCGATCATCTTTTTGACGGCTTATGCGACCAATGAGACGTGGTTGTTCAAAGGATATTCGCTCGGTGCCGTGGACTTTCTGATCAAACCGATCGCACCCGAAATCCTCGCATCCAAAACTTCCGTGTTCGTGGATTTACATCGAAAGAATAAGACTTTGATGCTGCAGGAAGAACTTCTCCGGGAAAGCCACGAACAACTCGAACAAAGAGTCGAGGAAAGAACCGGCGAATTGAACCGAGTCAACCGCGAATTGTTAAACGAAATCGCTGAGCGGGAGCGTATGGAAGAAGCTCTGAAGAATTCCCTACAAGAAAAAGAAGTATTGCTGCGGGAAATCCACCATAGGGTAAAGAACAATCTTCAGATCGTGTCGAGCATACTCAGTCTTCAGGGGAACTATATCACGGACGGAAAATCTCTTGCAATGTTCGAAGACGCTCAGTCTAGAATCCGTTCGATCGCCTTGATTCACGAGTTGCTTTATCAGAGCAAGGATCTCGCTAAGATGGATTTCAAGGATTATCTGGAAAATCTAGTGAAAAATCTTTTCCGTACGTATCGTGTAGACAAACGAATCGATTATGAAATCGAAGCGGACACGTTGTATCTTTCCTTGGATACCGCGATTCACTGCGGATTGATCGTGACGGAACTCGTAACCAACGCGTTCAAATACGGATTTAAGGATAGAGACAAAGGGAACATCTTGATAAAAATCAAAGGATTTGAGGACGGATTTGTGATCGTGGTTCAGGACGACGGCGTTGGTTTTCCGGAAGGGCTAGATTTCAATCAGACCGATTCACTCGGATTAAAATTAGTGAATATACTTTCTCAGCAGATCGGAGCGAGTCTGGAATTGGAACGAAACAACGGAACGAAATTCACGCTGACTACGGCGGATATGAGTCGTGTAAAAAAGTAAGTTTCGTTTTTCTATTCGGTTCCGTTGTATCGATAGGATGTGTTCAATAAGATAGATGTACCAAAAAAAAGAGGATTGATCGAACCGAAACTAGATTCAAAAAATCTTTAGGAACGTTTTCTTTATCGAAAAGGCCCCGACTCTTTCCTGAGCCGGGTTTCAACTTCGGAATATTGTTAAGGTTTGTTTAGTTTTCGAGAGAGACTTCTTGGTTCGCCGGAATAGGCGCTGCAATCGGACCTTGCTTGGATCCGGATTTGTTTGCAACGAGAAGATTCACTCGATACATGATCGCGATCGTGATCAAAATCGCGGCCGTTACCACGTATCCTAAATGCTGATATCCTAATAGATACCCGGTAGAAGTTTGAACTACGATCAAACCCGCAAAATACGAAGCGACTCCTCCGGAAAGCTGCTGTAAAGAGGAACTGATCGCCATATACGCGCCGCGATCCTGCAGATCGGGAACCGCTGAAGTAAGCGCGTTTGCGGAGATCACGCGGGCCGTAATCGGGATAAACAAACAACAATTTACGGCGATCACAAGAAGAAGGGAAACGTGTTCCAATCTCGTATAATAAAGAACCACGCCGATAGCGGCGAAGGAGGCTCCGGCAAACACGGCATATTTGCCGATCGCGTCCGCAAGCCGACCCATCAACGGACCGGCGGCGATACTTACGATTCCGGTGATCATATAGATGGTAGGAAGATCGGTCAGAGGAATTCCGAGGTTGTGAACTGTGAATGCGCTTCCGAAGGGCATCAACATATATCCTCCGGTCGCTAAGAGCATCGTTGCCAAAAAACCTGGCATATAACTGCGATTAGCCGCCGTTTGGAAAAGATGTTTGATAGCCTTTCTTTGAACGGATGTTTGAAGGTGTGCGGTGATCGGTTTCACGTAAATGGAGGCGACAAAACCGACAAGACCGGCCACTCCGGTAATCAGCCAGAAAGGGGATTGCCAGCCCCAAAGATTGGAAATATAAACCCCGAGCGGAAGACCGAATACCTGGCTCGCCGCGAATGCGGTCATCACGAATCCCATGACTCTTCCGCGAACTTCCATAGGAAAAAGATCGGCGATGATCGCAAAGCTGATCGAAGCGATCACTCCTCCGAAAATTCCGGTTACGATTCGCGCCGCGAGAAGATATTGATACGTGGTCGATAAACCGCACAATGCTGTTCCGATAACGAATCCGGTATAAAAGAAAAGAAGGATTTTCTTCCGATCAAACCGGTCCGCAAAACCCGCGGAAAGAATTCCCGAAATCCCCGCGCTGATCGCATAGGCCGAAACGACCAATCCGAATTTCGTCGTCGATATTTTCAAATCCTCCATGACTTGCACTCCCAAAGGGGAAAGGATCATAAAGTCCAGAACTACTGTGAACTGAATGAACGCGAGCAAAGCGATGATGAAGATCTGATATTTGTGAAATGAGAATTTCATAATGTTTCCTTTTTAAAAAACGAAAGGCGATTCTTTTTTTGGAAACGCCCTTCGTATGTTTCGGTCTTTAAACCCGATTCGAATAAAATGTGCGATTCTTTTTTACCTAAGGTCATGAATCTTCTCCCTCGAAATTTAGAATTCGATTCTTCGATTCTATAACTTCAAGTGAACTTGAAGTAAAGACCCGGCGGCAACTTTTTTTAACGATTTTTCGAAAAAAAGAAAGATAACCGACTTGGGGATTCAAGCGGGTTATATGGATTTAAAGTTTAAGTAAACTTTAACTTTCTGCGCTAAAATCGGGTTTTGAATCGGATCAAATTTCGGAAAGGATTGCTTTTTATACGAGGACCGGTCTTTTAAGATTTATCGGACGAAATCATGGATAAGGAAGAACTCTTAAGCATCGGACAAGTCGCGAAAAGGAGCGGAGTCGCGTCTTCTGCCTTACGTTTCTACGAAGAAAGAGGGCTGATCCAATCCAGACGATCCGGCTCCGGACATAGACAATATCCGCGTCATGTTTTACGTCGAATCGCCTTTATCGTATTCGCACAAAGAGTCGGTCTCTCTCTGGAAGAAATTGCGGTGGAAGTCGCCAAACTTCCGGAAGACTATACTCCGAACGGTCAGGATTGGTCCAAACTTTCAAAGACTTGGAGCCTGCGGGTCGATGAAAAAATCGCGGAATTGGAGCGGTTGAAAAGCGGTTTGTCAGTTTGTATCGGTTGCGGGTGTTTATCTCTTGCGCGTTGTAAACTCACGAATCCGGGAGATCGTTTGGGAAGGTACGGCTCCGGACCTTTGCGTTGGGTGGGAAAAGGAAAAAAATAATCCTAAAAAGAAGCGGCATCACATTGCTGCTCCTTCGCTTAACAATTCGGCCTTACCTTTTCGATACACTGCAGAAAGTCTGCGATCAAAAGATTGAGTGCGTCCGGATGATTTCCGATTAAAGCCGAACCTAATAAGAGTTTCTCCTCGCAATCCTTTTCGGTTCCGCGGTCGCTTTCTTGCGAACAACCGTATACGGCGATTTCGATTAACAGGAGAATGAGGAAATACTGTTTCTTCATACGACCGCCCACCCAAGATTTTGATCGGATTCGTGCTTCCTTGGGAAAGAAGAATGTCCTTCGTCAAACGCCGATCATCCGAAATACCTTCGGCGAAACGATTATCCATATTTGCGAAGAACTGTAAATCGAATTGTTCGATTTCCATTTTCCTATCGGGAATTTTTTTAGACACTGATTTATAAGGTAGTTTTTAATGCAGCCGCCTTGAAATAAAAAATTGATTGAAACCGACCGTTTTTCGAAGCATCATACGCCGACCATGACCTTTCAAAAAAAATAAATCGTGGAGAGAAATTTCAAAATGAATGCATTGAAGGCGAATCTTTGGGCTCTGGTAACGGGGAGCCTTTTGTTATTTGTGAGTTATTCTACCGTTAGCGCACAAGGTTTAAACATTCAGAATATTGTAAGCGGCGCGGATTATCCCGTGGAAAACGTGGATTATTTTCTGCAGGACGTCGGAACGGCAACGATCGGTTCCAACCAGAACGGATGTCATTCTCAGGGAGTTAAGTTCGACGGAAACTTCTTCTATTCTTCCTGCATGGATACGAATGGGAACAACACCGCTTATCTGTTCGTGCACGATAAGTACGGACGATTGATTCGCAAGTTCAACGCGGGTTCTTCGTACGATCATCCAAGCGGAATCTTTTATTACAACGGATGGGCTTACGTGGGTTTTACGAGCAACGGAATCGATATGCGTTCGCAGTTGTATCGGTTTAACGGCGCGGGAACCGTTCAGAACCTGGGCTTTTTCGATCATTCGGTGGGCTTTGTGGGGCAGTCGATTCCGAGTCCGAACTCATCCACTCTAACCGCAAAAACTAGGTTTTATTCCTACGATCAGTACTACGAAAGACAATGTAACTATACGGACGGGAGTTGCGGAAGTTACAGCGACATCACGACGAGAAACAATATCAACAGCGCGGGAAGGGACGGGGTTCAAGACTGCGACGTATATTATAAAAACGGCGGATGGTATAAGGCTTGTATTTTATTCTCCGCAAACCCGAACGTGATCCGCGTTTGGAAAGGAAATCAAACCAAGCTCGGTCCCGATAACGCTTTGACGACGTATACGATGACGTATCAACCGGGGCACTCCGGAGGATTCTCCTTTTATACGGACCCGACCGGTAAAAAATGGATCGTAACGACTCCGCCTCCCGAAACGAATCGCAGATACTGCCAAGGATGTTCCCTTGTGGGCGGAAACAACTGCGCTTGCACGGATAAGAGCAATCGTCAAAGAGTGAGATTCTATTCATTCGATCGATTCTTGTGGCCTTCCGGTCCGAACTGAGGAATGACATAATATTCAAATAATTGAATGTTGTGTTCGTTTAACGATAACCCGTCGTATCGGCGGGTTTGCCGGGGTCCTGCACTTCGACCATGTATCTCCACGCATCGGGTTTACTTCCGTCCAAATCGGTAAAACCGTAGACTTTGGATAATTCTCCGCTGGATACGGTTTTTCCGTTCCATCGGGAACGGTTCGGATCTTTTGCTAGAGCCGCGACCGCCCGGCCCACGAACGCGGGACTTTCCGAAATCGCAAAGTGCGGCGAGATCTTGGTTGCGTCTTTCCAATTGGATTCCTGTACTCGATACGCGTCCAGCATCGCCTCCGATCGCAACCAACCCGGACTCAATGCGACCGCGGTCGCATTGTATTGTTTTAATTCGTGAGCAAGAGAGAACGCCATTCGATTGACGGCGGCCTTTGCAAGATCATAGAAGAAGGAAACCCTGTAGTTTTGCGAGTTGTAATCGTTCGTTCCATCGGTCATTTCTACCACCAGGCCTCCCGAAGTTTTTATTAAAAGCGGAAGCGCAAAGTGACTCGTGATTGCGTGCGTATCCACTCCGAGACGCATCGTTCTAAGTCCGATTTCCAACGAAGATTCCCAAACGGTTTTGTTCCATTCCATCGTAGTCGCACCCCAAATATCGTTCACGAGAATGTGAAGTCGTCCTTGTTCCTTTTCGATCCGTGCGACAAGGGAGCGAACTTCGTCCGGTACGAGATGATCGACTTGTACCGCGATTCCTTTTCCTCCTGCTTGATCGACCAACGTCGCGGTTTCTTCGATCGTTTCCGGGCGATTCATCTCCGACGGTTTGGACGCGGTCGTTCTCCCCGTAACATACACGGTAGCGCCTTCCGCTCCCAGTTGAACCGCGATTCCTCTTCCGGCTCCTCTGGTTCCTCCCGCGACCAAGGCAACTTTATCGTTTAATGATTTGCTCATATAGGAATCTCCAGTTTGTATTTCGGGTCCTTTATTGTACGGGTTTCGGAAAGAATGTCAAACCTTCCCCGTCCCGGTTGTTTGTAATAAAGAGTTGTGTTTAGGCGAAGGTCGCATATATTTACCGATTGTTAAACGCGCTGAAAACTCGCAAAAATTTTCTATAACGAACGAGACGATTCTTCATGAATAAATTTCTATTCTTTTTCATTCTTCTTTGGGTTGCCTGGGACGTTTCAAACGCGGAGTCAAACACCGGTTATGCGAAGGTCGCGGCGGAAGGAGGTTTATATCTGCGGGAGGAAGCGAATCAAAAGGGCCGCCCTGTGACTCTTTTGCCTCCTGGAATGATCTTGAAGCTTGCGGGAACATCGGATAAAACCGAAGTCATCGGCGGCAAAAAGGGACGTTGGACCGAGGTCGAATTGTTTGGAACGAAAGGCTGGGTGTTTGACGCCTATTTGAAACGGGTTTCCGGAAAGGATTCTCTTGCGGATTATTTAAAATATCTGGAAGATTTAAAACCGGGAGAATTCTCCTCTTTAAAAAATGCGGAAAAGAAATTCCTGACCACCTTTACCGCGGACTCGACGGAAGCGGAGAATGCGTTTCGGATTTATACGAAGTTCGTAAATTTTCAGAGCGGAACCCTCGGCGATCGATTGCAGCAACAGCTGCAGACCGATTACGGAAAGTATGATACCGAATTGGCTCTGAAACTAAAAGCGCACGGACTCACAGTCGAATACTGCGAAGGCGACGGAGCACTGGTCGAATACTACGATCACTATTGGAAACTGTTAAAGGACTATAATTTTCCGTTTAAGGAATACGTCCGTCTCATGAAAACGGTCGGTTATGCGTATGTCTGCGATGGGGGAATCGGAATCTCTTGGGAAGAAATGAGAAATCGGATCGCGAAGATGGAAACCTTTCTCAAAGAACAAAAACCCATTCCCGAAAAAATCGAAGTAGAAGCCTTGCTCAAGGACTACATGGATCGTTATGCGAACGGATTGGATAATACTCCGGTGTGCGAGTGCAAAGACGAAATCTGTTCTCTCGCATCGGAACCCCAAAAGAGTTACAGGAATTTTCTCGGTCAAAACAAAACGTCCGCTTATTTTTCCTTTGTCGAAAAACTTTCGGGAATGTATTCCAAAAGTCGAAACCGATGCACCGAGGAAATCCGGAATTATCGAACCATTTTTTTTGAGGGGAAATGATCCGAGAGAAGAATGGTTGATTCAGAAAATGGAATATTCTGCAGTCTTAATGTCCGAATGTCGGACCGAACATAGAACCGGTAGGGCCGGGAAGATTGTAGCCTGAAATCGCGATGTTTGCGCTCGTCGCCAAGGAAACGGTCAAGCCGCCGGAACCCGGACTTCGAAACAGATAGGCTCTTCCGGCCGAGTTCGTATTTCCTTGCGCCCCGGCTACGAGATCCGAATAACCGTCTCCGTTGCAATCCAGGAATGCGGAAGTTCCGAATTGATCGTTGATCGCTTCTCCCGTGATCACTGCGGAGGCCGCAGCGGAAATGGTCCCGCCCGAAAAATGAAACAGATGGAGTCTTCCCGTGTTCGTATTGAATAGGATCGCTCCGGTCGCAAGATCGAGAAAGCCGTCTCCGTTGACGTCGCCTAACGCGACATCTGCGCCCAAACGTTCTCCGGCGATTGCGCCGGTTAACGTTTGATTTGCGGTAGCGGGAGAAGCCGCTGAAATTCCGGTCGTTCCTCCGTGAAAGACGTAGACTCTTCCGAGATTGCCCGAATGGCCGGGGGAGGCGGCGATTAAATCTTCGTATCCATCCGCATTGATGTCTCCGGTTATCATGGAAATTCCGAAGGAGTCGCTTGCGGAAACTCCCGTCAAAGTCCAAGTCGGTGCGGAGGTATCGACGGCGGTGATTCCCGCAGAACCGGAGCTATGGAAGATCCAGAGCCGACCGGCGGAAGCGCTGTAAGTATTTCCGTTAACGATCATGTCAGCGAACCCGTCTCCGTTCAAATCTCCCAAACGAACCGCCGATCCGAAGTTCGAGCCCGGGCCTGTGATCGTCGTTGCGGGCGTGCTCGAAACTCCAGCTGCGCCTCCGTAATAAATCAGCGCCCGTCCCGCTCCAAGATATCCGCTCGTTGCGATATCCGTAAATCCGTCTCCGTTCACGTCTCCGAGCGAAAGAGAATAACCGAGCAAGGTAGAAGGGCCGGCGTTGATCGTAAGGTTCGCGTTTGCAAAACTGCTTGCAACGATTCCGTTCCTACCCGTGCTATAGAAAATATACAATTGACCGGTTCCGCTTCCATATTCGAAAGAACCTCCCGCCGCCAGATCCGCATAGCCGTCTCCGTTTAAATCGCCTAACTGAAGCGCATAACCGAAAGAACTCGTCGTGTCTCCCGCAATCGTTACGTTTGCCATCGAAGTGCTGTTGAGTGCGGCCGTTCCCGAGCCGAGATCGTAGAAGAGATAGATTTCTCCGTTTTTGGTCGTGGAGAATAAGGACGCGGTCGCGGCGAGATCGGGGAAACCGTCTCCGTTGACGTCCTTGTTGTTTCCTTTTTTAAACGAGAAGTTTAGAGTTGGAGAAGAATTCCCCGCAAAATCGAAGCTTCGCACTTGAACCGAATGGGAACTTCCGGATCTCCATGGGGAAGGGATTTGATACTGCCACGCATTCGTTCCGACTGCGGGAAGGAACGGACCGCCGTCCAAGCTCACTTCGATTCGCGAAAGAAGAAGATCGTCGTTTGCCGTTCCGACGATAAAACCGGATTCTAAGATCGAGTTATGCGAAGAGGAAAGATTGCCGACTGAGAGCGTGGGCGGGGTCCGATCCGTACAAGCCCCCGAAAGAACACACTTGAGAATTTGAGTTTCCCACCACGCCGTCGAAAAGGAGATTTCCGGATTGTAAACTCCTTCGGTGGCACAATTCGGAGCGGCCGAAGCGAGGAACGCGGATACGAGAATTTCGAAGATTCTTTTCAAGATATTGAATTGTTAAACGAAAATAAATCCGTAAAAATTACCGGGCTTTCTCGTTTTCGGGACGTTATGGGCCTTAGAACGGATTCTACTTGGCGCGGCCCCCGAGAGGGAAAGCGGAATCCGGAAACGAGAGGAAAAATATTTCCGAAACTGCGAGCCGAGACATCGTTTCCCAAGTCTTCGCTTAACAATTTCGGGGCATAAAAATCCGAAAAATCCCCTGAACGGGGGATTCGTTTTCGGCGTCGTTTTCACGTTAGGAATCAAGAAGAATCCTTTCTTGGTGAAAAATTCTACCGTTTTTACGGCGCGCGGGCTCGGCAAAAAAAGAATCCTTTTTTCAACCTAGGTTCGGTCTTCGATTCTTACCGAGTCTATTATGATTCCATAAATTACGATTCGATGATTTTTTTTCGGAATCGTTTATGCCCAATGTTGCATATTCGTCTTTTGCGATTCGATTCATAAGTGCGATTGTATGATTATAAGAAACGGGGACTTGCGTCCGCTTTTCCTATACATTGAGGCGATTCAAACGAAAGAAGTGTTCGCATTTTTAAAGAGAAGGTCGATCGAAATTGAAGCCGGATTCAGAACCAACATTCTTAAACAGAGGATTCCGTTCGTTTCTTCTTTATCTGTTCGTTTTTTCGATTCTTTTCAATTGCGAATATCGCCCGAAAGATGACCAGAATCTGCTTCTTCTTTTGGGAACCGGAACTTCCTCCTCCAATTCTTCCCAAGGCGGAATCGACGATCCGACTTCCAATCCTCCCGCTTCTACGCCGATCGGCGGATGGACGAACGACGCCTATATCAAGCCGCCTAACGTCGGATTAGGCGGTTTATATTTCGGCTACAACCTGGCGATTTCGGGGGATACGATGGTGGTCGGCGCTTACCGGGAAAGCAGCAATCAAACTACGATCACGAACGGTCCGACCGCAAGTATGGATACGAGTTTCATGGACTCCGGCGCGGCGTATGTGTTTCGGAATGTTTCTGGAAATTGGATTCAAGAAGCGTATCTCAAAGCCTCCAACGCGAATACGAACGATCGGTTCGGAATCAGCGTCGCGATTTCGGGAAATACGATCGTCGTCGGTGCGACGTTAGACGGAAGCTCCGGTTCCGCGTATGTTTTTCAAAGAACCGGAACGACTTGGGTTCAGGAAGCGATGTTAAAAGCTTCCAACTTCGACATGGGGGATCAATTCGGTTCCGACGTTGCGATCGACGGGGATGTGATCGTAGTGGGAGCGCAATGGGAAGACAGCAATCAATCGACGATCACGAACGGAACTACTGCGAGTGTGAATAACGGTAGAAACGATTCGGGTGCGGCGTACGTATTTCGTAGAAATACGGGTGTTTGGACGCAGGAAGCGTATTTGAAAGCGTCGAATTCGGATAGCGGCGATTATTTCGGATCCAGCGTTTCCATTTCCGGCGATACGATCGCGATCGGCGCTTATCAAGAATCCAGTCAATCCGTATCGATCAACGGGGGAATCGCAAGCGGGGATAATTCTAAGTTCGCTTCGGGCGCTGTGTACGTCTATCGAAGGTCGGCGGGGATTTGGGCGGAAGAAGCGTTTCTGAAAGCTTCCAACTTGGATACGAGCGATCGATTCGGTTTCAGTGTCGCGATTGTCGGTAATACGATCGTAGTCGGTTCGCCTTTGGAAGACAGCAACGAAAACACGGTCGTGAACGGTTCGACCGCGAGCTCCGATAATTCGAACGGAAGCGCAGGAGCGGCTTACGTGTTTGCAAGAAACGGAACCGTTTGGACGCAGCAAGCGTATGTAAAAACCCCGAACGTCCAAGGCGGGGATCAGTTCGGAACGAGCGTTGCGATCGACGGAGATCGAATCTTAATCGGGGCGATCAACGAAGGGTCCAATCAAACCACGGTTACGAATGGAATCTTAAACGATTGGAATGACCAAGCGCCGCAATCGGGTGCGGCTTATCTGTTTCAAAAAGTTTCGGGTGTTTGGGAAATGGAAGCGTATTTCAAAGCTCCGAATCCGGACGTAGCGGATTTATTCGGGATCAGCGTTGCCATTTCAGGCAACCGAATCGCGATAGGCGCTTCTCAAGAATGCAGCAATCAAACAACGATCAGTTCCGGATCGACCGCAAGCGCGGACAATTCGGCGTATCGGTCGGGAGCGGCGTATGCGTTTCGAAAATAGAATCTTCTCCGCGATTGCAGGCATATTGTTTTTTCTCCAGTGCTTAGGAGGCGGAGAAGCAAAACCGTTCTACGGAAACTTGGCTCTTTTGTTGGACGCACCTCTTTCCGATCTGAAATATCCGATTCCTATGCTGCAATATACGAAATTCGTTCCGATTCCTACGATTCGTCCTTCGGTAACGGGGGTTCCAAGTCGGTATTCGATTTCTCCGTCACTTCCGACGGGAATTGGTTTGGACGTTACCACGGGCGCTCTCTCCGGAATTCCCACCGAGTCGCTTCCAGCGACGGAATACACGATCACCGCAAGCAATGCGAAGAATTCCGTCCAAACTACGATTCGATTACAAGCCTCGGTCGGCATCTGGCAAAACGGGGCCTATATCAAGGCGTCTAACGCGGATATTGCGGACTATTTCGGAAACACCGTAGCGATCGACGGCGATACGATTGCGGTAGGAGCGTATCAAGAAAGCAGCGCACAGACTACGATTACGAACGGAACAACCGCCAGTTCGGATAACGGCGCGGATAGTTCGGGTGCCGTTTATGTGTATCGGAGAAACGGAGCGGTTTGGGCACAAGAAGCGTATATTAAAGCGCCGAATGCGGAAGCGTACGATTATTTCGGTTATAGTCTTGCGATTTCGGGAGACACTCTTGTGGTCGGAGCGTATTTGGAAAGCAGCAGCGATACTACGATCACGAATGGAACCACAGCGAGCGCGGATAACAGCGCCGGAGGTTCGGGAGCGGTCTATGTGTTTCGAAGAAGCGGAGCGAACTGGGTGCAGGAGGCTTATCTCAAAGCGCCGAACGCGGAAGCGGGAGATTCCTTCGGATACAGCGTCGCGATTTTCGGAGATACGATCGCGGTCGGCGCTTTTGCGGAAAGCAGCGGCGATACTACGATCACGAACGGAACTACAGCGAGTGCGGACAACAGCGCAGCAAGTTCGGGAGCGGTCTATGTGTATCGTAGAAGCGGAACCGCCTGGGCCCAGGAGGCGTATCTAAAGGCGTCTAACGCGGATGCGGGGGATCTGTTCGGGTACAGCGTTGCGATCCACGGAGATACCATCGCGGTCGGCGCGAACGGAGAAAGCAGCAATCAAATCACGATCACGAACGGAACGACGGCAAGCGCGGACAACAGTAAAAGCGAATCGGGCGCGGTTTATGTTTACAAACGGACGGGAGCCGTTTGGACGCAGGAAGCGTATCTAAAGGCGAATAACGCGTCCGCGGGGAATTGGCTCGGATACAGCGTCGCGATTTCAGGGGATACGATCGTATCGGGCGCAACGGGAGAATCGGAAGGGGCCGCGTACGTATTCGTTCGCGTCGGGACGACTTGGACGCAGCAAAGAATTCTCAAGCCGGTCAATCCGGGTTCCGTCAACGAGTTCGGAAATAGTCTGGCGATTTCGGGAGATACGATCGTGGTCGGTTCGTATTGGGAGGGAAGTAACGCGAATCAGATTACGAACGGAATCACCGCCAGTACGAACAACTCCCTTCAAAGCGCCGGAGCCGCGTATGTCTATCAAAGAACCGGAACGACCTGGGCACAGGAATCCTATCTCAAAGCAAAAAATGTGCAGACCGGTGATTGGTTTGGAATGGGAATCGGAATTTCAGGAGACACAATTCTTGCAGGGGCTCCGCAGGAAGACTCGGGACAAACTACCATTACGCAAGGTACGATTCAGACTTGGAATGAAATGAAACCGAACTCCGGAGCGGTCTACATATTCAATCGTTAAAACGATCAAGCTCGCAACGAGAATCGATTCGTTTAACGATTTTTACCGGCGAACGCAATAAAGACCGTGGGTAGAATTACAACCCGTTGCCGCTGAATAACCTCGATCGATCATATACGTGGAGACGTCTTCCGGATAACCGATGGAACCGTAAGTGGTTCCCGTTGCCGTACTCGTCCAGTTGAAACAACTTCTTCCTGCACCCGGCAGCCAAATCCCGACCGAACCGGGAGTATCGTTTCGAATGCCGGTGAACGTGTAAGTGCTGATGGGCCTGGTTCCATCTACGATGATCGCGTTGCTCGCCGGAAACGCACTAAACATCGCCTGCGAGTCCGTTGTGAAAACGAGTCTACTATCCGCGGGATTTAAGGAACTTTTTTTAACGTTGAAATAACTCGTATTCGGATGCAAAACCCAATTGTGAGTCAGATCTCTTGTACCGGATTCATCCATAAGCATTGCCTTATATTCGCTCGGAGTTCCGAAGGATGCGGGCAGAACGGCTGCTGCGGTTTGACAGAGAGCGTCCGCACCGGAAATACCTCCCATCGACCCATTCGTAAGAATTCCTCCGATGTTGTAGAGTTCAAAGATATAACAAGGACCCAAGGTGGTGCTGCAGTTGGGAACGTCACCCGGTTGTTGCGCGGAAGAATTGAAGAAGCGTGCGGGTTCCACTAAGGCGATTAGCGGATTTTTCATAGCATCGACCGAGATCCGGTCCGCTTGGCTGCAATAGGAAGTAAACGAAAGAATCCAGAACAAAACGGACGTTTTTATAAAATCGTTCTTCATCATTTTCCTTCCGAGCCCGGATGTCTCGCTCTATCTATGAAAACACATTCGAAAAGAATAATTTTCCTGACAAAAGAAGAATCCGGACTCCGAAAGCGGGAAAGGAACGAACGCTATCGTTTCAGGAATGATCGACGATGCGTAAAAGTCGGGAAATGAGTAAAACGTTTTTTGAAGAAGATATTCCCGCGCAATTCGGTCCCATTTCTGCATTTCTTTGATAAAGATACGCTCTCGTTTTGTAATAAGCGAAAGACCGAACCGGACTGGATCTGTGTGTTACCCAAGTAATCAAATCCCCGAATATTCCTTACAAAAACCCCGTAAATTTGATATAGATCGATGACAAAAAACGAATATACGTTATCATTCTTGCCTGCAGATTTTTGAATATACTCAGAAAAAAGGAATGAAACATGCTCAGTAAGTTTCAGGCAAAATTATTTTTTCTACTCGGAACCGCTTTGTTTTCCGCCGTATTCTTATTTCTTACGTTCGATTCGATGCGGTATGTTTATTCGCACGAATCGAATCGAAACATTTCACCGAGCGTCATTGCGGGAAAAGCAATCTGGGAAACGAATAATTGTATGGGATGTCATACGATTTTGGGAGAAGGAGCCTATTACGCTCCCGAACTTACGAAGGTATATGAACGCCGCGGCCCCGAATGGATACGCGTTTTTTTAAAGGATCCCCAAGCGATGTATCCGGGCGAAAGGAAGATGGTCCGATACGACTTCACCGATCAACAGATCGACGAGGTGATCGCGTTTCTCAAATGGAGCGGAGAGTTGGATCTGAAAGGTTTCCCTCCGAAACCGGAGTATAAACAAGAAACCAAAACCGTTAGCGTGCAGTCGGCTAATATACAGCCTCCCGAAAAATTCAAACAGATCTGTACGGCCTGTCATGCGGTCGGCGGTTCCGGAGGAAACGTAGGCCCGGCTTTGGACTCTGTAGGCAATAAATACGAAGTTGGGTATTTGGAAAATTGGCTGAAAGACCCCCAAAAGATCAAACCGGGAACCGCGATGCCGAAACTTCCTCTGACGGATTCGGAAATCAAGGATCTCACGAAGTATTTATCCCAGTTAAAATAGAATCGAAAAGGAATCATAAGTGGAGCGATCATGAAATACAAATCTCAGAAAATAGCCTATTGGTTTTTCGCAACGTGTATGCTGCTTCTCTCGTTGCAGTTAGTTTACGGATTTATAATGTCTTTTGCGAGAATGGGGTTCGACGGTTTGCACGATTGGATTCCGTTCAACGCGGCGAGGGCGACTCATACGAATCTTCTCGTGGTTTGGCTTTTGACGGGATTTATGGGGGCGGCGCATTATATCATTCCGGAAGAATCGGGCAGGGAGCTTTATTCGGAAAAATTGGCGTATGTACAATTGATTTCCCTGATCGTAGTCGGAGTCGTTTCGATCGTTGGATTTCATTTTAACGTATGGGAAGGAAGAAAGTTCCTGGAAATACCGAGACCTCTCGATTATCTCGTCGTGATAAACGTCCTAATGTTTCTATTCAATATAGGAATGACCGTTTGGAAAGGAAGCAAGAACTCGACGACCGGACTCGTTCTGTATTTCGGTTTATTTTCCGCGGCGTTGTTGTATCTGCCGGGAATGATTCAGTTCAATAGTCAGACCGTGGATTCTTACTTTCGCTGGTGGGTCGTTCATCTTTGGGTGGAAGGGGTTTGGGAACTGATCATGGGGGGAATTCTTTCTTTTCTTCTCATTAAGTTGACGGGAGTCGATCGGGAAGTGATCGAAAAATGGCTCTACGTGATTGTCGGATTAACGTTTTTATCCGGAATTTTAGGAACGGGGCATCATTACTACTTTATCGGTGTTCCCGAATATTGGAAATGGGTCGGCGGATTCTTTTCCATGCTCGAACCTCTCGCGTTTTTGGCGATGGCGATGTTCGCGATTTCCATGTATCGAAAGAGCGGAAGAAATCATCCGAACGCGATTTCGATTTATTGGACGATCGGGAGCGCGGTGATGTCCTTCGTAGGCGCGGGCTTTTTAGGATTCGCACACACGCTGCCTCAAGTGAATCTTTATACTCACGGAACCTTGATTACGGCGATGCACGGCCATCTTGCGTTTTGGGGAGCGTATGCGATGATCGTATTGGCGATCGTAACCTATGCGATGCCTCTATTGACCGGAAGAAAACTCTGGAACAATCCTACGGGACTTTACGCCTTCTGGGCGTCTAACATCGGTATGTTGGGAATGACCGGAGCCTTTGCGGTGGCCGGGATCGCTCAGGTTTATCTGGAACGAAAATTCGGAATGGATTTTCTAATCGTACAGAAGGAGATCGAGGTTCACTTTTTCGGATTGACGTTAGCCGCCATCGTGTTCACGTCCGGAATCGTCGCGTTTATCGTAAACTTTATACGATTCGGTCGGCCTACCGACGAAGCTCTGAACGCCGAGAGCGCATCGGGCGACGTCGTAATGAATTTTAGATGAAGAATTCGACGAACATAGAAGAGGCGGAACGATCTCAAGTCCGGCTCGAACTTCCTTTTTACAAAGAGATCGGGCACGAAGTTGTTGCGTTCGAACACGCGCATCGAAATAAACTTCCGCTTTTGCTGAAGGGGCCGACCGGTTCCGGAAAATCCCGCTTTGTGGAATACATGGCGGCAAAATTGAAACTCCCATTGTTGATCGTTTCTTGTCATGAAGAAACTTCCGCGGTGGATCTTTTGGGACGATACCTCATTCAAGGAGCGGAAACGGTTTGGCAGGACGGTCCG
This sequence comes from Leptospira sanjuanensis, assembly GCF_022267325.1. Taxonomy (NCBI): domain Bacteria; kingdom Pseudomonadati; phylum Spirochaetota; class Leptospiria; order Leptospirales; family Leptospiraceae; genus Leptospira; species Leptospira sanjuanensis. The sequence goes on from NZ_JAIZBG010000001.1 coordinate 1,711,113, forward strand.
CTGACGCGAAGCGTTCGAATGGGGGCGATTCTTTATATCGATGAAATCGCGGAAGCGCGACCCGATACGATCGTCGCAATTCATCCTTTAACCGACTATCGGAGGGAAATCTATCTCGATCGGAAAAACGAAAGGATTCAGGCTCCGGAATCTTTTATGCTCGTCGCTTCCTACAATCCGGGTTATCAAAAAGGTTGGAAGGAATTGAAACCTTCCACAAGACAGAGGTTTGTCGCATTACAATTCGATTATCCGAAGTCGGAAGTGGAAGAGTCGATCGTAAGGGGAGAAACGGGAATTTCGTCCGAATTCGCGGGAAAGTTGGTCAGGCTCGGACACAAGATTCGCAATCTTACCGAACTAGGATTGACCGAATCCTGTTCGACGAGGTTGCTTGTGGACGCCGCAAAGATGATCGTAAGCGGACTTCCTCCCCGTTTGTCCTGCGAAGTTGCGATCGTACAACCCTTATCGGACGACCGGGACATCGTAAACGCGTTGAAGGATTTGGTCGCCTTGTCTTTGTGATTTCGCGTGAGCTGGGAGGAATTTACATTCAAACAATTGTATCGATTCTTTCGGATCGGATCGCAGGATCCCGATACGAATGAGAATTCGGTATCTCTCGCGGAGATCAAGGACAGGCTTTCGATTCTTGCAAAAGCTCTTACGGGAGAGAATATCGAGATTCTCACCGCAGAGAAAGAAGGCGGATATCAGAAACGGAGATTCTTTCTCCCCGCGATTTATACACATGCGCATGATAAGAACGGAAATTTAGAATATTATATTTTTAGAATTTTGTATCTGACTGAACAGAAACGATTGGGCCTAAACTGGGAGGACGGTCTCGATCCGGAAAGGAATCCGTCCATTCAAAAGGCAAAAGAAACCTATCCTTTGGTTTTAAGGAGCATCGCGGATCAATATCCGGATTCACTTCGGCTCGTAAATTCCGTGATCGAAACCGAAGTCGCGTTTCGGGAAAAGAAAAATCAAACTTTCGAATATAAGGAAAATCTTTCGCTTCTTCACGGAGTGTGGATGTCCGCTCCGAAAGACGTCCTTCCGGAAAAGGATTCCGCAATTCCGAAGGAGCGTCTAAGCGGAAACGATTCGATCGAAACCGAAGAAGAAGGAGTCGTTCGTGAAAAAATAAATCCGATCCAAGTCGATCGGAAATCCCAGAAGGATTACACCTTACAACATCACTTTGAAAAAGTGGATACGATCGAAGAATTCAACGGAAATTGGAGGGACTTCGACGGTTCCGACGAACTCGAGGAACAAAAAGAAGCCCTTCGGGAATTGGATCTCAGAAACACCGTCCGTTCGGACGATCCTACACATTCCATCTTTCGAACCGAATATTCGTTCGGGTCGGCGCTCGGGGAAACCGAAGACGTCGTTTCGAATGAGGAATCGGTTTCGTACGACGAATGGGATTTCGGCAAAAAGAAATATAAGAAAGGGTATTGTAGCGTCTTTCCGAAAACGTTTTTGCGGGAAGATCCCGCGTTTTACGCGAACGCGGTTTCGGAACACAGAGCCGTTTTGAACACACTCCGGTCTCGATTCAACCGTTTCGTTAACGAACGAAATGTCGTTAAACGGCAGTTAGACGGGGAAGATATCGACCTGGATTCGATCGTGGAACATTCTACGGACGTTCTCTCCGGCAGAAGTCCTTCCGAAAGAATCTATCTTTCCAAACGAAAAGCGACTCGCGACGTTTCGATTCTGATACTGACGGACACGAGTTTATCCACCGATTCTTTTGTGGAGAATCGGCGAATTCTGGATGTCGAGAAAGTTTCGCTGTTATTATTCGGTCAGCTCTGTTCCGAATACGGAGATCGATTTCAAATGGATTGTTTTTCTTCGAGAACGAGAAATCATTGCGACTATTTTACGATCAAGAGATTCGAGGACGTTTGGGAAAAAACGAGAAAGAAAATAGGCGCCGTTCAAGCGAGCGGTTATACGAGAATCGGTCCCGCGATTCGGCACGCTTTGACTCGGATCGAACGGGAAAAAAGTTCGAAACGATGGATTCTTCTTTTGTCGGATGGAAAGCCGAACGACTACGATCGATACGAAGGCCGTTACGGAATCGAGGATGTAAAACAAGCGATTCGGGAATGTGAAAAACAAAACGTAGGTTTTTATGCTCTTGCGATCGACAAGCAGGCGAAACAGTATCTCCCTTCGATGCTCGGACACGGTTCGTATCGTATTCTTCCCAATCCCGTTCATCTTCCGGATGCGCTTTCCGATTTTTATATGAAGCTGATAAAATAAAGGGAATCTGAAAAATCGCGCGGAAACGTTTGCGAAAAATCATCGGGTTTGGGAGAGGATTTCGTCTAACGGGCCTTCGCTCCTTTCCATTTCCGCAAAGAAGCCGATGACAATTGTCAGTGAAAGTTCGTTTTGGTCCGATCCATTTAAAGAATTCTTATAAACGAAGACCCTGATCCAATAGGATCAAGGATGCGATCGTGAATACGAAATAACCGAAACCTTTTTTCAAAGACCGTTCCTTCATTCTCGAAGAAAGGAATTGTCCGAAAATCATTCCTCCGATTCCCAATACGCAAATCGTTAAAAGGAAGGGACAAGCTTCCGTTTGCGCCGTCGAAAAACTGATCGCAAATCCGAACAAGGAATTGGCCGCGATGATCGCAAGAGAAGTTCCGATCGCGACGCCGATCGAAAATTTAAGAAGAAGCACCAGGGCGGGAATGATTAAAAAGCCGCCTCCCGCTCCCACGAATCCGGTGATCAAACCAACGATCAATCCTTTGAGTCCGATCGTCATCCAAGGTACGGAAGCCGCATGATTTCGAGACGTTTCTACGGAGGTCGAAACGGAAGTGTGAATCATCCCCCATGCACTGAAGATCATCGCGATCGCAAAGACGATCATTATCGAAAGCGACTTTGAGAGAACGATTCCGAAATACGAATCGAACGAGTTCGGAAGAATGGGAAGCAGGAATCCTCTCGCAATATAGATGCCGATAAAGCTCGGTAATGCGAAAAGAATTCCTATCTTCCCGTCGATATTTCCTTTTTTCGCATTCAGCAAGGCTCCGATCAACGCGGTTACTCCTACGACGAAAAGCGAGTTCGTCGTCGCTTGGTCCGCATCCTGTCCGAAGATATAGAAAAGAATGGGAACCATAAGAATGGACCCTCCCGCTCCGATCAGTCCGATCGAAGTTCCCATAAGAAAGGATGCGATGTAACCGAGTATCAGCATCGACGTTCTTATTCGAGTTTGTTTTTCAGATTCGTTTTTTTATCCAAGAATCGAAACAGATACATTCCCGCTAAGACGCTCAGAAAAACGACGAAGGGGCGCGTTTCGAAACTCGCGAGAGACGTGACCGACACCGTCGGGCAATAACCTCCCAATCCCCAGCCGATTCCAAAAATAAGACTTCCGATGATCAGCGCCGGTGTGATCTCTTGTCGAGTCGGGATATACCAATCTTTCGTAAGCATCGGAGTTTTTCGTTTTCGGATTAATTTATATGTGATGAAATGGATTCCAACCGCTCCCGCCATCGTAAAAAGAAGAGTGGGATTCCATTTTCCGAAAACATTCAAAAAACCGATTATGTTTGCCGGTTGTAAAATTCCGGATATGCCTAAGCCGATGGCAAAGAGCAGACCCACGATAAAGGCTCCGAGATTGTATTTCATACGAGCCATCCGATCGTTCGAAGAAACAATACGGCTCCCATTCCGGCGCCCATAAAAAGAATCGTAGCCACGATCGATCGAAGTGAGAACCTACTTACGCCGCAAACTCCGTGCCCGCTCGTGCAGCCGCCCCCCAACATTGCGCCGAAACCGACGAGGATACCGGCTAACGCGCCGAGCCAGGTTTTCGTTTGCAGTTCTACCGCTAAAAGTTCGGGAGCGGTGAACTTCAACGAAATTCCTCCCAATAAAAGTCCCACGATGAAATACCATCGCCAAGCGGTGTCACCTTGAACCGGAACTAAAACGCCGTATACGATCCCGCTGACTCCCGTTACTCTTCCGTTCCATAAAAGCATCAGAGAAACGGCGATCCCGATCACCGCTCCTCCGATCAATCCCATAACCCATTCTGTGGTCATTTCTTTTACTCCTTCGGCAGCGATCTTTCATTCCAATTCAACATGCCGCCTGCCATGCTAGCCGTGAATTTATAACCCAATCGAATGCTTTCTTCCGTTGCTTGTCTGGACCGTTTTCCGCTGCGACAAACAAACACGATTTCTTCGGAACGGTTTCCGGTTTGTAAATATTTCGTTAGCTCTGAACCGAGCGGCAAGAGTTGAGCCGTATTGATATGGCCTAAGGCTCCGTGAAATTCTCCCGGATAACGCACATCGATAATTTTTATTTTTCCGATGTTCTCGAATACGTCCTCCGTCGAAACGACGGGAATTCCCGATACTACCTGCGGGCTCATCACTTTTACCGATTCCAATTTGCCGCAGGCTAAATTGACGGGTACGGCCAAGTGCATTTTCTTCGGAGTAGCGAGCTGAAGTTGTCTCATGATTCGCGTAAAATCCTCTTTGGAACGGTCGCCTCCGATTCTCGGATTCAATTTTTTTTCCAATCCGATCGTTGAAAAACTTAAACCTTGATAATCGTGACCCGGATACACTTGGGTTTCATCCGGAAGAGAAAAAAGTCTCTGCGTAATGCTGTCATAAAGCTTGGAAGCGGACCCGTCCTGGAAATCGGTTCTTCCCGTTCCGCGGATCAAAAGAGAATCTCCCGTAAAGATCATTCCTTCGAAGAAATAGCTCATGCACGCGTTCGTATGTCCGGGTGTCGCGATCGCGGTGATTTTTTTGTTTCCGAGCAGGAGCTCTTGTCCGTCTTCGAGGGAAATATCAGCGCAATCAAGTCCCGCGTTCGCGCTTATGGCCGTTCTTGCGATCGTGTTTTGACGGATTTCATCGGCTCCGCTGATATGATCCGCATGAATATGCGTTTCTAAAATGTAAACGAGATGAAGATTGAGGTCGCGGATCAGCTTTAGATCCCGTTCCACGGTTTCCCATACCGGATCGATGATTGCGGCTTCTTTCGTTTCCCAATCGGCGATGAGATACGTGTAAGTCGAAGACTGAGTTTCGAAGAGTTGATAAAATAGGATTTCTTTCATGTTAGTAAATTATAATGTTCATATGTATTCCGAATTCGATCGGGCGCAATGTTTGAAATTCGAATAGGCTCGTTCAAGTTTCGGAAAAATGTTCATTGTCTGGTAGCATAGCTCGCATAAAAACAATCGCCTTGTATAATTCTGCAGCCTCGATAAAAAAAGAAGAGTTCTCTCCTTGAAACTTTTTTGCCGGATTGCAGTATTATACAAGCGACCGTTTTTTCGAAGGTTATTCTATTGGAAGATCGTATCGGAAATATCTTTTTGATCGTCTATCGAGGGTATATGTCATCGAATGCACAAACGGCGGAACGCGAGAAACTTCACAAGAACGGATTGATTCTTTTTTCGATAGCCTTCACCGTCGCCGGATTTCTGTGGAGCTTTCTCTATTTCCGGTTGGGATTTCCCCAATCGGCTCTGATTCCTGGATGGTATGCGATTTTAAGTTTACTCAGTTTGTTCTTCGTATTCCTCACGGGTAAATACGTAACGTTTCGATTTCTTCAGTTTCTTTTTATTTTAATTCTTCCCGTGCTGTTGCAGTTGAGTTTAGGCGGATTTGAAAATTCGGGCGGCGTAATCATCTGGGCGATTCTCTGTCCTCTCGGTGCCCTTTCCTTCGCTCCGATTCGGCAAGGTCTCGTATGGTTCGGATCGTTTCTAATCGTTTTGGCTTTGAGCGGGTTCGCGGAATTTTATCTGCGGTTGCCGACTCCGAAAGTGGAACCGAATCTTAGAATTTTGTTCTTCGTAATCAATATCGTCGGCGCGGGCACATTAACGTTCTTCAGTTTGTTCTATTTCATTTCTAAAAATAAACAAGAACACGATCGTGCGGAAAATCTTCTGTTGAATATTCTTCCCGCTCCGATCGCGGATCGATTGAAACGGAATCCTTCCACGATCGCGGACGGCTATCAAAGCGTCTCAATCTTGTTTGCGGATATCGAAAATTTTACGGTGATCTCACAACAAGTGTCGCCGGAGGTATTGGTGCATTTTCTAAACGAAGTCTTTTCTCACTTTGATACTCTCGCTGAGAAATACAAGATGGAGAAAATCAAAACGATCGGCGACGCGTATATGGTCGTTGCGGGAATTCCGATTTGGGACGAGGCTCATGCGGACGCCGCGATGCAGATGGCGATTGAGATGCAGAAGTTCACGAAGACGATGCGGGATCCGTCCTCCGGAAAAGTTTTGAGGATTCGAATCGGGATTCATTCGGGTCCGGTCATTGCAGGTGTGATCGGTAAAAAGAAATTCGCGTACGACCTTTGGGGAGACGCTGTGAATACCGCGAGTCGCTTGGAATCGCACGGAATCCCGGGTAGAATTCAAATTTCGGAAACTACATACGCATTGTTGAGCGATAAATCCAACATAGAACTCAGCCGATCCGTGGATGTGAAAGGAAAAGGAACGATGACCACGTACCTCAGTTACGAATAAGAATTCTTCGCCAATGTACGCGGTCTTTTTTTACTACGATCACCAAGATTCGGTGTAACTCACAGGAACTTCTATGAACGATTTCAACTGCCTTGTGCTTCTGAAGATTTCGGATGGGGGCAGGCCGAACGTAGAACGGAAGGTTCGCGTAAAATGAGCCGAATCGAAAAATCCTGCGCGGTGAGCCGCGTCGGTATGACTCATTCCGTGTAACAACGAATAGACGGTCAATTTAAGACGGAACCAAGTGCGAAACGAATGAAACGGAATGCCGACTTCCTTTTTAAATTGGTGCTCCAAGTTGGAAACGGACATTCCCGCAATCTCCGCCAAATCTTTTGCTGAATGATCTTCCTGCGGCATCGAAGTGATTAAATCGACGATCTTTTGAATTCTTTCATCGATAACCCGCGATTCGTCGTCGGATAACGGAGGAATTTGATTCAACAGTTCCACGAGCGACTCTTCCGAGTCCGTCGCCAAGATCTGATTGATCTTCTCGAAGAGTTGATTCTCTTCCTGCAGAGTTATAAAGATTCCTTGATTTTCTTTTTCCTGGTTGGAGGCTCTTAAAAATTCATAATTGGGACTGCTTAAGTCCATAAAAAGAAGAACACAAAATCCGCCTGAAAATCGAATGGAATGGTCCACCATCGGCGGAATCAAAACGGAACGAAAATTCATCCAATCCGAATCGTTCAGAGAAAGTTGAAATTCCTCGTCTAAGCCGATACAAACCGTTGCAGCCGCTCTGCGGCGCAGAGTTAAATCCGGAAGATAGCCCGCAAACATACAACGGCTCCCCCAAATGCAAATTCTTTCCTGACGTACGAGCGGTGTTGAATCCAGTTTCATGATAAAGGCCCGTTAGTTTTTTTTCGACCTTGCAGAATTATACAATGAGCTTTCGACGACTGCAAATATAATCCAAGGCATAAAGGAGAACTTTAGATGAATCAATTATTAACCCGTATTACGAGTAAATCAATTTTTGTTTTACTCATCGGAACCTTGCTCGTGTCGCCGACGATTGTCTTTGCGGAAAAGGCATATCTTGAAATCACCTTAAAGGTAGACGCAAACAATCGAGCCGCAGCAGGAGGAGTTTACGAAAAATTCAAAAAACCCTTTCTCAAACAAATCGCAGGCGCAAAATCGAAAGAGCTATTGCTGCGCGATGAAGATGTACAAGTCTTGCACGTCTTTGCGAGCCGAAAACAAGCGGAAGCCTATCTTACTACGGACCTTTTCTCAAAGGACATCGTAACGGCTTTGAAACCCTTGCTTAAGGCTGATCCGGAAATCCGAATCTACTCGGCGCCGTAAGATCGGAAGTGCCGTCGAATCTACTTAATAGGATTTGCATATATGATACAACAATCTTCAGGATCCAAATTGGAAAATCCGAACAAAACTTTATGGGAAAAGGGCGATTTTACGGAGATTGCCGCATTTATGCGGCAATCCGGTGAGGAGTTAGTCGAATCACTTGCAATACAACGACCTTCACGCGTATTGGATCTTGGTTGCGGAGACGGAACGACTGCGATCCCTCTTGCAAGGACGGGTGCGCAAGTTCTTGGAATCGATATAGCCGAGAATCTAGTTAAAGCAGGAAATCAAAGAGCCGCCGAGGCGGGACTTTCTCTGCTTACGTTTCAAGAAGGAGATGCCTGCAATCTGCAAGGGATTGCGGATCATTCGTTCGATCTAATTCTTTCCGTCTTCGGGGCAATGTTCGCTCCCAGACCCTTTGACGTAGCGAGCGAGATGGTTCGGGTTACCAAACCGGGAGGTCGTATCGTGATGGGGAATTGGATTCCGAACGATTCCACTTCCTTCGTTTCACAACTGCTGACGATCAGCGCTTCCTATCTGCCGTTGCCGCCGGAAGGTTTTGTGAGTCCTATGACTTGGGGTGTCGAAGCGCGCGTTATAGAATATTTCGCAAAGGCCGGAGTTCCTGTCGAAAGGATTTCGATGATCAAAGATACGTACAACTTTCAATCGGCGGATAAAACTCCGGAAGATCTTGTAGAGTTACTCGGTCGATTCTACGGACCTACGATGAACGCGTTTGAAGCCGCGGAAAAAAACGGAAAAGTGAAGGAGCTGAGAAGTCGACTGATCGAGCTTGCGAACGGGCAGAATCAAAGCAAATCGGACGGAGTTTTGATACCGGCCACGTATTTGCGGGTAACTGTTTATCTTTGATGAAGAAAGACCTTTCACTCGGGAGTTTGTAATGGTACGGTCATCTCCAATTCATACGGATTCATCTCAAGAATTAAAGCGACGTTCTCTTGTTATCTTGTTCGGAGTAACGATTCTTATGGTTCCGTTTTGGTCCGTAACGTATTGGATTTATGATCTGCATGCGGCGGCTCTGATCCCCGTTATCTATTCGGGCTGCGGGATTTTGACTCTCCTTTATTACTGGATCAAGGGACCGGAAGGATTTTCGGTTTTTATGATTACCTGTTTCGGATTGTATTTCGTATTGCCGCCGACTTTGCAAACGGTATTGGGAGGATATCAAAACGCAAGCGGCGTCATACTCTGGATGTTTCCGGTCGTAATCGCGACGTTTATCTACCAAGGGGCGCGTCACGCTTTTTATTGGGGATTTGCATTCATGCTCGTCGTGATCGGTTCCGTCTTTTCACCGAGCCTGATCGGAAATCCGTCCGGCCATCGTTTACCCGAAAAAATCGTGGATATCTTTTACGCGCTGAACATCGTCGCCATCGGAGGAATCGTATCGGCCACCGTCTACTATCTGCTTACTACGATCTCTCGGAAATCCAATCAATTGTCCGAAGCGTTAGGAGAAGTTACGAAAGCGAAGGAACTACAGGAGCAGGATTATTTTCTGATCAGCTATTTGAGCAATCCTTTGAGTCAGATCAAGGCGCATCCGGGTCCGGTGCGAGTCGAATCTTTGATCGAGCAGAGAAAGAAGTTTCATTATAAGGATCAGATCCATGAAATCGGAGGCGACATTTGTATTTCCGATCGAATCACTTTGCGTGGAAAGAATTACACAACGTTTCTGAACGGAGACGCGATGGGAAAATCTTTGCAAGGAGCGGCCGGTGCGATCATCATGGGCAGCGTATTTCGCTCTTGTTTAGCGAGAAACAAATCGAAACGAAATCAACTGCATTATCCGGAGCAATGGATCAAATCCTGTTATCTTGATTTTCAAAAAATTTTCGAGTCCTTCGACGGTTCCATGTTTATGTCGATGGTCTTCGGACTCGTGGATGAAGAACGAGGCTTCTTATACTATATCAATGCGGAACATCCGTGGACGGTTCTTTATCGCGGAGGAGAAGCGGTCTATTTGGAAGAAGAGTTGAATATCCGCAAGTTGGGAATGCCGATCATCGATCGAGTCATTCAAGACGGGGGAGAACATCACTATCATGATTGCGTCGAAAACGTTTTCACTCTGAAAACTTTTTTGTTGCAGCCCGGAGATACGATCATTATCGGTTCCGACGGTCGCGATGATATTTCCCTCAAAAAAAAGGCGGCCGATAGACTGGAAATGAACTGGGATACGCAGCTCTTTCTCAATGCGGTGCAAGACGGCAGGGGAAATTTGACCGGCATCAAAAATTTTCTGATCGCGCAAGGGGATCTCGTAGACGATTTCAGTTTGATGCGGATTTCCTATGAAGGCGAAAAGAAATCTTCGAACGGATTTCGAAACGGAATAAGGCCGGAATACATAACGAATCGTCGTATGCTTCACCTTGCATTGGAACGGCGGGACTTTGGAGCCGCAGCTAAGATCGCACAAGAGCAGATACAGGCTTATCCAGATCACGATACGTTATTTTTGATAGCTTCGATCTGCAATCGAAAGATCAACAATCTAGAACTTGCGGCCGATCTCGGGGAATGTTATCATTACCGTCGTCCGAATAGCAAAAAGAGTCTGATGAATTTGACGAAGATCTATTATCGAACGGGAGAATTGGATCGAGTGAATTGTCTCTTAGGTCGATTGATCGCCATCGATCCCGAATACGAACCTGCGAAAAAAATAATCGGAGCAATCAAAGCGCGGAGTTCAGCTTCTTTCGCATAAACGAATCGTTCGCTCCGTAAAATGCGTCCAAAACAAAATTTGCTATGACACCCGCTTGGCGACGGTTCACTTATTTTGCGGGGAGAATAGGCCAGTCTTTTCCGTGCTTACAGTATCAAAAAGACCGAAATGAATTTAGAATGAAAAATGAAAAGAATCGTTCAAAAGCCGGGTTTTATTTTTAAATTTCCGTTGGAGAATGGAAATCACGGTTATTGTCAATGTGTTCCGAATCATGAAACGCGTTTTTTTAAAATATCCACGAAAAAAGAACTGAGCATCCATGATATATTAAATTTACCCGTTGCATTTTGTGTGGTAGTTTTCCGTTCTACTCCCCGTAAAGGCGGATGGGAAAAAGTCGGCGTCGGCGATTATCCTTCCGAATACTATGAACTGGCTTGGAAAGTTACGGTCGATTTACAGAGCGGTACAATACGAAAGATTCGCGATAGTACCCCATTCGATTGTACGTTTGAGGAAGCAAAAGACCTCGAAGTAATCGCAGTCTGGGCTCATCACAATGTCGTCGATCGATTGCTGACTTTGTTACAAGGTAAAAATATGGGTAGCTTGGAGTATTTGGTGCGGAACCAGAATTATCAATTCTTAACATGGTCCGATCAAGGTCTTGAAATCAAAAGAGAGGCCGGAACGGATGAAATCTGATTCAGTAATTCAATCTTGCAAGTAAAATGGAATCTCTCACGAATCCCGCTCGATTGAGGATGTCAAACCGGAGAACTCAACGTTGTATTTGAATGAGTTTTCCTTTCTCAAGAATGCTCAAGTATTTGGGTTAGATGTGATTTGTGAGAATGCGTATCGAGACTATGTGAGTAAGTGTGAAGATGCTCGGAGTGCTAAAAATGTTGCTGATGATGTTGAGGGTGATGGTCAACGAAGAGGGGTGAGGTGGGGATCTTTTCAGGGGAAAACCGGAGGACCATCGGGTCCAGCGGTTGGTTTTCTCCTGAAGGGATATTTACCTTAGAACCTCATTGATGAGTTTGCCGAGCAAGCTGTCCTGCGTCTGAACCGTCTTTTGATTCGCTTCGTAAGAACGATTGACTTCGATCATTTCCACCATCTCCGTAACAACACTCACGTTAGACGCTTCTAGGTAACCTTGTAACACCGAAGGTTCGTCTTTAAGATCAAAAGGAACGGGCTCGCCGGACTCGGGGGTATCGGCATAAAAAGAATCACCTTCTTTATCCAAGTGGCGCGGATTTTCGACGGTACGGATTTTGATTTTATCCAAAAGAACGGGAGTTTCAAAACGGTTCTTCTCAATGGAAGTTCCGTTTACGGGATCGTTTCCGATTTCGCCGTTGATCCAGACTTCGCCGTTTTCCTTGATTAAAAAATTACCGCGAGCGACCCGGATCGGACCGTTCTCTCCCATCAGGGGAAAGCCTTGCGGGGTTACGAGATAACCGTTCGTGTCCATGATGAAAGCTCCGCTTCGAGAAAGACGTTCGCCTCGGTTTGTCATCACGCTGAAGAATGCCGGATGTTCGTTGCCGGGTCTATCTTGTAGCATAAGATCGAAAGGATTCTCCGTTTTTTTAACGGCTCCTTGTTCGAAACGAGTATAGACTTCGTTCACTTCTCCGCCTAATCCGAGTTTGCCGACTACCGGTGCAGTGTCGAAGGAACCCATAGGCACCTTGCCGACTCCGTCTTCGTCGAATCGGTGGAGCAGTAGTTCGGGAAATGTCTTAAAAACCGTGGTGTCTCTTTTAAAGGCGGTCTTGTCGACGTTAGCGAGATTGTTTGAAATCACGTCCATTCTCGTTTGCTGGATAATCATCCCGTTCGCGCCCGTATACATTCCTCGTAACATTCACTTTCTCCTCAGTGTTTCTAGAATCGGAGAATTTATGAAATTCCATAAGGAATTTCAGGACATAAGTCGGCAAAGAATGAAGAAACTTTCCGAATTTGGTCTTCAATTCGGATGAAAAAGGGAAGGGAATTCCTCCGATATCCTCATTTCGTATGAGATCCTACATTTTCCAGAAAGCTCGAAAATCGAATGGCTTGAAATAAACGAACCTAGAGCGACATACGGTCCAAGATCGAACCGCACGTCCAATCAAAGTTCCGACAACGATCGAGGAAAAATACTTGTAATTCTTATTTCTTTTTTCCTTTGAGGGTGATCAACAGATTGCAATCTTCCAAGGAGCTGCCGGTTTTTAATTCGAAGTCACGTTTGAGTTCGGAAAGAATTCTTTCTTCCAGTTTAGAATCCAGATCGATATCGAAAATTTCTCCCGTATCCTCGTCGACCGCGTGATGATGATTGCCGACGTTCGAATCGTATAAAGTGATTCCCGACTTCAACTCGAGAAGATTCACGATTCCCTTTTCCGCAAACAGTTTCAGATTATTGAATATAGTAGCGCGGGAAGCGTTGGGCATGTGTTCGTTTACCAATTGAAACACCTGATCCGCGGTCAAATGTTGCGGCTCGGACAAAAGCAGATTTGCCATCTGTAGTCTTTGAACCGTCACATTGATTCCCGCGTTTTCCAGAATCTTTTTGCTTCTCTCGTACGAATCCTTCATAAGATCAATCTCTCACGGGCCTTGATTTTTGTCACTAATTTAGACTAATTCTAAAAAAAGACTTGAGCTAATTTTAATCTGTTTTAGAATTAGTCTAAATCAAGAATTTATTTAGAAAATGAAAATTTACGATGTATTCTTGAATTTAAGGCAGTTTAACATGAAATCTTCAGTTCAAAACCAATCCGCAGAAAGCCGCGGAAGCCACTTTTCTCCGGAAGCTTTGTCCGAATTTTCGGAGGCTTGGCTTGCTTACCGGAGCAGTAGAAAGGCGCCGCCTCCTTGTTTCGATTTCGCGAGGAACGGAAATGTGGTCGGCTTAGCGCGTAACCTGCGTTTCGAATCGCACATCGACGAAGCGGACTCTAAGGGTTACACCTTACTGATGTTAGCCGCTTACAATGGAAGGGAGGAAGCGACCCGATTTTTGATTTCCAAAGGCGCGGACGTGAACGCAACGGACGCGGCCGGAAATTCGATCCTGATGGGAGCCGCCTTCAAGGGTCATATCGAAATCGTTCGGGTTCTTCTGGAAGCGGGAGCGGATAAGAATTATCGAAACCCAAAAGGTCAAACCGCCTTGCAATTTGCGAATCTGTTCGGTCGTACCGAAGTTGCGGAATTGTTAAGCGAAGTATCGACGAACGGCCGTTTGGTGCGTTTCGGAACCTTTCTTAAATCCTGGATCATCTATCTTTTTCAAACCATACAAGGAGTAAAACAATGAGCCGAAAAACTCTTACCACGGCCGGGGGTCATCCGGTCGCACAAAACCAACATTCCGTTTCCGCGGGTCCGCGAGGTCCGCTTCTGATTCAGGACACGCATCTCATCGAAAAGCTCGCGCATTTCAATCGGGAAAGAATTCCGGAACGAGTCGTTCACGCAAAAGGCGCGGGCGCGTACGGAACATTGACGATCACAAACGATCTTTCGAAATATTCAAGAGCTTCCGTTTTTTCAAAGGCGGGAAAACAAACTCCGTTGTTCCTTCGATTTTCCACCGTGGCGGGCGAGAAGGGTTCGGCGGATACGGAAAGGGATCCGAGAGGGTTTGCGATCAAGTTTTATACCGAAGAAGGAATCTGGGATCTTGTGGGTAACAACACTCCCGTATTCTTTGAAAGAGATCCTCTGAAATTTCCGGACTTCATCCATTCTCAAAAAAGAGATCCGGTCACGGGTTATAAGAATCCGTTCCGTATGTGGGACTATTGGGCCAAGGCTCCCGAAGCCCTGCATCAGATGACGATTCTTTTCGGTGACAGAGGAATTCCGGACGGCTATCGTTTCATGAACGGATACGGAAGTCATACATTCGGACTTTGGAATATTACGGGAGAACGTTTTTGGGTGAAGTTTCATTTCAAATCGATGCAGGGAATCAAAAATCTAAGCGGAGAAAGATCGGCCGCGTTAGCCGGAACCGATCCCGATTACGCGACGAGAGATCTGTTCGAAGCGATCGAACGGAAAGAATTTCCGAAATGGAAGTTCTGCGTTCAGATCATGCCGGAAAAGGAAGCGGAAACGTATAAGTTCAATCCTTTCGATCTGACCAAGGTCTGGTCTCACAAGGATTATTCTTTGATCGAAGTCGGAGTGTTGGAGCTGAACGCGAATCCTAAAAATTACTTCGAAGAAGTGGAACAAGCCGCGTTCTCTCCTTCGAACATGCCTCCCGGAATCGGAGCTTCTCCCGATAAAATGCTGCAGGGAAGATTGTTCGCTTATCCGGATGCACAGAGATATCGTTTGGGGGTTCATTACCAACAACTTCCGGTGAACAGACCGAGAAATTCCGTGAACGCATATCACAGAGACGGAAGCGTTCAATTTCAATCCGACGGAAACTACGACAACTACGAGCCGAACGGATTTGAAGGACCGGTTCAGGATTCTTCGTATGCGGAACCTCCGCTGAAAATTTCCGGCGATGCGGATCGTTATGATTCTCACAAAGAAAACGACGATTATACGCAAGCGGGGGATTTGTATCGGATGATGAAGCCCGAAGAACGGGAACGACTGACTTCCACAATCGCTTCAACGATGAAGGGTTTGCCGAAAGGTTTGATCGTCGCAAACGTAAAACATTTCTATCGCTGCGATCCCGAATACGGAACCAAGTTGGCCGAAAAAACGGGCGTGGGAGTAAACGAGATCCGATAATACGAAAACGGAAAACTCCGTTCGTTTTTTTGAAAACGAATCGAGTTTCAAAAAATGAAAATTCGGAAGGAGAGGAGGCGCCGCCGAAAGCGCTTCTTCTCCTTTTTTTATTTCAGGGGCTCCGTTTTTTTCGAATTTTGGTTTAAAAAGTGGTTGCAATATTAAACCAGAATCGGTCCAAGATAATATAGTTTTTTTATTAAACCAGAATCGGGAGAAAACATCATGAGATTCAAGGATAAGAAAGTTTTGATTACGGGCGGCAACAGCGGTATCGGATTGGCGACTGCAAAGTTATTCGTTACGGAAGGTGCGAACGTAATCATTACCGGAAGAGATCAAAATACTTTGGACGCGGCGGTTCAAGAATTGGGACCAAAGGCAAGGGCGATCCGTGCGGACGTGGTCGATCACGATCAAAGAGAAGCGCTCTTTCAATCGATCCGGGAAGAATTCGGGGAGTTGGACGTAGTGTTTGCGAACGCGGGAATCATGAAGCCGACGCCCGCAGGTCATACGAACGAAGCGACTTTCGAAGAGGTGCTGAGCGTGAATGTTACGGGAGTTTTTCTTACGATCCAATCCTCGCTTCCTCTTCTCAAACGAGGTTCTTCGATCGTGCTGAACGGCTCCGTCATCAGTACTCTCGGAGCCGCCGGCGTGAGCGCGTACGCTGCGAGCAAGGCGGGTGTGCGCGCTATGGCAAGGTCTCTTGCCGCGGAGTTGAGTCCGAAAGGAATTCGCATTAACACAGTCGTTCCCGGCGCTACGAAAACTCCTATCTGGGGAAGTTCCGAATCCGCGGACGCAAGGCTTTCCGGTCTGACCGCTTCCATTCCTTTACGAAGAGTGGGCAATGCGGACGAGATCGCAAACGTGGTCGCCTTTCTCGCATCGGACGATTCTTCGTATGTGCAAGGAGCTGAGATCATCGTGGATGGAGGTGCGAGCAGTTTGCCGGCGGGTGCGCCGATTTATCTTGCCAAGTAGGAAGCGATTTACAAGATTCAACGTAGATTCTGATTCGAGGAGGCCTTGTTGTGAAACGCAAAAATCTTGAGGAAGACGATTGCCCGATCGCAAGGTCCCTTTCTTCGATCGGAGAATGGTGGTCTCTTCTCATTCTTCGCGATGCGTTTTTAGGCAAACGCAGATTCGGTGAGTTCGAAAAAAGTCTGGGGCTTGCCAAAAATATTCTGAGTTCGAGACTTCAAAAGCTCGTCGCCGACGGAATTTTAGAAATCGTTCCGGCCGGCGACGGAAGCGCGTATCAGGAATATGCGCTCACGGATAAGGGAAGGGATCTGTTTCCGATTCTTGTATCTCTCAGACAATGGGGGGAAAAATATCTCTTCGATAAAAAGGAACTGAGTCAGGTTCTCGTGGACGAACGCAATCGGAAACCGATTCAAAAGATAGAGATCAAATCCCAAGACGGCCGATCGCTCGGCTCGAAGGACGTCAGACTTCTTTTTTTGGAGAAGTCCGTCGATCGACGTTCGAGGTCGTCCGTAAAACGTGCGTCCTCATCCGCCGAAAAATCGAAACGATAAACGTGGAGCGAACTGTTCGTAAAAACATTCAAAAATTGTAACATATCTTCCTGGAATACGGACGATGTTCTCCGGAATTATAAAATGAGGATTTCTTAATACGGGTTTTCTTTTCACGGATTTAAAATCCGTATCCCGGGTCGATCGAATTCTGGAAAGGCGAATCCGATTTTCTTTTTTGTCCCTGACTCATTCTTGCTCGGCTTGGAAATAAATTTCCAAGATTCTTTCGGAACTGTTTGGGTTCGAATCCGTTTTTGTCAAATCGTGTTCTTTCATTCCTTGGATCGGGAGAATTCTTCCTTTATCGGTTCAAAGATTCGTTTCTAAGAACGTGTTCGTTCTTTTGAGCTTGACCGAGGGCGGAGTTTTGTTCAAAATATAGCGCGTTACACATTCCATTCTGATCAAAGGCGGTCGGAATGCCTATCTTATTATGATTCATATTCTTCAAACGATTCTAGAACAGGCGCATGCAGGTTATTGGGAGAAAAACTTTGTCGATGGCACCAGTTACCTAAGTCCTGCTTGGAAAGGAATGCTCGGTTATCGGGAGGAAGAACTCGAAGATTCGATCCGCACATGGCAATCGCATATCGTTCCCGAAGATCTGGGCCCGATCCGAAACGAGTTCGATGATTATTTAAAGACGGATGTAAGTCATCCTTACGAGGCGGACATCCGTTTTCTTCATAAGAACGGAAGCATCGTTTGGTTTAAATGCACTTGTAAGGTAGTGGAAGTGGATCTGAAGGGAAAGCCGGTCTTGATGATCGGCACCTATTTCGATGTTACTAAATCCAAAAGGATTGAAACCGAACTGCAGCATACCGTGGACCGGCTTGCGCTGGCTACGCGTACGGCGAGAGTCGGTATTTGGGATTTCGATTTGATTGACGGGAAGGTTGAATGGGATGACACGATGTTCGATCTCTATGGAATCAGACCGGAAAATTATCTCGGCGCCGTCGCGGATTGGGAAAGGAGTCTGCATCCGGATGACAAAGAACGTTGTATGCTCGAATTCAAACAGGCCGTATCGGGTGAAAAGGAGTTCGACACTCAGTTTCGGGTCGTTTGGCCGGACGGTTCGGTGCATCATATCAAAGCCATCGCGATCGTTCAACGTCTCGCTTCCGGAAAACCCTTTCGAATGCTCGGAACGAATTGGGACATCACCAAACACAAGAACGCGGAAATCGCATTAAAAGAAAGTTATGAACTCAACAAGGTCTTTATCGAAAAGGCTCCATCCGCGATCGCGATGTTCGATACGAACATGCGTTATATGGCGGCTTCTCAACAATGGTTGACCGATTACCGTCTCGGAGGAATCGAAATCATCGGCCGTTCGCACTACGAAATCTTTCCGGAAATCGGTGACGATTGGAAACGGATTCATCAGGAATGTCTGCAGGGCAAGGTGATGCGAAAGGAAGAGGAATCCTTTGTCCGTTTGGACGGATCGGTTCAGTGGATCATCTGGGAAGTAAGACCCTGGTATGTTTCGCAGAACGTAGTCGGCGGCATTCTCATGTATACCGCCGATATCACCGCTCTCAAAAAGAAGGAATTTGAAAGAAGCAAACTCGAGGAGATTCTTACGCGAACCAACGAGGCGGCGCAGATCGGTTCTTGGGAATTGGATCTGGAAAACAACACTCGGATTTGGAGCAAGGTGACCAAGGCCATCTTCGAAGTTCCGGAAGATTACGTTCCCGGAAACGAGGGTGCGCGTTTTTATAAAAACGAAAAGGAACGCAAACGAGCGGCCGACAAACTGGAGGAATCGATACGGACCGGAAAACCTTTCGATCTCGAAATCGAAATCGTGACGGCAAAGGGAAATCTTGTTTGGACCCGTTCGGTAGGAAAACCCGAATATCTGAACGGTAAATGTATCCGTGTTTCCGGAACGTTTCAAAACATCAACGATCAAAAGCAGAGGGAACTCGCGTTGCAGAGAACCCTCGATATTATGAACGATCAGAACGAGCGATTATTAAATTTCGCTCATATAGTTTCGCACAATCTCCGTTCTCACGCCGGAAATATCACAATGCTTTTGACGATTCTGGAAGAGTCGGAAAGCGAAGAAGAACGGCAGGAAGTCGTTCGATATATCACGAAAGCCTCGGACAGTTTGATGGATACGATTCTGAATTTGAACGAGGTCGTTTCGATTCAAACGAACAAAAATCTTCAGAATACGGAAATCGTTTTGCGGGAATACGTCGATAAGGCCACTCGAACGATCGGCGGAGAAATCCAAAAGTATCAGGTTCAGATCAAAAATCTGGTTTCGGATTCGATTCGAGTTCGATGCAACCCCTCTTATATGGAAAGTATTCTTTTGAACTTCTTAACGAATGCGGTGAAATATAGACATCCGGACCGAGTTCCGGAAATCATTCTCAGCGCGGCTTACGAAAAGAATCGCCTGGTTCTCAGCATCGCCGACAACGGGCTCGGAATCGACATGAATAAAAACGGGGATAAACTTTTCGGGATGTACAAAACCTTTCACAATAACCGCGATGCGAAAGGAATCGGTTTGTTTATCACCAAAAATCAAGTGGAAGCGATGGGCGGACGGATCGAGGTGGAAAGCAAGGTCAACATTGGTACCACGTTTCGAATCATTCTTCTCTAAAAAAGAACTCGAAAAATAGGAAATTTTTTTATTCCAAACCGGCGGACAAAACGCTCTAAGTGTTACGCTATGAAAATTCTTTCTATTTCGGGAAGTCTTCGTTCCCAGGCAACCAGTTCTTCTCTTCTTCGTGCGATTGCCAAAGTCGCGCCTTCGGATATGGAGTTTATCACCTATACGCAGTTAGACGATCTTCCGTTTTTTTCCCCGGATCGGGACGGCGAGAATTCTCCCGAAGTTGTGCTGCGTTACAGGGAAGCTCTGAACAACGCTGACGGGGTTTTGATCTGCACCCCGGAATACGCGCACGGAATCCCCGGCGTTTTGAAAAACTCTTTGGATTGGGTCGTCGGTTCGGGAGAATACGTAAATAAACCCGTGATGGCGCTCAGTTCCTCGCCTGCCTATTCCGGCGGGGAAAAAGCGCATGCTTCTCTTCTCACGACTCTAAAAGTGATGAACACACATATTGTCGAAAAGGCTTCGTTTCCGGTTCCCGTGGCGCGCAGAAAGGTAAATGAAAACGACGAACTGATCGGAGAAGATACGATCGAAACGTTTCAAAACGCGCTTGCGGAATTTGCAAAAGCCATCGCAGAATCGAAGGCGTCGGTGACGGATAACGTGTAACCGCAATCGACTGTTGTCATTTCGTTTTCCTTTTTTTGGAGGGTATCCTTTTTTTCGCGCCGACCTTCTTCTTGGAAGAAACGGTTGAGGCGTTCTTTTTCGATATTCCTTTCGAACCGTTTTGTCCGTCCTCTTGAACGGCGCTCTCGGAGTTCGCGAAGGAATCGGAAAGATACGAGTCGATTCTTCGTGCGACTTTTTCCCAACCCTCGTCGAGCATCATGTTGTGACCCATTCCGGGAAATACTTCGAATTCCGCCTGATACGCGTTAGCCGTTCGTTTCACTTCCCACGGTGCGAAAAACCGGTCCTTTTCTCCTCCGAGAACGAGGAGAGGTGTTTTTACCTTTTTCGGTTTCGGGAGGGTGAGAACCAGCATATCCAAAAACGCAAGAAAGGATTCGTCCTGCATCCGAGAAGCATAGCGAAGCGCTTTTTCATCGCTGATCGATTTGGAAAAGAATAGCTTTCTTCCGATGTTGGGATTTTCGACGACGGGGAGAAGGGACAAGGTCATCAAAACCTTCAGGAATTTGATCGGGTATTTGAGTAGAATTTCGAGCGTGATCTTGAAGACCCCGTGCGGAGGAACGCTTGCAAGCAGTACCGCCTTGGGAACATGCGTATTTTCTAATACTTTTTGAACGACCAAACCGCCCATCGAATGTCCGATCAAGATCGGAGGTTCGGGCAGTTGACTTAGAACCTCTTGGACGTCTTGAACATAGTTTCGGATCGAATGCCAGCGAAAAGATCCGCCTCGGTTCGAACTTTTTCCGTGTCCTCTCATATCCAAAGTATAAACGTCGTACCCCGCTTTTTGAAAATAGGGGATAAAATTCTCTTTCCAACACCAAGCCCCGTGCCATGCGCCGTGCGCGAAAAGGATGGGCGGATTTTTGGAGGAAGTCGATTTGGAAGTTTTTAAAGCCGGGTTGTGTTCAAAATGGATCATCGTCGTTTGCAATCTCCGGTTGCAGGTTTCTCGCTTTGGAAGTTTCTCGAATTCCCGTTTTTTTTTCGAGAAGATTTTGCCGCTTACAAAGAGGAGATTCGTTTCGTTTTTCGTACGTTTTCGTCTTCAAAGCAATGCGTAGATCCCCGAGGCGGTTTGTATACGAATCAAGGAGCCGAAGAAGGACGGATTCTCCGTTTTCAAAGAAATTATTTCTTTTATAGCTTACATTCAATTTTTATGAAATATCGATCGTTACGGATCGAACCGCCGTTCTCAATCTCTCCGTTTTTTCATTTTTAAGGATCCGGAAATAACTAGTTGACTAATGTCAAAAAATCTGTTAGTCCGTACTGGCGGTTTGCCGCAACAGCTACCGAGACCTGAAAAGGTCGTCGATCTTTAGTTTCAAAGCGTTGCAAATTCAGGGTTTCAGGCTACTGAGACGAATCGAACCTCGATCGCCTTCAGCTCGTTACGAACGAAAAGCAGGTTTTGACGATGCAAAACAGAATTGGATCGAAAACGTATCCTTTCGATATTCCGCTTTTGTTCTTTTCTTTTCCACGTTCGTATCGAATCCGTAAGACGATTCTTTGTGACCGGCGGTCGTAGTATGTTGGATCTCCAGAATAAGGTTTCGCGGGCCTCCAAAATTCTGATTGTAGAAGACGAACGGATCGTAGCCAGAGACATTCAGGAGTTTCTTCAAAAAATCGGTTATTCCTCCATCGGAGTGGCGACTAACGGCGAAAAGGCGCTTCAGATGGCGCGTATGATAAAACCCGATCTGGTTCTGATCGATATCGTATTGGGTACGGGTTTCATAGACGGCGTGGAAACCGTCGTTAAGTTGAAGGAAGTTTTGGACGTTCCGGTCATCTATGTCACCGCGCACAGCGACGAGGGAACGCTTCGCAGAGCGCGTGTTACCGAACCCTTCGGTTATATTCTCAAGCCGGTAAACGTTCGAGAACTCGAGATCACGGTGGAGATGTGCTTATACCGTCATAAGATGGAAAGACGGTTTCGGGAAGACGCGAGCTGGTTTACCACCACGTTGAGTTCCATAGGCGACGGAGTGATCGCGACGGATTCCGTTTCTAAAGTTAAGTTCTTAAATCCGGTTGCGGCTTCTCTTTTGGGCATGGAAGAAAGGAGCGTCCGAGGAAGAATCGTCGACGAGGTGATGAATCTCCGAGACGATAAAGGAGCCGTTATCGAAAACCTGATCTCCTACGCCTCGATCAATCATTCTCCTTTCGTATTCGAGCACGCGATTCTTTCGGGTTCCAATGGAAGGAGTATTCCCGTGATCTGTACGATCGCTCCCATCCACGACGTGAACGGTTCTTCCCAAGGATGCGTTTTTACTCTGAGAGATATCAGCGAATTGCACGCCAAATCGGAAGAACTCAGCAAACGTATGGAGGATGTCGAACAAGCGAAACGTCTTTTGGAAAAATATTTTCCGGAAAATTTGGTGGATTATCTCGTCGACGAGCGAAGACAAACGGAACTCGAAGGCAAGAACGTTCAGGCAACGATGTTGTTCTGCGACGTTCGTAATTCCACCGGAATCGCGGAACAACTTCATCCGAACGAGTTCGCGGCTTTTTTAAGCGAACTCTTTACCGGACTTATGGATCTTACATATGCCAACGGAGGCTCCGTCAACAAACTGTTAGGCGACGGGCTTTTGATCACGTTCGGTTGTCCGTTTCCGGAAGACGAGGACACGTTGAATTGTGTCCGTCTTGCGCTTCAAGTCCGCGAGTATCTGAGGGCATTTAACGAAAGCAGAAATCCGAAATTAAAAACGCCGGTCGCCATGGGAATCGGTATCTCCACGGGGAACGTATTCGCCGGAAATATCGGTTCTTCGCGTCACATGGAATACACCGTGTTAGGCGATGCAGTGAACACTGCGAGCAGACTCGAGGCATTGACCAAAACGACGGGTCATGATATACTGATCGATTCGCTCACGTACGAATCGATCCGTCACGAAATCAACGTCGAAGCAGTGGGAATGTTTCAGCTTCGGGGAAAAAAGGAACCGCAGGAAGTATTTTTCCCGGTCGGTATGTTATGAAGATTCCAGCGTCTCATCCAACGTTGGAGAGGATGTGCGGCCGTAAAAAGCCCGGAGGCTCGGATGGAAAATAGTCAAAAAAATAACGAAGGCAAATTGCTTGAAATGAAACTTCGCCCGGTTTGGGCGGAAATCGAAAGGGCTCGGGAAAGCTGCCGCAGCTTTTTAGAAGAGTTGGGTTCGTCCGATGAGACAAGAGACGCCCTTTGTATGATCGCATCGGAGATTCTCGAAAACGCGATCAAATACGGACACTTTACGAGCGAAACGCAGGAGTTCACGTTCAAACTCGAATCCGGCAAAGACGGAATGCTCGTTCAGGCTTGGAGTCCTCTTCCATCCGCGGGAATTGTCGAAAATTTAAGACGACTTGATTCCATCATTCAATGGATCCGAAGTTATCAATCTCCGTTTCAAGCTTATTTGGAAAGGTTAAAACTCGTAGCGGGACAACCTTTGGAGGACAACGAAAGCGGTCTCGGATTGATCCGAATCGCATACGAGGGAGAAGCCATTCTGGATTTTTACGTGAACGAAGACGATATCCTCTATGTCTCGGCGCTACAACCGAAATTGGACAGGGAACAGGTGGTTTGACATGAGCTTAAACAATCAGATTTTTTCGGAAGACCAGCTTCAGTTAGAGGTTGTTGACGGGGACGAGATCGAAATTCGTTGGCTCGGCAAAAGCGTTCAGAGAAACCCGAGTCAATTCATCATACCGACGTTGGCCGATGTCATGAAACGAGGAGCGATGCAGAATAAGGCCGTTATCTGGGACTTTAGACAATTGGAATATATGAATTCTTCCACGATCACTCCGGTGATCAAAACTCTGGAGACGGTCAAGAAGGGAACCGGTAAGGTGAAACTCATCTACAACAAAGCCAAAAAATGGCAGGATCTGAGTTTTTCGGCTCTTCGAATTTTCGAGACTAAGGACGGAAGGATTCAAGTAGTAGGGCAATGAGTTTATGATTGTGGAACATACGATTTCGGGGGAACTGCGGACGAACGGAAGCGCCATCGGCGTGGAAATATGCGGTCATACGCGTTATTCGTTTCAGATTCGTCTTCCCCAACCGCCTTCCTATTTCGTACCGTTCAACGCGGACGGATTCGTTATCGAGTTGGACGGAAAAAAAATCGAATTGGGCCGATGCAGAATGATTCCGGTCAAGGACGCATCCACTCCTCAATACATCGTCCTTCTTCTCGACGACACGATCGACGTGTCCGATCTGATCGGCAAAAAAAGATTCACGGTTTACGATACGGGGCTTTTTAATCTTCAGCTCATTCTCAATCAAAAAGAAAAAGTAACGCAGCACTTTAAGGAATACAGTTCCAATCTTACCTTCGAGCTGAACGTATATAAACAATTCTTCGACGAATTGGATCGTAAATTTTTAAAGGAACCGGGTCCGGTTCAGGATCATCTTCATCAGATGATCGTCGAAAGGGAAGGCCAGACGTTTATGGAATTCTTCGAATCGAAGGTTCTCGAACTTGAAGAACACACGAAGGATTTCTCGAAGGACGAAAACGAAGCCCACGGATTCTTTTTTAGAAAACAGGTTTGGGATTTCATTCTTCATTCAGCGTTTATGCTCCGAACCAATTTAAAACCGAGAGGTTACGCGGGCGACTATGAGATGATGAGAATGATCTACGAAAACGATATCATCGGAAAAACGTTGTTCGCGCGTTTGCTTCACAGTTATCCGATTCAAATTCCCGCCGCAAACGCGGTTCGCAATCGACGCAGGATGATTGCCGATCAAATACGAGCGGCGGTGGAAAATCACAACAGCTCCGATTTTAGGGCGATGTCCGTTGCGTGCGGTCCCGCCGAGGAAATCGGAGACGCTTTCAGCGATATAGAGACCAATAAGAAGATTCATTTTACTCTTCTCGATCAGGATATGGAAGCGCTTCGAGTCGCGATGAACACCGTCAATCAGCTCGAATTGGAAAAGGGAATTTCCATTCACGTAAAATACGTCAACGATTCGGTTCGATCCATGCTTCGCATTCGGGATCTTCCCGGAGCCTGGGGAAGATTCGATTTTATCTATTCGATGGGGCTCTTCGACTATCTGACTCCGCCCGTGGCAAGGGCCGTACTGGCTCGGCTCTTCGAAATGTTGCGGCCGGGTGGAAAGCTGGTCGTTGGAAATTTTCACGTCAGCAATCCGAATAAGGCGTTTATGGAGTATTGGTTGGATTGGGTTTTGTATCACAGAACGGAGGAAGAGATGCTCGAACTTGCTTCGAATCTTCCGGGACACAGTCGTATTTTTTTCGAGGAGACCGGCTGCCAGATGTTTCTCGAAATACGCGTATCGAACGGTTAAAGCGGTCAAGAGAAATGACGTTTAGAGCAAAAGAACACAGTATCGTCGATTCGAAAGTAAATCATGATTTCGAAATATACCTTCAGGGTATCGTGCGAGAATGGATGCAGGTTCTTACCATGCTCTGTATCGTTCTGATTCCTTTCTTTCTTTTATTGGACTATTACACTCAGCCACCGCATTTGCATCTGCGGTTTGCGATCTATCGTGGAGCGACGACTGTTTTAGTCATCATAGAATATCTTCTCATCCGTTTTACGCATCCGAATCGTTCGTATCCGGTACACGGTTATATCATATCATCCATCGTAAGTCTGATGATCGTTCTCATGACGGTGGACTTGGGAGGATTCAATTCGAGTTATTACGCCGGGTTGATGCTCGTGTTGATGGCGGTGAATATTCTTCTTTCTTGGAGACCGATTCACTCCGTAGTCAACGGATTTTTAACGTTGTCGATTTATCTCGGATTCAACGCCTGGGAGGATCAACCGTTCGATCCGAGAATTCTCGTGAACAATCTTTTCTTTTTGGGTTCCACGATCATCATCACCGCCGCGATCTCCTGGGTTCGGTTTAAACTGGTTCGTTCCGAATATTTATTGCGAGCCGAATTGGTTGGAGCGAATCAGAATCTGGACAAGTCCCGTGCGGATTTGCTGCGGGCCCGCGACGCTCTTTGGGGAGAAATGCAACTCGCAAAGATGATCCAAACCGCGCTTCTTCCGAGGAGAACGAACATAGGACGTTACGAAGTGGCGGCATTGATGGTTCCCACCGATTCGGTGGGAGGAGATTATTACGACATCATCGATGCGCCTAACGGCAAAAAGTGGGTCGGCATCGGAGACGTTTCGGGTCACGGAGTGGAATCGGGTCTTATTATGATGATGGCGCAGACCGCGATTCAGGCGATCGTTCAGCAGCACGCGATGCTCAGCCCTTCCGAAGTGTTAATCGAAACCAACCGAGTCATCAAGGAAAACATCGCGCGTCTCGGAACGGATCGATATATGACGATGATGCTCTTTCGATTGGAGGACGATCATCTTCTCGTGGCCGGAAAACATCTGGATCTGATGATTTACCGCGCGCAGGAGAAGAAGGTCGAAGTCGTACCGACCAACGGATCTTGGCTCGGAATCGTGGACGATCTGGGAGAAGTCCTGGAGGATCACAGGATTCCCATGTCTCCGGGAGACATCGTACTTTTATATACGGACGGAATCACGGAAGCCCGAAATCAAAACGAGGATTTGTTCGGAGAGGAACGATTGATGAAGTTGTTGGAATCCAACGCGAAACTTCCGTTGCGGCAGCTCGGAACGGAGATATTTTCCACGGTCACAACGTTCGAAGAGATTCAGAGCGACGATATGACCTTGGTGCTTTTGAAAAACCGGGGATAGTTTCACTTTTAAAACAGAAACTCGTGTCCCGAAAACCTTCCCTCATGAAACACATAACGTTCCCAGGTTCCGTTTTCAAACCGAACGATCACGTGATGTCTGTTTCGCTCGGTGATTCTTCCCTGTAAACGTTTCGGCGGAGAATCTGCCTTGTTCGGATTTTTATATTCTAAGCTGACCCGGATCAAATCCTCTTCCTGTTCGATGCGAATCGTCGCGGAAACCGCGAGAACCGAAGTTTCCGTAATGGTGATTTGATACGAACCCGAAAGGTCGGGGAAGGGGCCTTGTGTGTGAATAGATTGTTTCATGAAATCGCGGAACCCGTATACGAATGATTAAACGAACGTTTCTGAATTTCTTGCGCGGGAATTCGTTCTAAGGACTTAGCGCAGGCAATTTTTGGCATAGGATTTTTGGACGACGAGTTCGCTTTGTTTCGCGGTTTCCGGAAATTTCCGAACATAGACCCCGTATTTTCTTTGGGTTTCTTCCAAAAGACGAAGACAGATCGCGAGTTCTTCGGAATCGATCCCTTCTTTTCGTTCAACCTTTTCGCAGCTGCATTTTGTTTCGCCTAGGAGGGAAGCGGATTGAAGAAGAATCTGCAATTCGCCGTCGGTCTTCGCTTTACAGGTTCCAAACGTCGAAAACAAAAAAAGAAGGAAGAATCCCGTCTTGAATGATTGCGCTTTGGGAAACACTCCCTTGATTGAATCCTTCATTGTCCGGCCGGTCAAGGAAAGAATCTTCCGAAATCTTTGCGGAACATTCCGGACCCATAGGGTGATTTGCCCTATGGGATCGGTGACTCGTTTTTCGATCTGATTTAGAATATTCTAATATTAGAATGGATCAGTAGAGGAGTTTGTATGCTTTCTGAGTTCCGGCGGGCGCTTCTTTTAATTCCTCGAAACGAAGGTGTTTGACCACGACTTGTTCGAAAACGGAATGGGTGACGAGAATTTCGCCCGCTTCTGCGGTGTCTTCTCCGAGTTTGCTCGCGGTGTTGACTTCGGAACCGAACACGTCCGAATCGCCGATCTTCAACACTTTACCGTACCCGAGTCCTACGCAGAGAAGGATTTTTTCTTCGGGAATTTTGTCTTGGTTGTACGTTACGAGTTCCTGCTGCATCTTGATCGCAGATTCGATCCCTTTGCCCACGTTTCGAAAGATGACCAAGAAACTGTCTCCTTCCGATTTCAAAAGGATTCCGTCGTGATCTTCTATGATCGGGATAAGAATTCGTTCCGATTCGTGAATCGTTTGCAGGAAGTGGATGATTCCGAACTTTTCAACTCCTCTGGAAAAACCGGAAAGGTCCGTAAACATCACGCACCAATCCTCTCCGAAAAGATCCCAGATCCTTTGATCGATTTTCGTTTTATCCGCTCCGGGTTTCAATCGATCCTGAATCAACTTTTCCAGTCTGTCTTCGGATGCGCTCGCTCCGATCGTTCTACGAAATGCCATAGTGCCTCTTGAATCCGAACTTTGTAACGGGAATTCTTTTTTTCGTCAACGAATCTTGTTTTTGTCGGATAAAAATCCTCCGGAAATTCGAGACGCGCGCATCGAAGTAAACGAGATGAAAAAAGTTACTTGTTTCTTTCCAAGAATAAGCGCTTCTTGTTTGGATTTATGGTAAATATTTTGGTTCTTCTTGCGCTTTGTATTTCGTGTTTGAGCGGATGTATTTCTACTTCTCCGATTCGAACGATTTCTCTCAAGTCGATGCCGCAAACAGTCGATTGGGAAGAACGAAATCGGGAAGCCGTAAAAATTCTTCAGGATCTGATTCGAATTCGCACAGAACGTTCCAACGAACTCGAAGCCGTTTTATACATTCAGAAACTTCTTCAAAAGGAAGGAATCGCTTCTAAGATTTATGCGTCCAAGGAAAATCGCCAACGCGCGAACTTGGTTGCG
The DNA here is from genome assembly GCF_022267325.1 of Leptospira sanjuanensis. NCBI lineage: Bacteria > Pseudomonadati > Spirochaetota > Leptospiria > Leptospirales > Leptospiraceae > Leptospira > Leptospira sanjuanensis. The sequence goes on from NZ_JAIZBG010000001.1 coordinate 1,740,179, forward strand.
GTGCTGGAACCTTCGAAGCCGAGTTCTTTGAAGGGAATCATTTTGGGAAATCATATGGACGTTGTGGAAGCGGATTCCAACGAATGGACCGTGCCTCCGTTCAGCGGCAACATCGTGGACGGAAAAATATACGGAAGAGGAGCCTTGGATATGAAGGGGCTCGCCGTGATGCAGTTGATGGCGTTTTTGGAATTGAAACGATCCAAGATCGAACTCAATCGAAAGGTGATGTTTTTGGCGCTTGCGGACGAAGAGAGCGGGAGCTTTTTAGGAGCGCGTTATATGGCAGAGAATCATCCCGACGTATTTCGCGGTTTCGATACGATGTTAAACGAAGGCGGTGTCGCGACCAAAGACGTGGGAATTCAAGGAGCCACGATTTTCAACATTCAATACGCCGAAAAGGGAAACATCTGGCTGAAACTCAAAGCCAAAGGAGAAAGCGGACACGGAAGCGCGCCTAACGCGGAATATGCGACCTTGAATTTGATCCGGTTTTACGAAGAGATTCTTTCCTTCGATTCGGGAATTCACATCACGGATGAAACGAAGGCTTATTTTTATCAACTCGGATCGGTCGCTTCTTTTCCCACTTCCTTCTTTTTAAAGAACGCTTCCAATCCTTTGATCAAACCGTTGCTTACGGGCACTTTAAAAAAGAACAAACATCTTTCCGCGATGACTCGGAATACGAAAGCGATCACGGGAATTCAAACTCTCGAAGGAGAAGGATACAACGTTCTTTCGGGAGATGCGTTCGGAAAACTGGACGTTCGCATTCTTCCCGGAGTCGATTCGAAGGAATACATCGAAAGGATTCGAGCCGTCGCGAACAAATTTAAAATTGCGGTCGAGGTTTTCGACGAGATCGGACCGGACGATTCCCCTCTGGACGACGATCTGTTTCAGATTCTTGCGAACGTATCCACTTCGAAAGTTCCGGGAAGCGTGGCCGCTCCGTTTATGTCCGCGGGAAAAACGGATAACGCGCGCTTTCGCAGAATCGGGATCAAATGTTACGGTTTAAATCCCGCGATTCTTTCCGCAAAAGATACGGAAAGTCTGCACGGGAAAGACGAGAACATCAGTCTGGAAAATCTAAAACTCGGCTCCACGATCCTTTTCGAGACGCTGATTCAATACGCAGGCCCGTGAACCGCGGATTTTAGTTTCATGATTTTCTCTCCGTTTGTGTAGATTGATAACAAAATAATTCTCATTGTCAATCGAGCCAACCAAAAGAAACCGCATGGAACGTCAAGAATTTCCCGTTCCCATCAAAACTTCCTGGGAGGGATAAACCCGATCCGTTTCCTGCTCTTTGCATTTGACAGAGATCGATTCATAGGAAGAATCGTGAAAATTCTTTCCTGGAGAATTCCTCAATGAACCGTATCCAACGTTGGTCCCATCGTATTTCTTTGTTAAACAGTAAATTCCCATTTCGTAAATCCTTGTCGAAACGCCGAATCCTGAGCCGTAGAGCGGCTGCGCTTTTGTCCGTCCTTTTGTTCGCCTTAGGAATCGCGGATTGCAAAAAGGAGCTCAGCGTTTCCATGGCGACTTCGACTTCCTTGAGCGATAAGCTCGCCTTCGCGGCGTTAGGCGGTGGAAGTTGGAAACCGGAAGACGGAGCCGAATTCGTGAAACTTCATTTTTATCCGGACGAAGGGTTTCAACTGAGGAGGGTGGAAGTCGATTCCTGCAAGGGAGAATTCACCGATGCGGTTACGGCGTACATCAACTTCGACGAACTGAGCGCCGCAGCCGAGCTGGCAGGTAAAAAGGCGCTGGTTCGTTTTGAGAACGCGGTCTTTGCCCGTTCGGTTACGATCAACTTTCGTAAGAACAAGGAACTTTGTATCGGTGAAATCCGTTTCTACGACGAAAAGGAAAAACAATTCTCCCTAAAACTTCCGAAGATCGTGGAAGGTTCGGCGGTCGCTTCCGAAACCGCAAACCCCGCTCAGTCGTACGATGTGATGAATCTTTTCGACTCCCGTTACGAATACGCTTGGGCTTCGGATAAAAAAGGGAAGGGTGTGACTCTGGATTTTAAATTCAAGGAATCGCAAAAGTTCGATACGATCAAAATCTGGAACGGATATCAGAGATCGGATCAACACTGTTATTCCAACGGAAGGCTGAAGACGGCGACTCTTACGGGTGCCAACGGGTATTCCCAAAGGATTCAATTGCAGGACGTTCTCGGTCCGCAAGAGATCGCTCTCGATAAAACGTTCGAGGGAACTTCGCTTCGTCTTACCGTGGACGATATCTACGCGGGAAAGATGTATAAGGGTTTTGTGTTAAGCGAAATCCGTTTCGGGTTGGATAAGAATTGGGTTCTCATCAATCCGATCCACAGATCGCAGAGCATCGCCAGATCCAATCACCTTCAATTCACTCCGCCCGATCTGGACGGAATTTTAAATCACGGTTTGAGAGGAATGGAAGTCAGCGAATTGCCCGCCGAAATCCAAAGCACGGAAACCATCGCTTCTTCCGAAACCGCGCCTACAACGACGGAAGAATCCGATCAACAAAGAGTGGAATCGAATTGGTCTCTCCGGATGCGTTCGGACGGTTCGTTTTTTATGGAAGGGGACACGCGCGACTTAAGCGACGGAGGTTCGGGAACGCTTCATAAAACGAGCAAGTTCTACGCGATCGGCAACTACGAAGTCAAAGAATCCTCCGTGGATTCGCTTAAACTGAGAGTATTCGGGTATATGCGAAAATACTCATCTTCTTACGTGGAAGAACACGGGGATATGGACTGCAACGGTTGCGGAAGGGACTGCAATATGGCGGACAAAGATCCCGATAAAAAGGAGATCATCTTCCAGGATTTCGTGACGATCAAAAAGTTGAACGGAAACGTGTATGTTCAAAACACCAGCCCGAGCAGAAAGCTCGACTTTAAGACATTGGAAATGTCTCTGGAATAAGAATATTCAAAAAATGAAATCTACTTTGTATCCTTGGAAAACGAATTTTTTGAAACTCGTTCCTTGCACGTGTTCGGTCGGGAACAACGCGATTAAAAACCGGCGGAAGTCGAGGCTCGGTAAAATCGCGATTCTTCTTTTGCTGATTGTTTGTATGACTTGCAAAAAGGACGGTTCCGATGCGACACAAGCGGAGAATCTCGCTTCCGATCCTCAGCGTCAGATCCAAGTTCAAATTCTCTGGGAGAAAAAAAGTTTTCCGTTGGAAATGGAACTGTATGAAGGAGCTTCGCAAAGACCCGTGGATCTCTGGGCCACGGGCAGCGTGAAAACCTTATCGGAGGCTCCCGTCTCCGAAAAGATTTCCGGGAACGATCTCTATCTAAAACCCGGTTCGAAAAAACGTTTCGTATTGGTCGTAAAGAATACGTCCGATCGGGATTTTTATTTTTTTGCGGCCCCGCATTCGATGGTTCCCGCGGAAGCTTCCCTCGGGTTTAAGTTCAAATGTTTGTGCGTGAACCACGCATTCTACGTTCCCGCGAAAGAGATTTGGTATCGCGTCGTCGAATTACGGACCGGAGGAGAAACCCTCGGCAAAGAGATGAGGATTACTCATACGTTAGTCGGCATGGACGAAGATCGGATTCAACTCTATCAAAAACGGATCGGAACCGGAGGATCGACGGAAGACTGATCGGAAAACAAAAGCGCACACGAAGAACGAATCTTGTGCGCGCTTTCGGATGGAACGTTCAAAAAATCGAATTCTTTTGGAACGTTGAAATCCGTGCTTTTAGTGCAGAGGTTTGATATCGCTCGATTCCGCAACGGGACCGCCGCAGAGAACGACCTTATTTTCGATTCTACAGTGTTTTCGGGAATGATCGAAAGCCGAATATAAGATCCCCTCGGAAGAATTCTTTTCGTCCTGAAATTCTCCCTCATAGATGCTCGTATCGGGGAAGCGTACCTTGCCCGGACCGATCATCTTTCCCGCTTGGAAATTGCCCTCCAACATCGCTCCGTTTTTAAATATATAAGTGCCTTTTCCGTCCTTCACGTCGTCCTTGAACGTCCCGTCAAAACGGTCTCCGTTTTTATATTTGATTCTTCCCGAACCGTTTCTTAGATCGTTTGTGAACGAACCGCGGTATTCGTCGTCGTTGTCGTAGACGTAGGTTCCGGTTCCGTTCGTACAATCCCCTTGGATGCAACCTCTTGTGGGAGAAGGCGGTTCGTTTTCGGGAGTTACGGATCGGTTGGATGCAGAAGAGGGTTGGTCTTCTTCGCTCGGTCTTTCGTCCTCGTAGTATGCGGAACGTCCTGCGCCGCTTGCCGATTCGTTAGGCGCCATCTTTTTGTCCCCGTAAGAACAATGTACGGTGGTGATAAGGAACATAACTCCCAAACAGAGAGTTTTAGAGTCAAAGTTCCCTACGGAGAAGGATTGCAAAGATCTCAAGAGAATCATATTTTTTGAATACGAAATAAAACCGTTTTCACTTACACTCATAGGTCAAAATTTTATTTATCGCGGCGGAATCTGTCAAACTCTATTCTATTTTAGGAGCTCGGAGACGGGCATAGCCTGCTGATTGATAAACGAAGGAAGTTTTGCACGGATTCGTTGGTATAAGAAAAGATAAAAACGTCGCATAAGCGGATGAAACAAAATCCGATCCAGAAGTCTTGTGTTCTTTCTCTTTCGGACGAACATCTTTAGCAACGCTTCGGACATAAGTCCCGGGATTCTTTTTCGAGGGAGAATCCGAAACCGATAGGCATCGGGATAATTTTCGGAATATAATTTCCACAGATGAATCGTTTCTTCCAAAAGATATTGTTCCCGTTCCGGATCGGGAAGATAAATCAGCTCTCTGCAAAAGGCGAATAACTGAAAGGTCTCGTAGTGAAACCGAAAATCGTAGGGAAGTCCGATCCGTTTCGCGATTCTTCCCATCTCTTTGAGGCTTTCGATCGCCCCGTATCCCTTCCGGACCGATTCCTCCGGGTTCTTGCAAAAAGCGGAATATAGAATTCGGAAATGATCGCTGACCGTTACCCGATCCCAAGTTATGTGCAGCAGCGGAGGAATCCGAACCCGATGGATATAAAGCGGAAGCGGGCTGAATTCGGGATCGTACAAAAGGTTCAGGATCACCGTATCGGAAAGACGCAGAAACCGAACGAACTCTTTGAGATTCTTTTTTCCGTAGAACTTACGGAGACTTTTTTTCACTCCCCAATTTTTGCGGAAAAGACCCGCGCAGACGAACGTGTTGAGTTCGTTCCAATAAGAAGTATTCTTTAAAAACGTAATATTCCGAAACGAGGACCATCCTCCCGTTTGACACCAAACGCTGAAGCCGACGAGGTTCTTGGCTTTTTCGAGTTCTTTTTTGTAGGAAAGATATTGCCATCCGACAAAGGAAGGAACTTCGCCGAAACCTTCGTACTCGCGCCGCGCTTGAAATTCTACGAGTTTGGGAAGAGAATCCTCGAAAAAGAGGGAATTGATCGAAAGATAACGGAAAAAATCGCCTTCTCCGTATTTCATAGATACGATCAGATTTTCCGCGGGAATTCCGTCGAATACCGTTTTATAGGTCACCGGATTCCAGATCAGATCCCCGATCGGATACGCTCCGATCGTCCAGGTTCTAAATATTAGAGTTTTAGAATGTTTTTTGAAGATCGGAAGAATTATTCTCAATAACCGGTTCGCGTCCTCGGGGGTTTTGAGCAAAAGTCTGCTTTTAAAATCCCCATCCACGTCGACTCCGTCCGATTCTCCGATCCTCAATACGATTCCGTCCACGGTTTCGAACTCGGAAAAGAGACGTTCCAGACAGGAAACAAAAAGTTCCGCGACGGAATCGAATTCTCCCTTGGTTTGTTCTTCGAGATATGAATTGAAAAACAAAAAGTCGCTCGTGAGAAAAACCTTCAGGCCGTTCTTCTTTGCGGTTCGAAAAAGTTTTTGATAGGATTTTTGATAAGATCGGATTTTATTTCGAAGAAGTTCGGGATAAAAATGAAAGTTCGCGAGGTAGGAAAGTTCGTCGATCGTGATCGCGTTGTAGCCGAAGGAGCGCACGCGTTTCACATACGAATCGAAATTCTCCCGTATCTTTTTATGAGTTTTCTTTTTGAATTTCCGATTCTTTTCAAGAAGCGCAATCGGAGCCTTGGACCAATTCTGGGATTTTCCCGGAGCCTTTACGAAAAACGGAGCGCTCGAATCGATAAGGGCTAAATCCAATTTCATACGTTATTCTTCCTTTCCGAAACGAATCGTCTCCAAGGTTCCCGCGACGAGGATCAAGGCTCCGCCGATCATCTCTCGATAACCGGGAATATCTCCCAAGAGAAGCCACGCGAGAAGGATCGAATAGACCGGTTGAATGCTGGAAAGAATTCCCGCCGTTTTGAGTTTGAGCTGAAACATCGATTTTACGTAAAGCGTATGAGCGAACGCGGTAAAAAAACTTCCGAGTAAAAAGATCAGACCTAGGGATCGTAACGAAGTGGGAATCGTTTCGAAATAACAAACCGGAGCCAAAACGAAAACCGCGGCAAAGGATTGAAGACACATCACCTGTGCGCTTCCGTGATGAGATAAAAACTTTTTTGTCAATAAATTGCGGAACGAAAACGAAAGCGCGGATATAAGACCGGCGATGATTCCCCAGTGAAGATCGTTTCCGGATTTGAGTTCGGGGATGAGAATTCCGACTCCTAGTAAAACCAAAAGGGCAAGAAGAACGTCTCTGCCTTTCGGTTTTACGGGATAATAAAGAGGTTCGATAAAAACGGTGATGACCGGATGCGTAAAGAGCGTAAGAACCGCGATCGCGGGAGAAGCGAGCCTTGCGGAAGCGAAGAATAGAACCCAGTGAATCGCAAGAAGGATTCCTCCACCCAAGGCCGCTTTGTTTTCGATCGCGCTCGGAAAAAAAAGGGGTTTGTCCCTCCATTTTAAAAAGAGATACAAACCGGCGCTTGCGAACACGGTTCTTCCGAAGGTGATCATCCAAACGCTTTCGTCGATGAGTTTGGCAAAAAGAATATTTCCGCTGATGAGGATCATCGCGAACTGGAATTCAAGGAATATCTTGGTTTTCGAATCGGAGGACATGAGGCTTCTCTCCAACCAAAAGACGATAAACCCCGTTCTTGGAAAACAAAATCGGATTTTTTACGAGGAACAAAACTCGAAAAAGGGAAACTCCGCGGATTGGAACAAAACCGTCCCGAACTCTTTTGAAAGGAATTTTTTATGAAACTGTAAACTGTCTTCTCTTCTTCGAAATGAAAAAGAAAGAGAAGACAGCCTCAAAAAAATCAGGCGACTTGCGACTCGGCCGGGTTGTAGCGGTTGGCGCGCAACATACTTTCAAAATCGTTAAAACGAATTCCGTATCGTTTCATCGCGGGATGAACGAAGGGCGCCACCATCTGACGGATATAAAACGGTTGATTGACGACGAAGTGATGGATTCCGTGCGTGCTTCCGAAGTTGAAACAGAAAAGATGAAGAGGCGCAAGCAACCAAGAGTTCAACACCTGCGTTTGTTCGTGAATTCCTTTCACGTCTCCGTAGTAGTGCATGTTGGACGAAACGATCTGAATGCTCGATTGACGGATCCAATTCGGAATTAGATACACGACCGCGGCCGTGTTTAAAAACGCACGTACCGATTCCGGAAGTTCGGAAAAAGTGAGTTCGATCGGAGAACCAAGAAACAGATTTCCGTAATGGAACAGATTCAGCCCGAGAAAGTTGTACCAAAGAGTGTAATAGACTACGAGCCAAGGCCAGCTTTCGCGAACGATTTCGTTTCGTTTGAACTTCGGCGCGTCTTTGACGAGCTTTCTAAAATTAAGAATGGCGGAAACGTTTCCGTCGATCATCGCAAAGAAGCGAACGATTCCGGCCTTCATCCCGTTGCCGATCAGTCTTTCTTCTATATCGTCCTTATGACCGGAAACTTTGTGATGCAGAGTGTGAATCATTCTGCGGTACCAAGGACTGACCGTGTTTCCCCGGAAAATCCAGACGGTCCAAAAAAGAAGATCCTGCATTCTTTCGTTGTCTTTGAAATACAGATTGTGGATCGTATCGTGTTCGATCTCGTGCAAAAGGGAAGCGAAGATCGCGTTCGCAACGATTGCAAGCCACGCGGGGATTACGTCCGCGATATAAAGTCCGGCGGTTGCTATCATCATCGCGGCCGAACCGAACGTGATCGTCGCGCCTAAAAAGTTCTGATGATTTAAGACGGAAAACTTTTTACGAAGATTGCGTTCTCTAAATCGGATCCAACGCATGATCTTTACGTTTCGCTCTCGTGTTGCGAGGGTTTGCCATTTTTTGGGTTTTCTTTCGGGAAGAATTTCGTTTTTCGCCAATGTCAGAGTGCTCATTGTGACTCCTTTTCAATTCTTAGGATGACCGAATGATAGGCTCTTTTTCGGATTCGGTCGTCCTATTCTATCGATTCCGACGGTGCGTTTCGACCGAATCGATAAATTGCGCCGCGCTTTGCGATCGATATTCGCTCGGAGTCAAACCGGTATGTTTTTGAAAGGCGCGGTTGAACGAAGACTTGGTCCGAAAGCCGACGGAATACGCGATGTCCAAAATGCTTTTGTCCGGTTCGGCGGTCAAAAGTCGGCAGGCTTCGGAGACTCGGTAGTCGTTGACAAAGACGGAAAAATTCTTTCCTAATTCTTGGTTTAAGAATTCGGAAACCTGGTGCGTGGAAAGCGCGAGTTCGTCCGCAAGATCCCCGAGTCCGAGATCCTCTTCCCGATAGAGAAAATCCTTTTCCATGAGATGAAGCAGATTCTCTCTTAAGGTCGCGCGATCGATTCCCACCAAAAGAGAACGCGCGTATTTTTCCCGCGTGGCTTGTGTGACTTCCTGCAACTTTTGAAAGAAGCCGGGATATCGATGTCCGATCACATAAGCCGCGCACAGAGCGATGCCCATTCCCCCCGACGTGAATACGAGAAAGTCCGGCGTTTTGGTAATGAAAAAGAGCGCCCCCAGCGTTAGATGAAACAAAGACATGACCACCAAAAAGGAAAGAATTCTCGCAGTCGGTTCCGATTTCCAAATCTCCCATCTCCAAAGATCTCGGGAACTTTTGAGAACGAGAAAAACGTAAAAGCCGATTCCGATCACCGCGGGCAAAAGAATCCAATCCAACCGGCCGGGAAATACCGCTTCCGTAAACGATCTGCGGATGGTTTCGGAAAGATTCTCCATCCCGAAAAGAACGACAAAGTAAAGAAGAACTCCTGACACGGGAAAGACGGAATGAAGCAACAGGTCTTGTATCGAATCGAGGAAGGATTCTCCCGTGCTGGATTTATAAATTCCGTATAAAACAGGGCCGACACCGTACAACGCGGGAATATGAAGCAGAATCAACCAGACAAAGGAAGGATCGGAAGAGGAAAGGATCGCGATGGAACTTCCTTGGAGGACGGACATCCCGAGAAATAAAGCTCCCAGAAGATAATTGAGTCGGTTTTTATTCGGAAGAACGATCTGACCGAAAAACATCAGACAACCCAAAGCCGTACCGAAAAGTCCGAATCCGTAAAAGAGAGAAATCAACCATTGGGGAAAATAGAAGGAGGAGGGAAAAGGAAGAAGCGCAAGCTCAAACACAATAGCGAACGCTACAGAGTCGAAGAAGTTCTGTCAAGGGAGAAAAGCGGATGCCTTTCTCCCTTGTCAAAGATCAATATCTGGATCTGGATTTTTCCGGGAAAGGTTTTTTAGGAAGCGCTTCGTTGACTTTGATTTCTCTTCCACGGATTTGTGTTCCGTTTAAGCCGTCAATTGCAGCGGTTCCTTCGTCTTTGTTCGCCATTTCCACAAATGCTAATCCCCGGGATTTGCCGGAAAGTTTATCGGTGATGATGCGTACAGAGGTTACTTCTCCAAAAGACTCGAAAGCTTTACGGAGATCGTCTTCGGTTGCCTGATAGGCGAGGTTGCCTATATAAATGTTCATGAGAAAGGGTCCTTACAAAAAATTACTGGCTTCTAAAACCGAATAGAAGCTAAGGCGAGACCAATCCATCATCGGTGTATGGGAGAGAGAAAGGACCTTTCCTGGTTGCTCTATTGTTCAAAAGTTCTCAACTGACCCGGGAAAAGGCAGCTAAAGATTCCAGTCGCGCTTAGGGTATTCATAGTCAAAAAATTGTCAAGAAAAACTCATATTTTGCGAAATCACTCTTAGAAAAACCGAATCGAGATACGATTTTTGCGTAGTAACGTGGCAAAATTGTTCTATGTCTCTTGTATACATGAGTAAAAGCTCTCTTTTGAAATATAAGGATTCTTTGATCTTTCAAAACGAATGCCGATTTATCATTCGAATTCTTTGGAAAACAAAGAAATTGCCTGCGAAATTTTAAATATCAATTGATATATTTAAAATTTAGAAAAACCTCTTTCTTCTTTTTTGAATTTTTTTACCGATTCAGACGGAATATAAGCCCGAAATAAGGGAACTATATCTGTTGGCCTTATTCTTTCCTTTCGGATTTGAAATGGAGAATTGGAAATGAAAGGCTTCGTTTGGAAATGGATGACGGTTTTAGCGATCGGGTTTGAACTTCTTTCCTGCAAACCGGATGAGAAAAAATTCGACGCTCTTACGTTCTATGATAATATCACGAGCGACGGCGGGTTGCGTTTGTTCAATCTGTTGGACGACTATCCTTCCTTGAAGGCGGGATTTCAAAGTCTCCAACCGGAACAGTTCAACCTCCGTTTGGACAGTTCGATGCGCAAACCCTCGCGCAAGGACATCACCGGTTTCTTGCGGGTATCTTCGGACATGTTCTTAAAACCCGAGGCTCGGGTCCGCGAATCCCTTCTCAAAGCGAACACACTCATTCATCGTTTGAAAGAAGCCCCTTCCGGCGCTTTCGAAGGAGTTCTTCCTTGGCTGGAACGAATCCGAAAATATCCGGGAAAGGTGGTTCGGAATCTTTCGCCGATCAGCCAAGCCGCGCTCATCTATCTCTACAAAACATACAACGCTTCGGAAACGGAAATCAAATACAGAGAGTTAGCAAACGCCCTGAAAGATCCGGATATGATCGAGTTGTTTCAAGATTTGGAAACCGTTCTTCATAAGTCTTTGGTTTTAAATGCGAACGCTAGATCCGGAGTGGAATCCATTCTCAAAGGAATGATCGATCCAACTTTGAGCGGGGACAGAGTTCTCAAAACACAGATGATCAATCTCATCGCCGAAGTGGGAAACTCGTTTCAGCAAAGAGCGGGTTTCAGCGATTTCAAATCCTCCGATACGGCTCTTAAGGATCTCATCGTTAATTTAGAAAAGTATTATACACCCGGAGGAAGCGTTCACGATTCTTCCGGAATCGACGATTACCGGGACGCGAACTATCCTTCCGATTTTTCCGTCGTGATGACGGAAGCGTTTCGATATCTTCGGCCCATGCTCGGAGCCGGAGGAGCCTATACGAAAAATCCAAACGTGCTTTTAGGGAAGGAACTGAGTAAAAACCTTTTTAACCTGGGCTTTCCCACGGAAGCGGAGAATGTCGATTTTTCTCTGAGAGAATTGATCCGTCTGGATTATCTGGGAAGAGACCGCGCGTATGGAGGATTCGAATACAAAATCTCGGCGCTGGAACAGTTGATGTTTCTCCTAACGCTTGCGGATACGTACGGCTTTCGCTGGGAGAACCCAAGCGATAGCACGATCATGAGTTTGGAACCGAACGGTTCGGTGAACGGCGGCCCGATGACCGACGGAGTTTTGACCGTAGGCGACAGCATCTATGCGCTCGGTTCCGCGATGACCGGAAACTTAGGAGTCAAAGCTTTCTTAAACCAGAGCGCGAACGACGGAGCCGTCTATCGGAACGGAGACGCGACAACTCCGATTCCGTTTACGATGGGAATCAACACTCCTACCTTGGCTCTTCTCGAATCTCCCGATCCGTCCGTGGTTCCCGCCGCGAACGATCCCGTGTTTACCAAAACGATACCGTTTATGATGAAGCTCATCGTGAACGTGGTTCTTTCCGGCGGCGGTCCTTACTACAATAAGAACCGAAGAGACGAAGCGGGAAATATTTACACGATCGACGGTAAACCGTACATCGATTCCAACGGAAACGATCTCATCTATAAATCTTCCTGGTCCAGTTCCGATTATCGAATCAAGGTTTCGGACACGGGAAGCGGAACTTGCACCGCGGGAAGTCTTTGTCGCTGGGTGGGACCGGGTGGAAGAGAGTCTAACGCGAGTTATCTGAACAATCAATTTACGCAGGTCGCGTCCGGCGTGAACGCAAGCGGAACGAAAGGATGGAGCATTCCGATTTGGGAAATCGCGAAAACTTCCAGCGAGCGCGCTCTGGAAACGGACGAAGAAGTTCTTTATAAGAATTTTCAGTGGCTTCTTTCCGAAAAAAGAATGGTCGCGGTGATTCCTTTGCGCGCTTCTCTCGGACCGGGAGTTCCTTATAAGATGGCCGCGTTTGTTACCGTGATCGCGAACGGACTCAAAGGATTGATGGGAGCCAAACCTCAGTTTCAAGACGGAAGCGGCTGTGCGAGTAAACAAAACGGAAAGTGGAACGTTCTCGGTTCGTTGTGGAAACCGGGCTGCGCTACTTCAACGCAGCCGAACTTTCGCGTTGCGGGGACGCAGGTGTTGGAGGAGAATTTTTCCTCTCTTCCGGGAGACAGTATGTTCTTTCTCGAAGCCTGGGATTACGGAACGAGCGGAACGAGTTCGATCACGTTCAACAGTCTCGGAGATTCCAACGTTTACAATATCTTTTATCCGCCGAGTTCCCAATACGGGGTTCTGCCTCCGGTATTCGCATTCAATTTTCCTGTTATGGAACGCCTTTCGTTTTTAACGGCGGATGCGGTATCGCCTTCTCAAGTGAATGCTTACTGGGACAAACGAAACAAACTTCTTCCCTTGATCGTATCCCTTGCAAAAACTCTAACGGATCAATCCGATTCGGCGAACAATAAGAATCCGTTTCAACTTTTGACCGGACTCAGCGCTGCGTTGACGCGACCGCTCTTGACACAAACCACCGATCTCGAAACGAATTCGGGAGGAAGAACGATCACGGTCGTTAAGACCGCGCTTCCCAACGGAAAATTCAGGAACCGTTTTGCGGGACCGGAAGAATATCTCTTTCGTCAAAGCGATCCGATCACGGAAGAACCCATTCGCAGTCCTTTGTCCGTGTTGATCGAAAAGGAAAGGGGATTTCAAGACGGACTTTTGAACCTTGTGTCCAAGACAAAACTTTTGACTCATCTGGTTCACATGCTTGCGGAAATGGGAAGACCGAGCCGCCAACCGGGGGCGGATCTTTTCTTTGCGGGTCTTGCTTCCGTTGCGGGTGAAATCAAACTTACATCGGAAACTCCGACCTCCGTTCAGTTCAACCTGCAGACGTATTTGGAAAAACTCGGAACCGATCTCGCTGCGTATCCCGATACAAGACCGGCGAACGTGTATGATCCTCTTTGGGACGATATGGGAGTGGTCGCGGTTCGATTGAGGGATTATCTTTCCCGTGATTCGGTGTATTCCTTGATTCCGATGTTCGACTTTTCAATGGATTTGGTTTTGGACGTAACACCGTCTCAGACGGAGATCGTACATGTTCTCAACTTGCTCGGATCGATCTTTCAAAATTCGTCCGGCAATCGAGACTATCTCGTAACGAATCTTTTGACTTCCGACACGCCCGCGTTGATCGAAGTCTCCGCCGTTTACGGAAGGTGCGTCAATGGAGTACTCATGGGACTTTCCTTAACGGGAGAATTCTTCAGTTATCTCGAAGCGGACATGAACACTCCGTATACGATCCGCGAGATCTTCGACGATTTGGATCGATTGACCGTATCGGATATGGTTCAAAGCCGATCGGGAAACCGTTCGCTTCTTTATACTGCGGGAGTTCTGATGAATCTGTTTGCGGACATCACGGAAAAGGGAAGAAAGCCGTTTCCGGACGGAACCGTGTTCTGGGACAGATTCAACAAGAACGAGGATTCGACGACATATTGGGACAATCTCACTTCGATCTTTAGCCGTTAATCGTAACCCTCAAGTCTCTAACTCTAAAAGCCGCTTTGCATCGTTCGATCCAAAACGATGCAAACAATTCGAACGCCGGTTGAAGTTCCAACCGGCTTTTTTTTAATGCGAAGAAGCCCGCGTTTTTTTTGGATCGGAGCCGGAATGGAAGTGTGATTTTTCGGGCAGGAAGATTTGCGGTATTCAGTTTCACTCATCCCTTTTTAAAAAACAATCGTTAGAAAAAGGTTTTTTTATTCGAACATTCGAAAAAAAATCCGGAATATAAGTACGAGATAAGTATGAAATCGGACGGGATTCGTATTCTTACCCCTGTTTTTAAAAAGAAAAAAGTGGAATAGGAAGGGAATGCAGATGCTCAATCAAAGAATCAAATGGATTTCAACCGTATTGTTTCTCTGTTGGCTCACGGTCGATTGCTCGGATAAAAAGAAAGATTCCGGCTTTGATCTGATGGCGTTATTCGACTTAGGAAGTCCGTCCGGCGGAGAAGTTTCGAACAATTCCGTCATTCCTCCCTACAACAACGTGGACAATAACGTCGCCACTCTTCCGGTAAATTTTGGAAACGCCGGACCGCAGGCGCATCTCTTTATCAATTCGTACGAAAACGTAAACCGGTATAAGGATCTGGAAATCCAGTTTTCCAAACCGATGAACCGCGCGCTCACCGAAGCGAGCATAACGTTGACCGGAACTTCCGGACCTTTGGCCGGTCCGGGGATCGGTGTGGAATTTTACTGGGCCAGCGAACAAAGACTGATCCTCAATCCGTACCGCGAACTCAAACCCGGAGAAAAATACACGCTCAACATCAGTCAAGACGCGCTCACGGTTTCGAATAAACCGCTTCTTCCTTACAGCCAGGAATTTAAAACGACATTGAATTACTCTCTGAACAACTCGATCGTGCAGGGTGCGATGAGCAAGGCGCTCAACGGGACCGACGATATTTCTCTGGATACGTCCGCGAACGTCACCGTCAATTCAGCGTTTCAAAATCCGGTCGCGGGGGAGAATTACATCGATTCGATTTATCTCCGAAAAAGCGGAAGCGGGTCTTCGGTAAAACTTTGTCCGAGCGCTCTTCCCGGATCGACTTGTACGATGAACGCGATCAGCGTGAATCTTTCGACTTCTTCCGTGCCGCCTACGATCGGCGGAAACACGTATTATTATGAGATTCAGACCAAGTTCGGTCCGACGTATAAAAAATACTTCAGCTTCAATTACGGAAATCTAAACAACGCGAACAATCTTCTTGCAAACATTTCGAACGGAGTGATGGACGAGGCACAGATGCTTCCGTTTTTGGGGAAGGTGATTCAGAAGTTTACCACCGGAGCGTTCAAGGTGCAGGACGTAAACGGGACTCCGAGAACGTTTCAAGAATTCCTAATAGGATTACCCGATCATTCCAAAAAGAAATTTTACGATAACGGTCAGTGGAACATCGGAGAAGCTTGTATTCGTCCGGGACAATCCGGTTCTCCTGGAACGAACAAGTTCGACGATTTCAAGAATCAACAATTTATATCCGTGTTGGGCGCAAAGCCCGGCGCGGAAGGAAGAGGATACTGTTGGGTTCCTTCTTCCGCATATCCGACATATCCGACTTCGGTAGTGGAGCCGAAAGGAGCGGAGGATCAGGGAGAATGGGCGTTCGACAAATGGCCGAAAGCGGCCGCGCCTTTCAGCCGTTATAACGCTCCTCTGGAGGATTCGCTCGGCGCGGCGAGTATGACGATGGACGTATATGTAACCGATATGCGCCTTCCCGCATTTGTGAAGAATGCCTCCGGCACGCAGCTTGGAAACGTAGCCGCCGACTTGCGGGTCAATCCGGGAACAGCGAACACCGCGCCCGGACTCGGGCTCGATCTGAGTTCGCGTTATGTGGAAGTGGATCTTTTTATCGTTTCCCGTTATGAAGACTGGTATACGATCTTTATTTCGCCGGGAACATTGATGTATTTCAAGACGACCGCGCGTTTGAATTGGGATCCGAATGTGGACCCCGGTTTGAACGGAGGCAACAATCAGCTTCCGAATATTTACTTAACCACTCCTTCTTTGAGAATGGCAAGAGCGAGAAACGTTTTATCGGTCGATGGAACGGGAACCGTTTCGATGGCGGTGCGAAGCCCGTTTGCAGTGAACAATACGGTGTTCCCTCTCAATCCGAGCAACGCGGACATCGATTCCGTAACGAATAACTTCTTCGTATTGCCTTGGTCCAATCCGACCTTTCTTCCGATGGGAATTTATTCCGGCGTGGAAGACACGAAAGACTTTATGTATACCGCTCCGATGGAATATTCCGGATCCAACGAAGGCGGGGTGGATAACATTCTTGTTCCTTTGATCGGAAGAGGAACGGTTCAGAATCTAGCGGGCGGAACGGTGCCTTACGTAAAAGGGATCATCACCCAGTACATGCTAAAAGACATCGTACAAAGAATCGCGCCGAACGTGTTGAATTCCGTGGTCGGCGCGCTTCGGGACGACGGGGTTACGATTCAATTGCCGAGTTATCTTCCCGAACCGCTCCGTAATTTTCCTTTGACTGTAAAGATGAAGCTCAGAACGGACAGCGTGATCAAACACGACGGAGTGAATAAAGGACTCGTGAGCAATTTGGATCTTTCCTTTTCGAGCAACTACGTGGACCCGCAGGGAAGAGGACTCAGAAATCAGGCCGCCAAAACGGGAATGATCATCACGAGAAACCCCGCGACACCGTTCCCTTCTTCGTATCAGTTTACGCAGAGCAATGCGAATCCGGGATTTCTGTTGTCGCTTCATTCGGATACGATTTCTCAAGCTGCGTTTCATCTCTGGCAAAGAAGAGGATTGGACATCACGATGAATAAATCCTTCATCGAAACGATCAACAGCTATTCGGGAGGAAATCCTCTCTTTCAATTGACCACTACTTTGCTCAAAGCCTCTCCGATCATTACGATCTTAGCGCCGGGGAGAGAAAAACTGCAGGGGTTAAACGGATCGAACGCACTCGCACCGGCCGCAAAACCTTATGACGATATCGAGATGGTGATGGAACCGGTGCTGGCTCCGAGCGTAAAATTCAAACCGATGACGGGACCGGGAATTCCGAAACTGCGTTTGTATTTTACCGAGATGCAGTTGAAGATCGTCGCGAAAAAACCGGCGAGCTGCACGGGACTCACCGGAGCAGAGTTGACGGATTGCGGAGCGGATACGAGGCCGAACGGATACACATACACGTTAGGCGCGGTTCGGATCAGTTTGGCCGCGGACGCGGAATTCAAATTCATCACTTTCTCCAATCCGAACAACGATCCTAATTTACAAAACTTGAATGCTCTTCAGGTGATTCTTTCCACGAATAATTTGGATTATACGGTTGAAGTTTTGGAAGGAATCGCAAACAATCCTTTCGGACTCGATCCGGACGGAATCAACAGTGTGATCGAACCGTTAGTCACTTCGCTCGTGGTGCCTCTTGTCAATAGTATTCTGAAGGAGGTTCCCCTTCCTCCGCAGATCAACTTTCCGAAACTGAGACATCCGACGAATAACACCGCGTGTGCGATCAACGCGAGAAGCAACGTGATTCAGTTCTTTACTCTCGCCACGGAGAATACGTCGGATCCGTATATGTTAGGCGGAATGAGATTCATAGGAGCGGCTGCAAGCGATCCAAGTTCGCTGATCATTTGCCCTTAAAAAATCATAGCGAATCAAGTTCGTTACGAGGCCTGCAAAATCGCAGGCCGTTCTAGTTTCAGGTCATGCCATAAAATAAGTTTTTGTCTTCTTCTTGTCTTAAAAAAACTCTCTCTTCTCTAAAAAACTAATTTCAAAATCGTGATTCTCTGCATTCTAATACGTGCGAAAGAATTTTGATTGATAAAAAATCATGAGCTTTTATTCACAATTTAACTGAACGGTTGTAAGATAAAAAAGGTATTTGAAAATCAATGAATATAACGCTCTATCAGATTTCTTGCTATTTAGTCGCGACTATCCTCGCTTATAGAACGCTCCATAATCTATTTCTATATTATAAGAACAGAAAGCAGGTGTATCTCCTACATTTCGCTTTTTTACAGGTTTCTTACGGCTTTTATCTCTTGTTTTTTACAAAAACGATCAATACGGCTAACGCACAAGAGGCCTTGATTTGGGAAAGGCTTGAAAACGCGTTCATTCCTATTTTTGGAATGACGATGATTCTTTTTGTAAATAGCTATCGCAGAATTTTCAGTAAGGATTTCGTTTATCTCTACATTCTTCTCAATGTTCTCTTGTCCGCGGTCATCCTCGTGGATCCGAATTCGTATCATATCGGGCTCGCGCACCAGAGAGCCTTTCCCGCGCTGGGAATCGTGATCTACGAAACGGACCAGCCTTTGCTCGTTCAGTATTTTTATCTGTCCGGAATTTTGATGATCATCTGGACTCTCTTTAAGGTGATCACTCAGTTCGTGCGGAACCTGTTTCGAAATTTATTTCTGCTCGTCGGTTTGATCGTATTTTGCACGAACGTGTTTCTCGATATTCTCGTCGCGATGGATATCGTTCCGTTTCCGTATACGTCCCATTTTAGCTTTTTGATTTTGATGTTTTCCGTGGATTCGTTTCTCACTTTGAACAAATCGGGAAGAGAAATTCGAGAGGAATTGAAACACGCTTTGACTTCTCCCGAAGAATTCGAGCTCGTTTCCGAAAAACAAACGGAAGGAAACAAAACGAAGGAGGAGGAAGTTCACGCCGCCTATTCCAAGATCGGTTCTCCTCATTCCGAAAAAGATCAGATCTTTATCCGAGCGCTCGGCGGCTTGGAATTGGAACGGGGGGGAGTTCGAATTCCTCAAACGGAAATCTCGAGCAAAAAGAAGATGTTGAAGCTCGTCAAAATTCTTCTCATTCGTTTCGAGAAAGGAATTCATCGAGAGGAGCTGCTCGAACTTCTTTGGCCGGGAATGACGGACAAGAACGGGCTCAACAGTTTGCACGCACTTTGTTTTCGTTTGCGGAGAATCATCGGAAATCCGGAGGCGCTTGTCTTTTCCGAAGATCGTCTTTTTTTCAGACAGGATTTGGTGCAGACCGATTTTCAGTTATTCGAAAAACACTACGAGGGCGGGGCAAAGGCGCTTCGAAAAGGCGACACCGAACTTGCGATTCAGGAATTTCGTTTTGCAAGAGCGTTTTATCGCGGAGACTTTTTCGAGTTCGATTTGTATTTTCCCGAATCGGAAATTCGAAGAGAATACATTCGCAAGAGTTTGATCGAAATCTTCCGTTTCTTGTGCGAGAAAGACGGGGAACGAAAGGAGATGGAGGGGCTTCTGGAAGATTCCGCGAGCTGGATTCGTTTGGATGATTTGGATGAAAGAGCGTGGAGATTTCATTTCGAGGCGCTTTTGCAGTTGGATCGGAAAAACGAGGCGCTTCGCAAATACGAAGAATTCAAAAAGTCCTTAAGAAAGGAACTCGGAGTCGATCCGGAACCGGAAACTCTCGGTTTGATCGAACGAATTCGTTCCGGCGCTGTGAGTCGGGCGTAGGACGGTTGGGACGGGAAGTTTTGATCTGTTGTACATCCTACAAAGTTTGATTCACGGAAAATTGGAGGGACTTCTACCGGGCGGAATTTGCTTTGAATCACAAATGACGTGGGAACTACCACGAAAAACTTCCCGGAACTACGAAAGAATGTAGGAACTACCACAGATTCCACTTTTACAATCGACCTTCTCTATAGTACGCGACTCGCCCAAAATAAAACGAGCATTCTAAAAAAAATCATGGACGGATCTGAAGCCGCGATTAACTTTCATCAAAATCTCTTAAGCGATAAATGTACCTGAAATGAGAAATCGAAAGTCGAAGTTTGGTTTACTTTTATTTGTAACGATTGTTACAATAAACGCTCTCTCTTGTTCCCTCGTTTATAACGTCACCGGAAGGACGATTTCTTCCTATGCAGAAGATCACCTAATCCCGTTTATGCTCCAGTCCAAGGATTTGGACTCGGTTTGCAACGCCGGTGTGAGCTTGGCGCCCTTGATCGGTTCGTTCGAGCGCGTTGCCCCACGTCCCGATCTTCCGATTTTGGTCGCGATGTTAGGTGCCGGAATGTGCGCGGAACGAGAAGCTCAGGAAGCGGAACTTCGCTATCTCTCCGCAGTCCGCAGAGGGAAGGGTGAAGAAGCGACCGATCATCAAGCGGTCGAAATCCGCAACCACGGTCTTGCCGCAAAACGATACGGCGAAGCCTACAAACGTTTTAATCTGTATTTCGGAGAATGGAACGGTAAATGTCCTTCTCTTTCCAAAGAAGATCAGTTCTACTATTTGATCGGTCTTTCCGCGAGTCTACTTGCGATTCTTCATGACCGAGCCGCGCAAGGTGTCGCAAACGTTCCCACCGACATCCCATCGATCGTGTCTAACGCGTCCAAATGCTTAAATGCGGAAGAATGGTGGGGAGTTCCCCTTGCTCTCGAAGCGATCATCTGGCTTTCGATTCCGGGCGCAACTCCTGCCGGCAAGGATCCGTTTCAGCAGCTGGATCGTGCGGTCGCGTTAGGCGATAAAGCGGGCGTCAGTCTTTCCCGCGCGTTTCATATCCAAGCGTTAGCCGGAAGAGGAAATCAGGACGCGATCAAAAAGGCCGTAAAGGAACACGCGAAAATTTTAGAGAAAGGTCAGGGGAATCCCGAGTTTCAACTTCTTGAATCGTATGCGGAACAACTTTCCAGACACGAGTCCGATAAAATCTGGATCAAAGAAAAAGGCCATCGTGGTCCTTTGCTTCTCGGAAGTTTTCCGCAAGGCAAACGCGATCTGAAAGAAGACGACGATCTTCTCAAAGGTCTTTGATCCAAAGTCATTCTAACTGAGAATTCAATAGTAAGGAGAATATCCATGATCCGTTTCCAAATTCTAACCGTTCTTGCGTTGGCTCTTGCGTCTTCGCTTTCGGCGGCAGATCCGATCAATAAGACGATCTGCGTCTTCGATCCGTCCGGAACGCACGGTGATATCTATAAGTCCGCTCTTCGTTATCAGGCACAGGCTCTGAACTGGGGAATCCGTCTCGAACCGAAGGCTTACACGGACGAAGTCGTTGCGAACTCCGATTTCAAGGCAGGCAAGTGCAATCTCGCATTTTTGACGAGCCTTCGCGTCCGCGGTTACGTTCCTCAATCCGGTTCTCTTGAAGCGATCGGCGCTCTTCCTTCGTATGATCTTCTGAAAAGAACGATCGACGTTCTTGCTAATCCGAAAGCGAGACAGTTGAACGTTGCGGGAGAATACGAAACGATGGCGATGTTTCCCGGAGGCGCGGTTTATCTTCTTTTGAGAGACAAGAATCTCCGTTCCATTAAAGATCTCGCGGGGAAGAAGATCGCTACTTTGACGTACGATCAAGCGGCGACTACGATGGTCGACGTTGTGGGTTCTTCCATGGTTCCCGCGGAGATCGCTACCTTTGCGGGAATTTTCAACAACGGACGTGCGGATGCTTGTTATTCTCCCGCGGTCGGTTTTAAACCTCTCGAATTGATGAAAGGTGTTATGCCGAACGGCGGAATCGTAAAGTTTCCGATCGGACAACTTACGTTTCAAATCGTTGGAAAGACCGCGGATTTTCCCGCGGATTACGGAAATCAATCCAGACAATGGGCGGCGACTCAGTTTGATACGATGCTTGAATTGACCAGAAAGGCGGAAAGAGAAGTTCCCGCCAAGTATTGGCTCGAAGTTCCCAAAGAAGAAGTCAAAGGTTACTTCGAGAAATTCAGGGAAGTTCGCATTAAATTGAGAGACAAGGGCGTATATCACGCTTCCATTCTCAAGCTGATGAAAGGGGTTCGTTGTAAAGCGGACGCCGGTGCGGAAGAATGTTCCGATTCCTTAGAATAACCGGATAGAACGAGAACGCATGGCAAAAAAAATCGTATCTTGGGCAGTACTGCTCTTTCTTTTTGTTCCTTTGATTCAAAGTTTCGGTCAGTTGGTCCAGGCTCGAATGCTCGAGCTTGGAGAATCCATCTGGCCGCGTTATGCGGAGATTCGGATTCACTGCATCGCGTCCGAAATCAATTCTTTGGAAAAGGTGGAAGTCAGCGCTTCCGATTCCGCCCTTTTGGAAGAACTGGATTTAGGAACCGATTCCGCTTCTAAAGCTCCTCCGAAAAAGGAAGGCGCGGCTACGACGGCGGCTTCTTCCGTTCTCCCTCCGATGGAACTCAGCTTCGGACAAAAACTCTATTGCGGAACGGAACGAAAACTTTCTTCGATCACGATCTTTGCCATCGATTATATTCCGATGACGATGGTGATTCTTCTTCTGGTCGCCGGGATCGTCTCGACTACGAGACGTTATCATATCGCTCTCAAAAACCCCGAAAATAAAAAGGAAGAACTCGCTTCGGAGTTAAGTCAGATTCTCGCGAATGCGATCCTTGTCTTTTCTGCGGCCTCCATGCTTCCGTTCAGCAAGGGGGTGGACGCGCAGATCCAGATTTTGTGGATCGTAGGACTCGTCTTTCTGGGCGCATTGAACGTTTATAATATTCGAAATTCTGAATTTAACAATATCCCGGCCGACCGGCAAAAAAGCAGGGTTTCCGAGATTCTTCTCTCGATCCCATTGTATTGCTGGATGGCGGCGGTTTGCGGAGTTTATTTTACTCTGATCGAATATCATCCCGCCGGTCTCGCGATTTATTTGCAGAAATTGACCGCGCATGCGACTCTGTATATCCAGATCGGTTTGTATGTTTGGACGGGGATTTTACTCCGAGACACTTCTCTCGGAAGAAGATTTTTCGATCTTCTGAAACCTTGGAAACTTCCCGCGGAACTTTTAGCGGTGATCGTCGTGATCGCGGCCGCGCTTCCGACCGCCTACAGCGGCGCCTCGGGGATCGTCGTATTGGCGTTAGGTGCGACGATCTTCGTCGAACTCAGAAGGGCCGGCGCCTCCCAAGAAAGAGCGTTAGCCGCAACCGCGATGAGCGGAAGTTTGGGAGTGGTCCTTCCTCCTTGTCTTTTGGTGGTGATCGTCGCTTCTTTGAATTTGGACGTGACCACGGACGAACTCTTTCACTGGGGCTGGAGAGTATTCGCGGTTTCTACGACCTTGTTCTTGGTCGTAAGCTGGTTTTTACGCAAAGAATCCTGGAAGATTCAGCCCGAATCCGGCGCGATAAAAACGACCTGGTCCGTTTTTAAACCGTTTAGTTTGTATATTCTGCTCGCGGTTGTGATCGTATTCGTGCTTGTGTTCGGTCTGAATACTCATTTCGACGAACATACGGCTCCGTATATGTTACCGATCGCGATGCTTGCTTTGATTTACTGGGATCACAAACAGAGTCGGAAAGAGCATCACCCGGCTTCGAACGCGCGGGATGTCGTGAAGATTTCTAGAACCTCGTATGACACGGGTTCCCACCTCGGAGCCCTTTTGATGCTCATGGGGCTTTCGGCTTGTATGGGAGGGGTGTTTGAACGTTCCAACGTGATCAATCTCTTTCCGACACATTTGGGTTCTCCTTTGTCCGCGATGATCGTTTTGACGATCGTACTCGTAATCATCGGTATGCTGATGGATCCTTACGGTGCGGTGATCTTGGTTTCCGTTACGCTGTATCCGATCGCAAAGGCGAACGGAATTCATCCGTTGAACTTTTGGATGACGGCTCTCGTTTCGTTTGAGTTGGGATATTTGACTCCGCCGGTTGCGCTCAATCACCTTTTGACAAAACACGTCGTGCGCGAGTATTTAGAGAACGAACCGGAAATTCATCACGCAACTTTCTTTTCAAGATACGAGCGTGTGATCGTTCCGATCATCGTTCTTTTTCTGACACTGATCGTAACGGCTTTCGGTCCGATCATAGTTCAGGGCTGGGGCTCCAAGTAAAGAACCGGCAATTCACGGAGATTCTTACGGTGTGACAACGATAAGAAGACCGATGAATCGTTTTTAAAAAATTTAGCGGTCGATCCGTCGTAAAAGGACGCGACGCAGAAATCAAAAGCCCGGGCGGAAACGTTCGGGCTTTTATTTTTATGGGTTTGTTTCTCGGCGTTTGGTTGATTTAGTTTGTTTGAATAGTATGGATTTTGAATTTAATTCTGAGGATTTCCGGATTCAGAGGCTGGTTTCTTGACATCCAATGAGGGCCGTTTGATAGGAATGATCTAAAACGATGAAAGATTGTCTTCCGATTTAAATTGCATCCCAGACATTCCCGATCGGATATTTTCCGTTCCCATTTTCTTGCAAAGCAAATGCAAGCGCGGACAAACGAACGATCACTTTCGCGCAACGGCTAAAAACGCGGAAGTTTCTAGGACGTCTTTTCCGTATCTGCGTTCGATGATTCTTCCGCAATCCAAAACCAGATCTCTGGAATTTCCGAAATTCTTACCCGCAAGAGCGGTCTCAAATTGTTTCGTGAACTCTCCGGAAGGAATTCCGATCGCGGAATAGATCCGGTCCGAAACCAAGATCCAATATTCTCCCGCTTTTAAGGTTGTTTTTTTGAGATCCAAATCGACCGCTTTGTAATCGAAGTAACGAACTTTCGTTTTTTCGAATGCGTTTAACGTTTCGTTTTTATACACGAAAGCGGGAAGTTCCTGAAAATGAATCCAACCCAATTCTCCCGTTTTGGCGACTAGATAAAAGAGGGAAAGGTTTAAGAACGGAATCGGCATCTTGGAAAGAATTTTTCCGATCTTTAAAACCATTTCCTCTCCGCGGACGCCGGAGGTTTCGTTGGCTAAGGAGAGAATTCCTTCGAGTCTCGCTTTGAATGCGGATTCTAAAACTCCGGGACTCGGAAATCCCGCGAGAATTCCCACACAACCGTCCGCGCTCGGAATGACGTTCACATAATCGCAGTTAGAGTCTCCGCTCATTCTCGGGAAAAGGGAAACGTCCAAGTTGCGGATCTTGGGAAGTTGAATCCGATAAAATGCGCGCTGCACCGAGTCCGCGATCTCCCTCGTTCTTTCATTCATCGCTTCCTGAGCCGGTTCGTCTTCCATTTCCTTTTGTTGAAAGAATTTCAGACGAAACGCGCGAACGAGTTCACCGATTTCATCGTCCCGATCGGCGACCGGATGTTCCTCATAAACGTCGCTTCCCCAGTCTTGAACGAGAGTCACAAGAGAACGCATCGAAGCGTATATTAGTTTTACGGAATAGAATACGAGAGAGGCCAAAAGCATCGAAAAGGAAAGGGCAAATGCGAGACGGATCGAAAGAGAGATTGCCTTGTTTTGACCCAATGGGGATTTCAAAATGATGTCGTCCGCTACCGTATAAATCAAAAAGAACAGAAAGCTGAGAACGAAAACGGCGATGGGAAGTTTGAGTTTGGAAGGAATTTTGTTTAACAAGTTATTCTCTCTCTATCACCTTCATCAAAACGATCGAGACCATAAACAGGATCGTCAAAGGAACGAACAGGAACAACATGGAAATCAAATCCGGACCGGGCGAAAGAACCGCGGCCGCGATTGCCAGAACGATGATCGCTTCCCTCCACTTTGAAAGCAGGAAAGAAGAACGGATGATTCCCAAACTGCCAAGAAGAATGAGTACAATAGGAAGCTGAAAAGATAAACCGAAAATCAAATGGATGTTAAAAAAAATTTCGTAATACTCGTCGATCGGAAGTTTCGCTTCCACGTCGGGAGGGATAAAGTTCACCAAAAAGATTTTTAAAAGGTTTTCAAAGGCTTCCATCCAACAAAGCCAAACTCCGAACCAAAACAGAAGCGTACTGAAAAGAATTAAGAACTTACCGTAACGATCCGTTTTCGGGTCGAGCGCGGGAGAAATAAAACCCCAGAGAAAAAACAGAACGAACGGAAGACCCAAAAGAACCGAGATCATAAACGAACTCTTGAGATAGATCATAAACGGAGCCATCAGTTTGATCTGATAGAAGGTCGCCTGCGGACCTAAAACGTTCTTGTAAGGTTGAACGAGAATTTTATGAATCTCTTCTCCGAAAAAAAGGGAGATTCCCATGATGACGGCGATTACGAGAAGCGATCGAATGAGAACCATCCGGAGTTCTTCCAGATGATCCCCCAAGGTCATATACTTTTCCCGATCTCGAGAGAACGATTCTTTCGAGGGCGTCGGATGGGGGAGAGAGGTCGTTTTGGTTTTTTTCTTTCCGGCCATTCCGCGGATGGTCGTCAAACGGATTTGGATTTTTTGGATTTGGAAGCTTTCGCTTCTTCCTTAGGAACGGATTGTTCTTGGCTGATTTGCTGGGACGGTTCGTCCGATTCTCCCGTTAAGGATTTGCGGAAAGAACGGATTCCGTCTCCGAGATCCTTTGCGAGAGAAGGCAATCTCTTTCCTCCGAAGAGTAGGAGAGCGATAAAAAGAATCAGTAGAATTTCAGTCCAACCGAGTGATCCGAAGACTGCCAGTGGTGCTAACATAAGTAATACCTCAAAAACAGCTTTGAAAGCAAAGCCTGATTGTTAGACTTTCCCTTTGCTTTTATCTGTCAAATAGTAAGTAAGGACAATTGTCAGGTCACGGTTCTCCTTGGAATGCGGAAAACGGTTTCTTTTTTCGAGAATCCGTGAGAAAGCTGATTTTATGGAAATATCTTCGCTCAGTTCCTCCGCAGGCGCCGCTTCTCCCGAAGTCGTTGCAACGCCGGAACCGGTTTCCACCGGATCGGCTTCTTCTTCGATCTTGCCGGAAAAGCAAGAGGGAATTCCCGTTTCCGATCCGATTTCGTCCACGGGCGGAATCGTCGATACGCAGGCGTAGCTTAAGGAAAGAAAATTCCCTGAAAACGGAGGGATTCCCGGCGGTTCTATCCATTGAACTTTGAAAATGGCCGATACTCTGAATAACAAATCCGATTGGGAAAAAAACTGATTTTAGCATGGCACTCACCAAAGAACAAAAGCAGGAATTCGCCGAAAAACTGACGGACTTCAAAGTTTACTTAGACGATCTCAAAAAGGAAAGTAACCTTTTTAAGTCCCAACTAAAGAAGGTTCCCAAACTCGAGCCCTATTATCAAATCGCCTTGTCGATCAACGCGATCAAAACGATCAACACCTGCCTTTTGGTCAACGATCTAAGCGTGGCGATTCTCGATATCAAAAGCGATACCTACCTGAATACGGGAAGGAAAGAAATTTACAACGCCATCTCCGTTATGGAGAAGATCGTGGGTGCCGACTATGAAGGAAGTTTAGCCGAAAATAAGGATCTTCTCGCAAAAATTACCGAATTTAGTCCGGTTCAAAGATTGAATTTTATCAAAGCGATCCGTCAGGTAACTAACAAAACGATCGATGCGTTCGGAACCAACAGCAAATGGAAATGGAGCTTTCCCGAGATTCATTTTAAGATCGCGGTTTTGTGTAAGAACGTCTTCGACTTCCGTGCTTTTGAAAAAGAAAGGGATTTGGAAAACCCGCATTATTATATCAGACAGGAACACTTTAATTTGATTCTCGAATTGTGTAACTACGCCGCACAAGAATACCGCGCCAAGTTCGACCTTTCCACCCAAGACGCAGGGGATCTGAAAAAGTCCATCTCGATGCTCGAGGTGAACCGTAAGATTCTTCAGACGACGGGTGACGGAGAAACGGAGGATTTGGAAAAAACAAAAACATTGATCGAATCTCTCAAAGAGAAAGTCGAATCATTAGAAGCGGATAAAGAGAAAAAGAAAAAGAAAAAATAGACCGAACGAGTCTGATATATATTATAGGAAAAAAGGAGACTGAATCAAAGATGGCATTGGCAGAAGTCAACGATTCAAATTTTAAGAGTGAAACATCCGGAGGATTGGTCCTCATCGATTGCTGGGCGGAATGGTGCGGCCCTTGCAGGATGGTTGCTCCCGTTCTTGAAGAACTTTCCAGCGAAATGAACGGAACGGTAAAAATCAAAAAACTCAACGTGGACGATAACCAAGATACGGCACAGAGCTTGGGAATTTCTTCCATCCCGACACTCTTGCTATACAAAGACGGACAACTTGTGGATAAGGTGATCGGAGCGCTTCCGAAAGCTCAAATTAAGAATTTTATCGAAAGACACAAATAATTCTTTTTCCTTTCATGAACGTACTATGCTGAAAGAAACATACAAAGGTTATACGGAATTGCCTAGAGGAGGGTATCTGATCGATACCTCCGAAGGATACCTTCAAATCGGCTCTCCACCGGAAACGATCAAAGACACAATGGGGTTCGAGAAAAAAACCCCGTTGGTTTTTATTCTACCGAACAAATTCTTTCACGTAGAAAAGGGAATCAGTACAGCAGAACTCGAATTCCCCATCTATTATAACTTCTTTTTAAGACAGAAAAAAACTTGTATCGTATGTACGGAAGAACAACGAGTTCAGCTCATTACCGTACTCAGAGAGTCTCTCATGGGACCGGACAATATCAACCTCAAGAGCGAATATCTCAACGGGGAAGAATCCTTCGGGTTTCCCGATATGAAGGCGGAGATGGCCTACTTCCGCGGATACAAGGGATTAGAAGACGTCGTAGAATTCAAGGTCTTCGACAACGACAATAAAGTATATTATGGAAACGTAATTCTTTTCAAACTGGAAAGCGGGGACTTTCTCATCGAGGACGGAGAAAGAAAAATCGAAGTTCCCGGTGAAGTAGGATTCAACATCAAATACGATATCGGGGAAAGGCCGACCGAACCGTTTCAAGCTCCGATCATCGGAATCACTTGTCTTGGACCGTCTCACGGATTCGATCCGGAGGACAATACCTCCGGTTTTATCATCTGGTTGAACCATCAGGGAATCATGGTGGACCCTCCGGTCAACTCGACCGAGTGGCTGCGTCAATCGAACGTAAATCCGAAACTCATCAACCACGTCATTTTAACGCACTGCCACGCGGATCACGACGCCGGAACGTTTCAAAAGATTCTCGAAGAAAACAAGATCACGATCCACGCGACCGAAACCGTGATGGACAGCTTCTTGCGAAAGTATTCGGCGCTCACCAAAATTCCTAAAAAGGAACTTCAGGAACTCTTTCACTTCCAGCCGATCATCATCGGAAAAGCGACGATGATCAACGGCGGAGAATTCAACTTTCATTATGCGCTTCATTCGATTCCGTCGGTCGGATTCGAATTCTTCTTCCAGGATCAGTCTTTCATCTACACGTCGGATCATTTGAACGAGCCCGAAATTCACGATAAGATGTATGCGGCCGGAATTCTTCCCGAATCCCGCTGGAAGTTTTTCAAAGAATTTCCTTGGGAACGCAGAATCATCTATCACGAAGCGGGAATTCCTCCGTTGCATACGAGAGTGAGTTACCTCGCGTCCTTGCCTCCGGAAATTCAGGAAAAGATCACAGTATATCATATCGCGAGAAAAGATATGCCCGCGGGAACCAAACTGAAACTGGCTCGTTTCGGAATCGAGAATACGTTGTATCCGGAAATCACTCCGCCGAAACATATCGAGGCGTATAACCTTCTCGACGTGATGACTCAGATCGATATCTTTCACGGATTTCCGATCGAGAAGGCGAAAGAATTTCTTCTGATCGTAAACGAGGAACGATACAAACGAGGAGACCAGATCATCCGCAAAGGAACTCCGGGAGATAAGTTCTACATCATCGCATCCGGGAACGTAAAGTTCGAAGGTTTAAATCAAGACGGAGAAGGGCCGATCAAACGATACGGAACTTATGAATATTTCGGAGAAGCTTCTCTCGTACTGGATCTTCCGAGAGCGGCGGACGTATACGCGGAGACGGACGTTCTGGCTCTCACCATCGAAAAGAATAAGTTTTTACAATTCATTCGTAATTCGGATCTGAAAAATAACCTAACAAGACTAAACGAAATTCGAGATTCCAACTCTTGGAAGGCGCTTGCAGAGTCGAGACACTTCCGCGGATTGACCAGTCACCAGATTACACAACTGGAATTGATCATGACCTTGCATAAAGTGAACGCGGGTTCAATTCTTGTGCGAGAAAAAGAATTTTACGGTGATGCCTATATCATCCGCAATGGAAAAGTAAACGTCTATCAGAACGGAAATTTGTTAGCCGAACTGTCCGACGGGGACTTCGTTGGAGAGATATACAACATCTCCAAAAACTTTGTGTCGAATTATACGTTTAGAGCTGAAGTGGATACGGAATTGTATTCCATTCAGCAGAATGATCTGATCGATTACGTGAAGAAGAATCCCGGCGTTTACATGAGAATGAACACAGTCTATTCGTAGACGCAGGGAGAGATTAGAATGGAAAGAGTCCTTCAATTCACGGAAGAACACGAAGCGTTCCGTGAGATGGCTAAAAAATTTTTCGAGACGGAAGTCGCTCCGCATCATGAAGCTTGGGAAAAAGTAGGAATCGTTCCGAAAGAAGTTTGGAAAAAAGCGGGCGCAAACGGTCTTCTTTGCCCGAACATTCCCTCCGAATACGGCGGATCCGACGCTGATTTTCTATATAACGTAATCATAATAGAGGAATCCGCAAAAGTGGGAAATAGCGGCTTCTTTATTTCCTTACACAACGACGTGATCGCGCCGTACATTTCGTCTTACGCGGACGATTCGCAAAAAAAACGTTGGTTACCCGGATGCGCTTCCGGGGATAGCATTCTTGCAATCGCGATGACCGAGCCGGGTGCCGGTTCGGACCTCAAAGGAATTCGGACTACCGCAGTGGAAAAGAGCGATCACTACGTGGTCAACGGACAAAAAACCTTCATTTCCAACGGACAATTGGCAAATTTAGTGATTACGGCTGTTAAACATGATAATGGCACGATGTCCCTCCTCATGGTGGAAGAGGGGATGAAGGGTTTTGAAAGAGGAAGAAGACTCGAAAAGCTTGGTCTGAAAGCGCAGGATACGTCGGAACTTTACTACAACGATGTGATCGTTCCGAAAGAAAACCTGATCGGCAAACAAGGACAAGGCTTTCGATATTTGATGCAGAAGTTGGCTACGGAACGTTTGGTCCTCGGACTGGCTGCCGTGGAAGCGACCGCACTCGTTCAGA
Source organism: Leptospira sanjuanensis (assembly GCF_022267325.1). Lineage (NCBI taxonomy): Bacteria > Pseudomonadati > Spirochaetota > Leptospiria > Leptospirales > Leptospiraceae > Leptospira > Leptospira sanjuanensis. The sequence goes on from NZ_JAIZBG010000001.1 coordinate 1,771,353, forward strand.
AAATAACCCTTCAATACATCAAGGAAAGACAGGCTTTCGGCAAAAAAATCGGCTCCTTCCAGCATATCAAATTTAAGATGGCTGAGATGGCGACGGAACTGGAGATGTGCCGAACTTTCGCAGATAAGGTGACTCTGGATACTATGGCAGGAAAATCGGATACTGCACAAGCTTCGATGGTGAAGTGGTATTCGACCGAGATGCAAAAACGTCATACGGATGAATGTTTGCAGTTCTTCGGCGGTTATGGTTATATGATGGAGTATCCGATTGCCAGAGCGTATCTGGACGCGAGAATCCAGACAATTTACGCGGGGACGACGGAAATCATGAAGGAGATCATAGGCAGAAGCCTGGGACTCTGAAATAAATTTCCTGATGTTCCCGTCGAATCAAACGGGATAAAAATGAATACCTGCCGTAACTTTAGCGTAGGAAGAATTCTTCCTATTTTAATTCTATCCTTTGCCGGAATGGTTCCGGCGGGTTCCTTAACCGCACAAGTCACCTGTACTGGACAGGCTTGTACGATCATACCGAGCAGCATTTCTTCCCAGTTCAACGGACTGGAAAATGAAATTCGGACCAAGTATCTGAACGAAGTCGTGAAGTCCATGGCCGACGCTGCTTTATTGACAACGATCAATTCCTCGATGATGGGGCCCGGAACCATCAACCGATTCCAAATCGGTGGCGGGATTTCCGCTGCGGGCGTTAAAAACGAAGACATTCAAATCCAATATGCGGGAGTGACTCTCCCGAATCTTCCGAATGGCGGAGCTTCCTTAAGCCCGACTCTGATGGCGGGAGTCAACCTGGGTTGGCTGACCGGAAACGGTCCTTCCGATCAGGAAGAGGAGAAACGTTCCTTTCTTCATAGAATCAATATCTACGTTCACGGATTTCAAGGCAAACTCGATCAAGGCGATTTGAGAAATCTCAACAATCAAACGGACCAATATAGAATTTCCGGAAATTATAATTCCTTCGGTGCTACGGTTCGTTTTCAACTGATCAAAGAACGTTATACACGTTTGGATTTTTTCGGTTTTACCGGGTTGAGTCTCGGACTTGGATTCCATCGTAAGACCGAAGAAATGAGTTTGGGTTATTCTCCGACTTCGATTCCGAAAGTATCTTTCGGTCCTGCGAGCGGACGTTGGGACGCCGACTTTACGATGGATTATAGGGCGAAATCCGAATCCTTGCCGATCGATATCCGAACCGGCGTCCGTTTGTTTTACTTTCTTACGATCTTTGCCGGAGCGGGAATCAGTCAGAATAGCGGAAGTTCCAATTTGAGTTTGGCCGTGAGCGGACCGCTTACTTTGACTTTGGATGCGGCCGCGGCCGGTTTGCCGATGCAATTCTTACAGGGATATTCCGCTTCTTCGACCGGAAATCTTTCGATCCGAACTCAAGGGGATGCAAGAGCAAAGGACAGTCTGAACTATCTCATAGGCGGTGTTGAAATCAACCTTCTTACCTTTAAGGTTTTGGTGGAAGGAATGGTTGCGGAAAAAATTTATTCCGCCAACGTCGGCGTGAAGTTCGCCCTCTAAAACGAAGCGGCACGTTTCTTGCATTCTGATCTATATCTTCCGATTTTCATCCCATAGATTCTAGATTTATGGGATGATTGCTTTAGAAATAAACAGAATGTATTCGAGGGAACCGCAATGATACAAACATCTACAGAATCTTCCGTTCATATTTCCTGCATCCCTAGAGACGATTCGTACGCTCTGAAGGTCAATATCTCGAACAACGAGATCGGAATCATCTACCGAGTGACCGCGGCGCTTTTCGTGAGAGGCTGGAATATCGGAGAAGCCGTCGCGGAAACGTCGCAGGACGGATATATCAGCGATATTTTTATCATTAAGAATGTGGATCTTCTTCCGATGACGGACGAGATGCTACAGACGATTCATTCCGATCTCAAGGAAATGTTTTTTCAAGGCGTTTCGGTTATGAGTTATTTGGAACGGTTTCCCGAAAAAGCCGAATATCTGAAAAACAAGGATCGATCCAATATCGAATTGTTCTTATTCAATTCCCACGGAAGCGATTGCACCGTTATGGATCTCCGTATGAAGGACAGACCGGGGATTATTTTTGAAATTTCCCAGCTTCTGTTTTTATATGGAATCGATATTCTTTCGTTTAAGGCGGTTACCGACTCCGGTTCCGTGCGTGATACGTTTTTACTGAGACTCGAAAACGGAAACAAACTCGAAGAAACGCTTCACTTTGAAAGATTGTCCACCGCTTTGAGAACGATTCTTTAATTCCAACGTTAAAACGGCTTTTTTTGTCGTTATTAAGCCGAAGTCAAAAATCGGATCTCGAAGAAAACACGACTCAACATTATTCGGACGTTCGAAGCCTTTTCGTCGAAGTGCGTCGTTATGAAACTTTCGAATCAGGGATGTCCGTGACCGGGTTGTTTCAACTTCCAGATAAACGCTAAGAACGCCGCGCAGATAATTCCCGAGGTTAGAAAGGAGAGAGCCGGACCGTAACTGAAATAGATCAGACAAAACGCGAACGGAGCCAAACCTCTTCCCAAAGAAGCGAGGCTTCGAAACATTCCTAAATTTGTGCCTTGTTCCTCTTTTCCGGACACAAGAGAGACTAACGTGGAAAGGGAAGGATGAAGCAGTGCGCTTCCCGAAGCCAAAAAAGTGAGCGATATAAAAAGCTGATACGAGTTCGATACGAAATAGAGAAGGGAAAATCCGACGATCAGGAAGAGGGCGCCCGCTCGTACGAGTCTTGTTTCCTTTACCTTGCCGGAAAGTCTTCGAAAGACTCCGCCTTGGATCAAAACGATGATCAGTCCAATATACACGAAGGTCAAACCGATCGCGATCGGACTGTAATTCAAAAATTGACTCAGATAAAAGTTGATCGAAAACTCGAAACCAGAAAACGCGAACACGAATACGAAGTAAAGAAGGGAATACAAGACCACTTCTCTGTTGTTCGAAGTGAATACTCCGATGATCGGATGGATCTTTTTCTTTTCCTGAACTCCCCGATCTACGTTTAAGGTTTCCTTAAACCAGAAAACGATCATGAGCAAATTGATCAATGCGATCGTAGCTGCGGCGAGAGCGGAGGCGGGAAATACGGTGAACGGAATATCCGGAAACGCGAGTTCCAAAAAGCTCAGATCGACTTTTGAAAACAATCCCCCCGTCGGCGGGCCCGCTATAAAACCTAAGCCCACTCCCGCTCCGATCAAACCCATTCCTTTGGCACGATCCTTTTCGCTCGTGATGTCGGCCATCGCCGCGGAAGCTACGGAAATATTCCCTCCCATCATTCCGGTGATCACTCTGGAAAAAACGAAGAGGGAAAAACTTCCCGAAAAAAACCAAACCGCGTATCCGAAAAAACTTCCGAGACTTGTAAATACGAGCACCGGTTTTCTTCCTACACGGTCCGAGATTCTTCCCCAGATCGGAGCGAACGCAAACTGAAGCAGAGAATAAAGACTAGCGACGATTCCACCGAAGAGAGCGACGAATAAGGACCAATCTCCCGACGAGGCTTCCATTAAAATTCTTGTCAGATCGGTGAACTTATCCAGGACCGGATCGCCGGACTTAGCGAGAAAGATTTTGAGCGTTTCGGGAAAAATGGGAAAGATCACGGAAAATCCCATCATATCGATAAAGACGGTAAAGAAAAGGACGAAGGATAATTTATTCATGCTAGGTAGAATGGCCCGAAGACAATAGTCTTCCAAGCCATCCGCCTTGTCTCAACATTTTCGAAAAAAGAATCGGTTATTGGTTTTTACTTAAGAGACGTTTGAGTTCGTCCAAAGTGTTTTTTGCGGTAGCCTTGAATTGATCCGGAATCGACGCTTCGATTTCCGCGGAAAGACGGATGAAATTCTCCTGAAGTTTTGCGAGCGCTTGTTGTCTGCCTTCTCCGCCTTTGGAAAGAATGTCGGTCGCGTCCTGAACCGTTTTATTGAGAAGTTCGCGAACCTGATTGGCCTTTAGACTTTGATTCGCTTCTCCCTTTTCCCTGAGTTCTTGGTAGATCACATCCAATTCGGAAAGGGATTGTTTGAGTTTTCCTTCTCCGTTTTGAAACAGGGCGATTCCCGCGTTTAAAATGTCCATCAGTAGCTTTTCCAATCTAATTCTCCTCTATTTCTAAACTGTATCAGGTAAATTAGGAATTCTCGATTAACTTTTTGATCTGATCCCGGATTCTCGCGGCGGTTTCGTAGTCTTCGGTTTTCAACGCGTTGTTCAGGGATTCTTGCAGGATTTCCAATTGGGTTTTCGGAAGTTGGGAAATCTTTTCGCGGGCGATGGATTCTCCCGGAATCTCCTCGTCCTTCATTTCGATTCCCGCCTCTTCGATCACTTTTTTGGCGAGATAGATCGGCGCGTTCGCTCTAAGTGCGAGGGCGATGGAGTCGCTCGGTCTTGCATCTAATATGATTACGTCTTCGTCTTTACGGAGGGTGATTTTCGCGTAGAATGTGTTATCGATGATTTCTTCGATCGAGATTTTCAGAATGCTTACGTTGAGAGTGGTGAGAAGCACGGTCATCAAATCGTGAGTCATCGGTCTCGGCGGTTTGGTTCCGTCCAAAACGGAAGTGATGGAATGGGTTTCCAGCGGGCCGATAAAAATCGGAACCACTCTGGAATCGGAATCGTCCTTTGTTTTGAGAAAAACCGCGAACCCAACGTTTGTCAAAGAAATGTCTGAAATTTTTGCTTCTACAAGATCCATTCCCTTTGGAGGCTATCTTTGTACACCTTTGGTGTCAAATGCTTTACCGCGGAAATCAATCCAGTTTCTGAATCCAGTCGTGAAAACCGGCGCACATTTCCCGAACCGTAGGCATGTGAAATAGAATTCCCAAATGTCCCTGATCGAATTTTACGATTTGATTGTTCGGAGATGGGAGCGCTTTCAATTCTTCCTCCACCGAATCGACCGGAACGATTTTGTCCAAGGTTCCTAAGACGGAATAGATCGGAAGCTGAAAGTTTTTCTGAAGCTCGGTGTAATTGATCGAACCGTCGAAGGAGAAAAACGCGTGGTCCTTGCTCAGCTGAGAACGAATAAACTGAAGAATCACTTTCGTCGATTCTTCGCAGAAAATATCCTCGATTAGAAAATACCATTCCGGAGGAGAAATTTGTCTGTAACCGACGAAGTCCCTCAGGTTCACCACCTTCGTGCTGAGTTCGAAAGAAACGGTTCTTAACGAAGAATGAAGTCCCAATAAGAACTTAAAAAATTTATTGAGGTCCACGGTCGGAAGAGTGGATTGAAGGGAAAAGGTCGTAAGGTCGAAGATAAAATCGCTGATCGACTTTGCGGGCAAAAGGCTGAGTCCCGTTTTGATCGCGTTCATCCCGGGGATGTTCGTTCCCACGGAAACGAAGTTCGGAGAAGTAACGGAGATGATTCCGGAAATCGCTTCCTTCGGATCGGGAAGAGGAACCTTGCTTTGAGGATATTTTGCGACGAAGGTTTCGTAAGCCGCGGTGTAATAACGGGGGATCATTCCGCCCATACTGTGACCCATGACTACGATCTTTTCCTTGGGAAAACTTTCCCGAATCCAATTGAGAACGGCGGGAAAATCCTCTTGGATAAAATCGTCGATGGTCCAGCCTTCCTTGATTCCGTTGTAAGGAAGGGTTTGTCTCGATCGGCCCCGCATATCCATGGAGAATACTCGGTAGCCGTATTTGAGCGCCATTTCCCGCGCGACCTTGTCCATCACCGAGCGGCGACAGAAAAAACCCGGGATCAAAAGAAGAATCTTACCCGTGTCGTTCGTCTTTTCCGGCTCGAAACGTTTTAAGCTGACCGAAAAACCGTTGTTAGACGGGATAATGTAACTCGCGTCCAAACGGTACGAACAGTTGTACGTGTGACAGTCGAAGATGATCGAAGTGACCGGATGTTGTTGTCCTCCGGTTCTCGTATAGTAAAGATGTTTTGCGTAGGAATGAAGATCCGCTTTTTCGATATTCTTTCTTGCGATGTAAGGATCGGCTTTGTTGTCCATCTCGCGCGCTATGACGAAGTCGACTACGTCGTAAAAAGAACTCAGCTGCTCGCGGACTTCTTCCCGTTGTTCGTCGGTCATTCTGTCTCTGCGGATTCCCCAGATCATACCGATCGGATTTCCTTTTACGAAGAGAGGAATTCCCGCCGCATAGTTCATCGTTCCGGAAAGAAGATGTCTTAAGTTCGGGTGAATCTTTTCGTCCTTGAGACTGCTGAAGACTACTTCGGGACGTTTTTTGGTTTCGACGGAGATGATCGCTTCGCGGATGAAATTCGCGGAGAGATTGTCCGAATCTTGAATGGAAACGGGAAGAGTTCGGTTAATAAATTCTTGAATATCTTTGAGTCCGATCCGGGTCGCGACCTCTTTCATTTTAAAGTGAGTGGAGGAGGTTACGATTTTGAGATTCTTGTCTTGGATCGCTTCAAAGACCGCATAGTTGAACATGGGCTGGTTGTTCGTAAACGTCAGAGCTACGATCTTGTTCACGAACGAAGACCATACCTTTTCCAAAAACTTATACGTGTAGTCCGGAATCGGAAAAATGAAGATGTCGTCAGCCGCTACGTTAAGTCCGCTTTTTCCCCGCCGCTTGCGGGTCGCCGGTTTTTTTTCCAAGAGTTCAGCCATACTGATGCCAGAATTGTTGGGAAAATCTCCTCTGCCAACCTGGATTTAAGCCGTTTTGAACCTTTTTTAAGCCGAATATTTTGAGAAAATGATTCAAATATTCGAAGCTCAGTTGAAATTTGCGTCTTAGTCTCGACTGCGTTTCGAAGTCGTTTTAAATGCTTTTTGTTTCCGCCTGATCGTGTTTGGCGGGAATTCTCGTTTTACGAAAAAACGTTTTGCCTCATTTCTTGAGTGCTGTGTAACGAACGATTGTTAAGCGAAGTCAGTTGTATAAGTCATTCATATCGAATTTGAATATTTAATTTCTCTAAAGTGGCGATTTGAATGAAGTGTTCATTCGAATCGGTTTCGGGATATAGATCCGGAAAGTCGAAGTGTTTCGCTTTCAAAAATTTCAGTCGTTCCGGGTCGATTTTCCGTAAAGGGAGAATTATAAATTGTCCGATCATCACAAACGCGTTTTGGATCGCACTTACGGAATCGAAATCCCCAGCGGTATAATTCTTTTTGGATTCGGTTGTTTCGATTTGAACCGGACAATAAAAGCCGATGTCTTTTTCGTGCTCTTCGTCATCCGTGGCTCGAGTCGCATTTGCGACACTCTCTAGGGATCGCTGCAAATGCTTTCACGAAAAAGCTTCAGGTCCTTCTGGGCGACTTTAGTTTAAGTTTAAAGAGAGGAAAGTTTTTCTCCATTGGGCCCAGAAGGACTTGAACCTTCGACCCGCAGATTATGAGTCTGCCGCTCTAACCAACTGAGCTATAGGCCCGGAGAGTTTCCAGTTTTTCTGGGAAGTCTTGTTCTTCAAGTGAATTTCTCAGTAAGGATCAAAAAGAATCCGAGAGAGTGCGGAGAAAGTTTTTCGGAGTTTGGAAGTAATCCGAAATCGTTCTATTGTCGGAATCGAATCCGAGATAGATGGAAACGGTTTTTCCTTTTTGTTCCAAAAGATAATAACGAACCGTGAGAGGATTGCCCGATACGATTTCTTTTCTTTCACCCGCGACGATTTTGATTCCTCGTAAATCGGGAACGGGTATATCCTTCGATTCGGGAAATAATTCTTTGAGTAAAGCGGAAAGAGTTTCTTCCTTGGAAATCACGCCTTCCCATTCGCGGAGAATCATCATCCAAGCTCTTCCTTGTCTCGGGATTATTTTCCAATGATTCTGCGTTCCCAACCGTCTGACTTCCGCCTTTTCCGGGAAGCGAATCTTGACGAGATCCGTAACGAACGGAGTCGATTCCGATTGATAGGAAAGATCGGAGTCAAGCGGATCTACTGCAAACAGTTCCGCGTACGGACTTGGGACGAGAACGAGCAGCAAGAGAAAAATAGAAAGTGCAAACGTAAAGGTGAAATGAAAAACGAACGGAACCGATTTCAATCGGAGTCGATCCGCGTTCACAAACGAATCAGTAAATGATTTCATCCAGAGCGAGTTCCCTGAATTCCACAAGATCATAGACCGGAATCGAGAACCGATCCTTTTTTTCCTCTAAGCTGACCGCATTCGCTTTTTTGAATAGGGGAATCGTCGAAACTTGAAACACGATCAATCCTTCCCATTTGCCGCGCACTTCGTAGGCGGCACCTTCCGCGAGTTTACGAACTTGCCGTAATCTTGATTTGTCGAATTTATTGATTCGATATTTGTAATATACCGTTTCTCCGTTCCAATCGTAAAAGACTGCGTAATTCCCTTTGAGTTCCTGAAAGAAAAGCTTGAACGATTCCGGAAATTCGGGCGAGGAAGAAGATAAGGATTCTTTAACGTCGGCGACGCGCGGTGTCGAGTAGGAGATCGAGCCTAGATACGTCGCCGCGGCGCGATGCACTTCCTGCGCGAAAAGCGTTTTTCCGGGAACCGGAACGTCGACGATCAGTCCCAAAAACGGAAGGAACATCCACAACGCTTTTTGAATATTCAGAAAGTTGCACAAATTTTAGTCCTCTAAGTCTTCGGATTCCGACTTGCCTCCGCTCGTTCCCGAAGAAGGCGGGTTTCCGCCTCCGCCTCCGGAAGAAGGGGAGGTTCCGTTTTCAGGAGCGGAGTTCGAGGTTCCGGGTAACGGAGAAGAATCTCCCGAACGAATCGGTCTTTCCTTGTTTCCCGGTTTGAACTTCGGAGAATCGGATTCTTTCAAATCGACGTCGCCTCCCGATTCTCCTTTTTTCAGCTTTTCGATCGCGGCTTTGGCGGCTTTTTTGACCTTTTCGCTCGGATCTCGTTGCGCCTTATATTCTAAAATTTCCAGAACGGACATGTCTCCCGTGTCCGTTAGATGTTTGATCGCTCTGAGACGGACGACCGGATCGTCGTCTCTGGCATACGCATACAATTCTTCTAATATATCCTTGTCGCCCATGGAGACGAGAGCCGTGACGGAATGGATCTTCAACGGTTGAAAGTCCTTAACGTCGTTCTTACTTTTCAGGTTTCGAATCTTTTCCAACTCTTCCTTAATGGCGGGCATGGAAGAAATCGATTTCATTTTTCCTAATGAACTTACGGAAAAGCTGCGGAGAGTGATCGGCTCCTTCGAATCCTTATAAATCTCGAGAAGTTGTCCTTCCGCTTTTTTATCCTTGCTCTTTCCGAAAAAGAGGGCGATCTGCGCGCGGATTTCCGGATCGTTAAAACTTTCGCCCAATCGTGCAAGCAAAAAGGAAGAAGCATCGTCTTGCGGAGGAAATTCTCCGAGAGCGTCCAAAAGTCCCACGGTAAGATTGGAGTTTTTCGTAAAGTCTTGGGTTTTCAGGATTTCAAAAAGGATCGGAGCGGCCTTTTCGAGTTTCAATTTTTTAGTCGCGTAGATCGATTCGCGCTGAACGTCCGCTTGTTCGCTTTTTAACAGTTTGAGAATCGATTCTCCGTATTGGGTGAGTTTCAGTTCGGCGACGGTTCGAATCGCGTAGACCCTCATCATCCAATCCGGGTCCTTGTCCAGAATTTTACCGAGCTGATCGATCAGGGCGCCTGAATGTTCGGGCGGAAAATCCTCGAGTTCCCGAAGAGCCATGGCCCTTTCTTTCGTGGTTCCGAATTTCAAAACCTGAAGAAGAATTTCCTTCTTCTTTACGAGCTGTTCTTCGGTAAGCTTTTGGGGTTTGGTCTGTTGGGGAGCGGAAACGAGCGCGGTTCCCGAACAGATAATAAGAATCGAATATGCAAAAAATAAAATGTATTTCACGAAGATACGGGTCGTTGTTTCAGGTTTCGTGCTGGAGTTTTTGGTTTTGTTCTTCCAGCTCTTTGATTTTTCTGTTGAGTTCATTGATTAAGTGTTGATTCTCTAAATTTTGGCGGAACTTTTCGATTAAAAACCGAATGTCTCCCGTGAGTTCTTCGATGTTCCAAGGTTTTTCCACATAACGGCTTAAACCTCCGTAGTTGATCGCGTGGATCGCGGAATCGAGACCGGCTTGACCGGTGAGCATGATTTTGATCGAATCGGGAAGCCGTTTGTGGACTTCTTCCAAAAACTGGGAACCTTTCATGCCGGGCATCACCTGATCGGCGATCACCACTTCGATCACGTAACCGGAATTTTGGATTTCCTCCATCAAAGCCAAACCGTCTTCCGCGCTGCTTGCGGTTTCGATTTCGTGGCTGTCTCCGAATTCGTTTCGAAGTTGCTGCTGGATCGTTTCCAAAACCGATACTTCATCATCGACACAAATGATATAACCTTTATTCATAATCCCCGTTCCCGAATCGGAAAGTCTCTTCAGAAAGAGAATTGCGTCGGTTTCCGCGGAAATGTCAAGAGGTTATATCGATTTCGAGAGAATAACTCTTCCCGCAAAACCGGGATTCATGCGAACGGAATGCCGAGAATCCGGGGCGAGAAATAGTTCTTTCCGCCTAAATCCGGCTGTGCGATGCAAAATCGAATCCACTGATCCGAGTCGATCTTTTTCGGGTCCACCGCAATCAAACCGTCCGCAATCGATGCGCTTTCCCTTGCCGAAGAATCAGACACGAAATCGGACTGAAAAAGTTCCGGGGATTCTTTCTTTAGCAGTTCTAAAATGGAGAATCTTCGTTCCCAGGATTTCGTTTTTTGAAAACGAAGACGAGACAAACTTACCTTACGCGAAAGAAAGAACCGGTCGAACGCTTCGTATCCGCTCGCACGGCAATGCGTACGTCCGCCGCTTCGCGAAAAATCCACGCCTTTGAGAAGAATTCTTCCGTAGGAAAGCCGTTTGGCGAACGAGACGGCGATCCCCGCCATGTTCAGAGACGGGTTTTCCAACAAAGGAGCCTCCGGGAAAAAGAGAGAACGGAGAATTTGGTCGAGTGGATGTGTGGAAAAATAAATCCATTTCGGATTGGGAAGATCGAACAAATACGAAGAAGCTCCTAACCAAGTCAGGATCGGAATTTCGGGAGGAAGAATATTCCGAAAATGGAATATGGTTCCGCGCGAGGAATCGATGCTGAGCACTGCGTCCGGAAAAATTCCAGAACTCAAAAGCCAACCGACGGACGTGTCACTCGCGAGAAGATGAAATCGATTTCGGTGTTCGCGGATCCATTCGGTTTCGTCTTCCAGGGAAGGGCTCGCTCCTGTGAACAAAAGGGTTTTATCCCGGAAGAAATCCTTCTTAGCTCCCGCGACGATCGAAGAAGAATTCGAATTCTTGAATATACTGGAAAGATTCCGCACAAAGTTGCGGGTCCAGATTTTTTGGAAGTAATCCTTGGCGGCCTGGTTCTGTGAAATCCGGCTTTGGGAAGTTTGTTTGAGAGAATCCAGAAAACCTAGCGCCAAATCCTGAAACTTACGCGAATAAACGGGGTGTAAGAACGGAGTCACTTTGTCGACGCCTTCGAAAAGCCAAGAGGACAAGGGTTTGGATAAGAATTCTTCGAGTCCGAAGATCATCCGAATTTTGTGTCCTTCCGTTTCGTAGGACTTGGAGATCCGTTCCGAGAATTTTTCTGCGATCGGTTTTAATGCGACAATGGGTTCCAGGATCAGAACGTTTACGGGTTCGGAAACTTTTTTGAGAAAGGATTCCACGTGATAGCCCAAACCGAATCCGAAGATCAGGATCGTTTCCCGTTGTGAGGCGGGAATCGGAATTTGTTCGGAGATTCTTTCTCCTTCGGAAACGGGGTTGAAGCGGGAATGAAAAAGGAAACCCGATTGGGTTTCCTCTAAGTTTAAGGTGCCGTTTGGATTGGATACGAGACGGTAGATAGGCGAAGGAACCTCTTAGTCCTCTTCCTTTTCGGATTCTTCTTCCTCTTCTTCTTCCTCGTCGTCTTCGAGGTCGTCATCATCGTCCTCGTCTTCTTCATCCTCGTCATCATCATCATCTTCGTCCTCATCGTCGTCGCCGTCGAGAGAGTCTTCGTCTTCATCTCCGTCGAGGATCGGACGGGGTGCTTCTTCCGGAATGAAATCCTCTTCGGTGTCTTCTTCCGCGATCGGCGCTTGCGGAGCTTCGAAAAGTCCGTTGAATTTAGAGTAGGATGCGTTGCTGAGATTGGCTTCTTGATCGAGTTGAATTCTTTCTTCTCTGGTGAAGTATTGGTATTGCACTTCTTCGCTTGCAAGTGCGAACATCGCCTGAACGGCTAATTTTCTAGCTTTGATTTTTTTAGGCAGTTCGAGTCTTTCGATTCGGTCCAACGTATGGAATCCGGCAACTGCTCTTTCATATTTGTTACGTTTTGCTAATTCGATAAGAGTTACGATGTCAAATTCAGGATTTTGGTTCATTCGGATTCCCTGGATAGATTGGAAAGAAGCTTCAAAATACCATGAAATCAGGGGAGTGAGAGATGTCAACCGCTTATCCTCTCGATTCCGAGGAAACTTCTTTTTTTGAATCCTAGAAAAATTCTTTAGGAATTGTGTAGATTATGTCTCATAAGGAGTTTGCGAAGCGAGTTGTAAAAGCTCGGATGGATTTCCGAAGAAGGAGGAGTTCCCACATTTTCATGGGGGATAAACCGAAGTTCGGGAATCGTATGAGTTCCTACATTTTCATGGGGGATAAGAAATCTGATGTCTTCTCTTTGGAAAAATACGAGGAGTTCCCACATTTTCATGGGGGATAAACCGAAGTTCGGGAATCGTATGAGTTCCTACAAAACTTGGGATCACGAATTAATCAGGGACGTTTTTAGAAAAGGCCCCCGGAGTTGCGGATTCCTGATTCTTTTTTATTCCTTGAATTTAGGAACCGAAGGCTTTCCTTTGGTATTATCCATGAATTCGGAACCCGTTTTCCGTCCCGTTTTTTCTCGTTTCACCGGAAGTTATGTATCATTGATGAATCGCAGTTTCCTTTTTGTACTTTTAACCCTTTTTGTCAACGTCTGCGCCCCTTCGGAACAACCGAATCTCGGAGTTCAGGACTTCCAGGGAGTTACCCTGGACGGAAAGATCGTCCGACTTTCCGAAGTCGTCGCTCCGCGTTTGGTCGTAAATGTTTACGGTCCGAACTGCGTGCCTTGTATCAAAGAAATTCCCGCGTTGAATTATCTGTATCGGGAAATGCAAAAGGATCCGAAGATCCAATTTTATATGGCCGTCGATCCGGCTCTCTTTTTCGACGAACCGGAAACCATGTCGGAAGAGGAACTTTTAACCAAAGCTCTTCCTCTCGTGAAGGAAGAAATCCAAAAATACGGAATTCAAGTCCCGACACTTTTGATGAAGAAGCCCTTTCGCGTAAGCAGAACCGGTTCCATCGTAACGGGAACTCCCGAAACGCTTCTGTTTAAAACAAAACCATTCGTTCTCTATTATAACTTTATCGGACCGATCAGCGAAGAGGCGAATCCTCAAAGACTTTCCGTCGATCAGAAACTGCTCTTTTTCAAAAGGATGGCCGGATCTTCATGAGAAGTTTAATCGTACGTTTCAAGGACTGCGAAGGCCCGGGGATCATTCTCGATTCTTTAAAGAAAAGAAATTATAGAATCACCTATCACAACGCATACGACACGAGGGTTCAACCTCTTCCGGACGGGCATCTCGTGTTCGACGTGATCGTTTTGTTAGGCGGTCCTCAATCCGTCGCCGATCCGGAACTCGCTCCCTTCTTCGAACCTTGGTTCAATCTGGTGCGTTATGCGGCATCGATGCCGAATCGAAAGGTCATCGGAATCTGTCTCGGATCGCAGATTATTTCCCGGGCGCTCGGCGGAGAAGTAAAACGCGGAGAGAAAGGACCGGAGATCGGTTTTTACGACGTTCAAATTCAAGAATCGCATTCCGTTTTAAACGGAACTTCTTCCTTCCCCGCGTTTCATCTGCACGAGGACGTGTTTTCGATTCCTCCGGGAGCGAAACATCTTCTGAGGAGCGATATGTATGCGAACCAGATGTTCTCTTACAGGGATCGGATCTTCGGGATTCAATGTCACTTGGAAGTGACGGCTCCTATGCTCAAGGTTTGGCAAGGGGTTCATGCGGATTTTATCCGCTCGGCGGGCTGGGTGCCAGGACCGGAAACGGAACATCGGAGGTCTCAGATGGAAACGTCCGGTCGCAAGATTTTCGACGCGATTCTGGATCTGTGAAACCGGAATCGGCAACGCCATTTTTAAATACGACTCAAACGGAAAATTGATATGATTCAAAGTATTCTCCGAATTATTCTTGGAAGCAAATTCGAAAGAGATTTAAAAAAACTCATCCCCATCGTTTCGGAAATCAATTCTTTGGAAGAAAGAATGAAGGGGATGAACGACTCGGAACTTTCCTCTCAAACGGTCCGTTTTCGGGAACGAATTTCCAAGGGAGAATCCTTGGACTCCATTCTTCCCGAAGCGTTTGCTACGGTTCGAGAAGCTTCTCTGCGCACGATGGGTATGAGACACTTCGACGTTCAGATGATGGGCGGGATCGCTCTGCACGGAGGCAACATCGCGGAGATGAAAACGGGAGAAGGGAAGACCCTAACTTCGACGCTCGCGGTTTATCTCAACGCACTTGCGGGTAAAGGTGTTCACGTGGTTACCGTGAACGACTATCTCGCAAAGCGGGACGCGAACTGGATGAAGCCGATTTACGACTTCCTCGGTATTTCCGTCGGCGTGATTCAGCACGATATGGATCACGAACAGAGAAAGGTCGCGTATTCCGCGGACATCACCTACGGAACAAACAACGAATTCGGTTTCGATTATCTGAGAGACAACATGGTTTCTCACAAGGATCACAAAGTACAACGTTCCCATTTCTTTGCGATCGTGGACGAGGTCGACTCGATCCTGATCGACGAAGCGAGAACACCGCTCATCATTTCCGGTTCTTCGGACGAAACCACGGACAAATACGTTCGCATCAATAAAATCATTCCTAAGCTGATCGAAGGAGAGGATTTCGAAGTCGACGAAAAGGCGCGTAACGTGCTTCTTTCGGAAAAGGGAGTTTCCCATGTCGAAGAGATTCTCGGAATCGAAAACCTCTACGCTCCCGAAAACGTCGACCTCGTACATCACGTTCACCAGGCTTTGAAGGCGCACAAGATCTTTCAAAAGGACGTGGATTACGTCGTTCAAGGCGGAGAAGTCATCATCGTGGACGAGTTCACGGGTCGTTTGATGGCGGGACGCCGTTATTCGGACGGTCTTCACCAAGCGCTCGAAGCGAAAGAAAACGTAACCATCGCGAAAGAATCGCAGACTCTCGCTTCGATCACATTCCAGAACTATTTTAGAATGTACGACAAACTCGCGGGTATGACTGGAACGGCAGATACCGAAGCCGAGGAATTCAGAAAGATCTACAATCTCGACGTCATCGTGATTCCGCCTAACGTGACCGTGCAAAGAAAGGATTCTCCCGATCGCGTTTACAGAACCGAAAAGGAAAAGTTCGACGCGATTCTCGCAGAGATCCGCGATCTCCGCGAGAAAAAACAACCGGTTCTTGTGGGAACGATTTCCATCGAGAAGTCCGAAGTCCTTTCGAGAATGCTCTCCGCCGCGGGAATCCAGCACAACGTCTTAAACGCAAAGTTTCACGAACGCGAAGCCGAAATCGTTGCGAACGCCGGAAAGCCCGGCGCCGTTACGATCGCGACCAACATGGCTGGTAGAGGAACGGACATCGTTCTCGGCGGTGCGCAGCTTTATAAAGAAAGTTTGGAATCTTGGAAGGACGACGAAGATCTCGTACGCCAATTCAAGGAAGCGGTCCTCAAACAGGACTTGAGCAGGGCGGACGATCTTGCACAGAAGATGGATTCTTCCGCAAAACAAAAACGCGCGTCCGAGATTTTACAATCGGTGAAGATCTGGAAAGCCAATCACGAAGAAGTTTTGGCCGCGGGCGGTCTTCACATTCTCGGAACCGAAAGACACGAAGCGAGACGGATCGACAATCAGCTCCGGGGGCGTTCGGGTCGTCAGGGTGATCCGGGTTCCAGCCGTTTTTATCTTTCTTTGCAGGACGATCTCATGCGGATCTTCGGATCCGATCGGATTTCGGGTTTAATGAAATGGGCGAACATGCCCGAAGGTCAGGAAATCGAAAGCAAGATGGTGAGTAACGCGATCGCAAGAGCGCAGAAGAGGGTGGAAGGTCACAACTTCGACATTCGAAAACACCTTCTCGAATACGACGACGTGATGAACCGTCAGAGAATCGTGATCTACAAAATGAGAAACGAGGTTCTCGAAAACGAGGATATCTCCGGTCTGCTTCTTACGTTTATCGAAGAAGCGGTGGAGAATCAAATCGTAACTCACTGCGACGGAAACAATCCTTCCGCCTGGAATCTCGATTCGTTGAAAGAATGGCTCGAAGGTTTGGATTTGGAAGTTGCGATCAGCGAAGACGATTTTAAGAAGACCAAAAATCCTCAGCTTGCGTTGTTTGAAAAAGTGAACGCGGCCGCAAAGGCGCGTTACGAAGCAAGAGCGCAGTCGATCGGACCGGATATTTGGAAACTCTTGGAAAGAAATATTTTCCTGGATATTCTCGATCACCGTTGGAAGGAACATCTCTATTCCATGGATCATCTCCGAGAAGGAATTTGGACCGTAGGTTACAGCGAAAGAAATCCTCTCGTGGAATACAAACTTCAAGGTTTTAGAATGTTCGACGTTGCGATCGAGAATCTCAAAAACGAAGTAGTAAACTTTCTCTTCCGGGTGGAAGTTTCCGAAAATTCCAAACCGCCGGAAGAAAGAAAGGAATATAAGAAAGTCGGTCAAGAAATTACCGGAGGGTTTGAAGAACTTTCCGGAGGAAAAACCGTTCGTTCCAATGGCGCAGGGGTAACCGTAACGACCAGCTCGGGCGGCGGCACCGAAAGAAAGACAAGCCGGAGAAGAAAGCGGTGAAATTCCGTTGTCTCGGCGCCGCACGGAAGGCCGGAACATTCCTGCTCGTTATCGGAATGTTCGCTTTCTGTGTGACAACTCCTCCGCCGAAGGGCTCCGCAAAGCAGATTTATGCGGATTGTATGGAAACCTTCGGCGATAAGGAAAAATGCGAGAAGCTCGTTCTCAAACAACTTCTCGGCTCCGGTCAAACGGCGGATTCTTCCGCAAACGCAACGGAACAAAACCAAACTTCGGAACCTTCGCTCGATCCGGAAATGGAAAAGAATCTTCGTCTTCGTTCCGAGATCAAAGACACGTTACAAGGACAGAATAGGATCTTTGTAAAAGAATTCTTAGGAAATCCGGATCAGGTTCAGTTTCGTACCAACAGCATCGAGGCCTTTATTTATACAAGACCGATCAGCCGGTTTAAGCCGGGAGCAAAACCGGATCAGGAAATTCGAGTTTTGTTACGCAATGGAACGGTGGTTCGTGTAGAACACGTTGCACCGTAAGTTCGTTTAGACCCCAAAAGAATCAATCGGTGCCCTTTTTTTAGGCATAGAACCCCGAAAAAGGTTTGTAAGGGCGCTACATCCTTTCAATCGTGGACTCAAATGAAGGTCCATTGGATCAGTCGGATTCTAATTCTGTTTTTGACCGCGGTAATCGTATTGCCGTGCGAAGAAGATGGAACCTTTGACCTTGCCTTTCTAGACGTGCAGAGTGGGGAAATCCATTCTTCCTTTGCCAAAAAGATCCACACACAGTCTCGTCACAAAACTCGCACCGAGTTTCAATCCGGGATCGAAGCGAAAGATCTCGCGATTTGTCTCAGAGGACGTTATGACTTCTTGGATCTCGTTTTTTCCGGCTCCTTCGAACTTTCCAAAAGCGAAGTTTATTACGTTTCTCGTAAGTTCAACGCTACTAAAAATCACTTTAGCTATTTATTATCTTCTTTACTTCTAAACTTACCCCCTCCCGTCGTTTAATCGAATTCAACTGAGCACGGTTTTAAGCTAAAAAGCTAGGACCGTATTTTGTCGTTTTGGCGTTTTGCGCCAATTACAAACGAAAAACAAAGAAAACGATCGCGGAGAACCGTACACCGATACGCAAACAAATAAACCTGGAAACCCTATGAGAAAGATTTTCACGTTCTTACTTTTTTTATGGATGGTTCCGATTCTGTCCGAAGGCACAACGCCTCTACCGATCGGATCAGAGTCCGGATTAGGTATTCCCGAATCGCCGGGCCAATCTTCAAATCCGATCCAGCGAGATCTTCCCGAGGTTCTACCCGACAAAGAAAGAACCTTGGATTTGAAAACCGCGGAGGAAAAACTCTGGAGAAACAACTTACTCCTGCTTGCCTCGCGTTTTAACATCGACGCGCGTAAAGCCGGGATCGAACAAGCCGGACTTTATGCGAACCCGAACATCTTTATCGATCAGAGTATCTTTGCGGAACCTACGCAGCGTTATTTCGACTTTACCCGTTCCGGACAAACCGTCGTCCAGATTCAACAGTTGTTTTTGCTCGGCGGTAAAATCGGCAAACGGGTGCGTGTGGCCGAACTCAATGCGAGAATGGGAGAGCAGGAATTTTACGATCTCGCGCGCGAACTCGTAAGCAAGCTGAGAAAACAATTCTACGCGATCTACTATTACAGACAGGCGATTTCCTTTTACGATCAAAGCCTGGAAGCGTTGGGAAGAACGGTCACTTCCGCGGAAATGGGTTATAAAAGAAGGGCAATTTTGCAGGCGGAAGTGCTTCGTTTAAAGGCTCTTTATTTCTTTCTCAAAAAAGAAAGAGAAGAATTGAATATTCGAATTTTGGAAAAAGAAGCGGACCTGCGAGTTTTGTTAAACGACGATTCGTTCCGAAGCACGGACGTTAAAATCGTTCCGATGATCGCTGACAATCAACTCGATAACCTCGAACCGGGCAAACTCAAAAAAGAAGAACTTTTGGAAGTGGCGCGGAACAAAAGACCGGATCTGAAGAAGGCGATCCAAGCGCTTCGTTTCGAAGAGGCGAATTTGGAGCTGCAGCACGCGAACGCGATTCCAGATCTCGCCTTCGGTCCGATGTACAACAGAGGGGGAACCGCCTTTCAGAACTATTGGGGGATCACCGCTCAGTTGAACATTCCTATCTTCGATAGAAATCAGGGAAACATCAAAGCCTCCGAAAAAGCCATTCTTTCCAGAAAACAGGAACTTAAAAACACGTTGTTGGAAGTGGAAAACGACGTCGCCGTTTCGATCGAAACGGCGAGACTCAAAGACGAACTTTATAAGAAGTTCAGAAACACGTATACGCGGGAATACACGGATCTTTCCAAGGACATGATTCTCAGTTACGAAAAACGTTATATTACGATTTTGGAATTTACGGATTTTTTCGAAACCTATCGTTCCAGCGTCGTGGAAATGCTGAAACTGCAGACCGATCGAATGGATGCGATCGAAGGAGTAAATTTCTCCGTGGGGCAGGGAGTTCTCATCCCGAAACTCAACCAACCGGCCGCGGAAGAAAAGTGAGGAAACAGACATGAAGATACATTTTACCAGAAGAACACTTTTAATTTCCGGAGCGGCCGCTGTCATCGCAATCGTTTCCATCGCGATTTTGGCCTTGTCCAAAAAAAATAAACAATCGATTTTGCCGCCGAGCAAAGCGATCGTTCATGACAAAGGGGAATGGATCGAGTTTAAGGAAAACAGCCCCGGTCTCGAAATCATCAAAACGTCTCTAATCGGAAAAGAAGGAGAGTTCGTAGAGGTGGAAGCTCCCGCACGTCTGATTGCTTCGACTTCTCCTTCTATGTCGGGCAATGAAAAAATCATACTTTTTGAATCCGCGGATCTGAACGATCTCTATGTCGGCTACATACATTCGAAGAACAGTTTGAATCGTTCGAGAAAAAATCTCGAACGTATCAAGGATATGTTCAAACATAGAGTCGCCACGGAAAAGGATTTGATCGAAGCCGAAACCAACGCCGAAAACGACGCGGCGGAACTCGCCGAGTTCGAAGGAAAACTTAGAGCGGTCGGTTTAAATCCGAACGAACTCAGAGGAGCCGGCGCTCAGAGCGCTTGGATCATCTGCGACGTTCCCGAATCGCAACTTCAAAGTTTGAAAAAAGGAAAAAAAGTAAAACTCAAATTCTCAAGTTTTCCCGAGGCGAACTGGGTTGGAACCGCTGAGGCTCTAGGCGATAACGTGGATCCTATGACCAGAACGGTTAAAGTAAGAATTCTCATCCGAAACGAAAATTACGTTTTAAAACCCGGTATGTTTGCAACGGTCCGTTTTCCGGAAGACCGTAAAGGCGACACGGTCATCGTTCCGTTCACTTCCATCATTACCGTGGAAGGTAAAAATTACGTTTTTGTGGAAGAATCTCCGAGAGAGTTTTATAAGCGGGAAGTCGTTCTCGGAACTTCGGGCGAAGATCGCGTTACCGTGGTAGAAGGATTGACAAAGGGGGATAAGATCGTCGTCGAAGGAACCATTTTACTCAAGGGGCTTAGTTTCGGTTTTTAATATGAATCCATTGAAATACTTAGTCCTACTTACGGCTCGTCTTAAAAATTCATTTTGTTATCTCAAAAAGATCAAGCTGCAAAAGTCCGTCCGGCTTTTGGGGCAGACTTTTATCCTATTAGGATTTTTGAATGTTGCAATCTTTGCGCAGAGTCCAAATTCTAAAAACGATTCCAGCTTCAAGAATGATCCTTCTCCGGATTGGACCGAAGATCCGGACCGAAAGACTAAAATCGGCAAGGAAGAAGAGGGTGGCGACGTTCTCAAGGGTAAACCGCTTCCGAAATCGACGAACTTTTTGGTTTACGGAGCGAGCATCGGTTCCCCGGGAAGCGTCAACCTCAATCTTGGTTATTATTATAAGGACGTGGTCGTGCGCGTTTCCGGCGGGAAATGGAATCCTCATTGGTGGGGAGGTCAGGTGGACATCGGTTATAGTTTCTGGAAAACTCCGGTGATCGCACATAGCGTTTCTCTTGTATTCGGAAAGTTTGAAGTAGATCCGTTTCAACCGGAAATCGGCCGGGGAGGACAGAATTCTTATCCTTCCGGTTCTTCTTTTCCGGGTTATTCGCATCGTGATCCTACCTACGAGGATTTGATCATTCGCTCTTACGTTACGGAACAAAATCCTACTTTGGCTTTATATCTTGAACACGAAAGCCGTGATCGCCAAAAAGTGCATTTGAATCAGCAATACGTGGGTTTGACCTACGACTTTTTACTCGGTAATTTCTTCCTCCAAGTCGGAGGAGGGATCGGCAAAGGGGATTATAAGAATCCTCAGTTGCTCATTCAGCTCGGTTACTTATTCGATACGAGGTCTGCGGAATGATTCGAGGTTTGATTGAAGGAGTTTTACGTTTTCGTCTTGCGACCCTGATCGCATCCGCGGCGGCTATCGTTTTCGGAATTTGGGCTTGGATCGATATTCGGAAAGAAGCATATTCCGACATAGCGGATACGCAGGTTCGCTTGATCGCAAAATTTCCCGGAAAAGCCGCTGTGGAAGTGGAGGAACGCGTTACGATTCCCATCGAACGGGTCTTGAATGCGATTCCGAAAGTTTCGGTTCGGAGGTCGAGAACGATCAACGGTCTCGTCGTATTTCAGTTCGTATTTGAAGATGGAACGGACGATTATTTTGCGAGAACCCGTCTTTTAGAACGAGTTCGCGACGCGGATATTCCGGTGGAAGTTCAGCCTGCACTCGGGCCTATGAGTTCTCCCGTCGGGGAAATTTTTCGCTATGTCGTGGAAACGAAAGCGAATCATACGCCGATGGAGCTTCGAACCATTCAGGATTGGGTTATTATGCCCAAGATGCTCGGTATCCCGGGGATTGCGGACGTAGTCACGTTCGGAGGTCTCCCGAAACAATATCATGTAGTGACGACCCCCGACAAATTGATTCGGTATAAGCTCACGATCGACGACGTAATCAAAGCGATTCAGCAAAACAACCTGAATACGGGGGGAAATCTACTTTTACAGGGAGAACAAGGTTTTCCGATCCGTTCTTTAGGCGCGATTCGAGATCCGGTACATATCGAAAACATCGTAGTTAAAACGGTGAACGGTGTGCCCGTTTTTATCCGCGATTTAGGAACGGTGGAGATTTCGCATCCGATTCCGAGCGGGGTTTTAGGTTATACGATCCAAAACGATCAGGAAGGATTGATCGACGTCGATTCTTCCGTTCAAGGTCTGGTTGCGATCCGCCGTTGGGGAGATCCGAATGTCATGGGCGATCGGATCCGCGCGAAAGTTAAGGAGATCAACGAGAATTATTTACCGGACGGGGTTCAGATTCGAACCACGTACGATCGAACCGATCTGGTCAATTATACGTTACGCACCATCGGTAAGACCCTCGTGGAAGGAGTCGTAGTCGTCAGCTTAGTGTTGATCTTTTTTATCGGAAGCGTAAAAGCCTCGATGGTCGTCGTTGCCACGATTCCTTTCGCGATGTTGTTCGCGTTTTTATTGATGAATATCACAGGTATTCCGGCCAGCTTATTGTCGTTAGGCGCTATCGACTTCGGGATCATCGTGGACGGCGCGGTCGTAATGGTGGAAAATATCATGCGCCGCTACCGGGACGCTTCTCCAACCGATAAGAAAAAAGGAATCATCCGTTTTACTGTGGACGCGGCTTCCGAGGTCGGTACGGAAATTATCTTTTCCATTTTAATCATCGTCCTTGCTTATCTTCCGATCTTTTCCTTTGAAAGAATCGAAGGAAGATTGTTCAAGCCGATGGCGTTCACGATCTCCTTTGCGATCCTGGGTGCGTTGATCTTTTCGATGACCGCGATTCCCGTGATGATGTCCTATATCTACCGAAATTATTTCGAATCGCCGAATCCGGGTCCGATCGAATGGCACAATCCGTTTTACGAATGGTTGGAAAAGAAATACGAAAGATTGATCGAGTGGTTGGTCGACCGATCCAAACGTGTCGTTACGATCTGCTTTTCCGTCGTTGGGAGTTTGCTCGTGGTTGGCGGTCTTTCTCTCGGAACCGAATTTCTTCCCGAAATGGACGAGGGAGGATTTAACCTGAGAATTTTCTTTCCGGTCGGAATCTCACTTCCGGAATCCAGAAAATTCATTCCAAAGATTCGACAAATCATCTATAAGAACGAACAGGTAAACGTGGTTCTTTCTCAGTTGGGAAGGAACGACGACGGAACCGATCCGCTTCCTCCGAACCGTTTGGAAGTTCTTGTCGGTTTGAAAGATTACGACGATTGGAAGGAAAAAATCACGAAGACCGAACTTCTTCTTCGAATGAGAAACGATTTGGAAGCGGGGCTGCCCGGAGCCAGGGTGAGTTTTTCTCAGCCGATCATGGATAACCTTTCCGAAGCGATTATGGGTACGATCGCGGATTTGGCGGTCTTCGTTTCCGGAAATGACTTGAAAGTGATGCGACAGATCTCGACAGAAATTCTAGATATCGTCAAAGAAATGAAAGGTGCGAGCGAATTTGGGATCGAACAGGAGGCGGATAGTCCGCAGCTTACGGTACGTATCGATCGGGAGGCGGCAGCCCGTTACGGAATCAACGTGAGCGATATACAGCAAATGGTGGAAGCGGCGATCGGGATGCAAAGAATCGACACTCTCTATGAAGGTCCTTCCGACATTCCTCCGAAAACTCCTGCACGATTCGGAATCGTCGTACGTTTTTCCAAAGACTACCGAACCTCTCAACGAGCGATCGAAAATATGCCAATCATATCTCCGAAAGGAGAAAGAATCCCTTTGTCCGAATTGGCGAAGGTGACTTTGGAAGACGGGCCGACAATGATCTTTCGTCAGGAAGGAAGAAGGACGGTAACGGTTCGTACGAACATACGCGGACGGGATCAGGGAGGTTTCGTTGCGGAACTTCGCAAGATCGTCGAAAAGAAGGTCAAACTTCCGGAAGGTTACGAGATTCGTTACGGAGGACAGTATGAAAACCTTGCCAGGGTAGGAACGCGTCTCGCGATGGTGATTCCTCTTACGATCGCGATCATTTTCGGCGTATTGTACTTACTTTATAAAAACCTAAAGTACGTCTACGTCGCTCTCGCTTGTATTCCGCTTTCCCTTGTGGGTGGAATTTATGCTCTTTTGATGCGAGGGTATTACTTCAACGTATCGGGCGGGGTGGGATTTATTTCCTTGTTTGGAATCGCCACGATGGCCGGGGTTCTTTTCGTCTCCCGTACCAATCACTTGTTGCACGAGGATGACGAGATCAGCGTGAAAGAAGCAGTAAAAAAAGCCGCGGTGATTCAGCTTCGTCCGATGCTGATGACGATGCTTTTGGCCTTGCTCGGTTTGATTCCCGCTACGTTGGCCTCCGGAGTCGGCTCGGACGTCCAAAGACCTCTTGCGACCGTGATCGTGGGCGGTTTATTTTCCGCGTTGCTTCTCGTGTTGACCGTACTTCCTTCTCTTTATTTGATTCTTGTCGGCGAGCGAGAATACAGCAAACTCAAGAAACCGAAGGATTCTTCTTTGGAGCCGTTTACGTATTTGGATCAGCTTTCTCTGGGAGAATATGAGGAAGAATTCGATAAACCTCAGAGTGAAACGGTGGAAAAGTCGAGGAAGGTCGGTAAAAAAGGTTCTTCGGCGGCCGAGTCCACAAAAGGAAAATCTTCTACGGGTTCCGCAGCGAAGAAGAAAAAGAAATAAGAATTGTCCGAAAATATAAAAACTGTGGGAACTCCAACGACGGAAGCGGTCTTTGAAAAGCCGATGAGATCGAGAAATACGGTCTCTTGTGGGAGCTATTACGATTTAGTTTCCGGTTCTAGATTGAGCTGTAAACCTTGTTAGGCGCTTCCATACGAGCACTCGACAACTTACAACTTTCGTTATAAACAGAAACGGAGTGTAAGATCTTATCTTGGCTATTACAAAAGGATTTGTTCGAAAACATCGGACAAATCCTTTTTTGTGTACGGTTTTTGAAAGTGATTATCGAGCGGCGAGATAGTATTCCGAAATGTATAGAAGCTGTTGTTCGGTAAGACGATTGTCCGCCGATTTTCCGTTTCTATAGGTCGTTTGTTTCGAATCTTCCAACACACTCAGACCGGTTTGAAACGTGGAGTTTCCGATTTCCGATCTTTTTGTTCTTTGTAAAAATTCTCTCAATCTCATGCTGCTTTCTCTTTTAAAAAAAAGGCGCCCGATGAAGAGCGCCCTTTGATACATAGGATTCTCGCTTTCGTATTAAAACTTAGCGACAACCCCTAAGGTCAGACCGTATTGGTGATCTTGTCTTTCACCTTTTTGGTCAACGAATTGTTTACCGGTTGCCCAGTCTCTACGAAGGTCGAGTTTGATCAACAGGTTCTCGGTGAAGTTCCAAACCGGAGTAACGGTAAAGGTTTTGTACTGTCCCGCGTTTCTGGTTCCACCGTAGTTTTTGTAGTCGTCGCTCATCGCTTCGAGAACTTGTTCTTTGGTGATTCCCAAAGATCCGAAATTTGCATCCGCCGCAAGAGCCGTAGCAACCGCGTCTGCAACCGCTAAGTCGGTGGCTTTCTTATATTCACTGACGTATGCATTTACGCCCATGAAAGGGTTGAAGGTAGTCAACGCACCGTTGTTGTGTTTGTCGTCGATGTATTCCGCACGAACGTTCACACCCCAAGCTTCGTTGATTTTAAACTTCGCGAAGATACCGTACGCTTTGTAGGTCGTCTTAGCGTCGCGTTTGTTGTTCAAGCCCCAGAAAAGAGTGTCTTTGTTGAAAACTTCCGCTCCGGTCGCATCCACGTTGTAACGTTTTTGATCCAAGCTGTTGTTTGCCAAAGCGCCGGATTTTTCGCTCCAAGTGTAATCCAAATCGATCGTGATCTTGTCCGTCGGAGTGATGGAAAGGATCGCGTGGTTCATGAACCAGTAGTCCTTGTTGTACTGCGCTCTGTTCGGGTTCGCAACGTTATACTTTCCGATGTTCGCATCGCCAAGAGCGGTTGCAAGTTCGGTAGCAAGAGCCGCTTTTGCAGGATCGACACGAGAGACAGCACCGTCGCTCGAGTAAAGTGTGTTCCAAGTGATGGAGAGCTTATCCTCGATCAGTTGACCTTTAATCTGAGTTCCGACCGCTTTTCTTTCGGTTTGACCTTCTACGAAGTAGCTTTTTCCGGCTGCAGGACCGCTGTAATTCAGATCCGTAATGATCTGCGTTGGAGCCGTCGTCGTATTCGCGGGAGAGTTATAACCGGTACCAGCGCCACTGTTGTAAACGTAGAAAGTTCCGGCCCATTTGTCCGTGAACTGAGTGGTCAAGCGAGCACCGGTGTGAATAAAGGGGATCGTATTTTGGAAGATCGCACCAATCGAATAGTTCGGGTTGCTCATCGATTCGAGAACCTCGTACCCGATATGGGTTGCCATCTTACCGACATCCAGAGTCATCCCTTTTAAAACAGGGAAATACAAACTCACGTATGCTTGTTTCAGCATGTTGTAGTTGTAGATACTGTTGCTTGCTGAATACGGAGCTTCCTGAAACGCGTTGTTCTGGCCGTTTTGGAAGTCGATTCTGAAACCCCAAGGAGAACTTTTTTCAGCGGCTTTTTGGATCGTAAGGGCGACCGCGTTTACCGCAAAGTTCTTGTTGCTGGTTTCGAAAGCGCGGGTAGCATCAACGTCGTTTCCTTGTTTCGGGTTGAGATTGTACATGTAATACACATCTGCGAATCCGGAAAATTCAACCTGATCATACCATTTCTTATCTTCGGGCTCTGCCGCTTTGGGAGCCGGCGCGGGTGCAACCGTCGCGTCTGCCGCTGGTTTCTTTCCGGTCTGGGCAAAGACCTGAGAGGAAGCAACGAGGCAGAGAACGGAAGCAACGAGGCTCAATGTTTTTGTTCTCATCATTCTCCTAAATCTCCTATGCCCATCTTATGCAAAATGCATGCCAACGCTTAAAAAATGGAAATTAGCTAAAAAACGAGCATTTAACCTATAGAGAGAAGGGTGTAGACTGCTTATAGAATAGAAGCAAGGTGAATAACGGAGCTTTTTATTGGGACAAATGTCTAAAAATTAGGCACGATCTGAAAAGGATTTAGCGAGGCAAAAGGGCGATCAAAGAAGCTTTCGTGTTTTCGTTCGGGTATTCCAGGACATGAGACAGAAGTTTTCCGAGGATCGATCCGATTTCTTTCGGAGGTAATTTCGGACATTCACGGAGAATGTCTTCCCCGCGAAGTGCAAGTTCGGTGACGAGAAGCGCTTCTTTCTTCGCGATCAGAGCGAGTAGGCGCCCAAGATCGAAAACTTCTTTCAAAGAAGGCTCGTAAGTAGTTGCAAGATTTAGAATGTGTTCGGTCACAATTTTCAGATGTTCCCTTCCCGCGTGAACGCAGATCGGATGCAGGATCGTTTTACGGATTTCCGAGTCGCTCACGGAAGAATTCTCCCGCGGCGAAAGAAGAACGGAAAGCATCGAGGAAAAAAACAAGGAATCCTTCGTATTCTGATTCGAATAACGAAGATCTTTCATGAATTGTTTTGCGGAAGGGATTTCAGAAAAACTTCCGAACAACCAAGCGTGCAGAAACGAAATCCGCAAACTCGGAGGAAAAGCGGGGACTTTCGAAATCGTCTCGATCACGGTTTTGTTATTCGTAGGATAGAGTTTTACGTTCGTAAACAATTCTAAGATTTGGAATTTTTGAAAGAGGAGCAGGGAATGGCTCGGATCGTTACTCCGCAACGTCTTACCCAGTTCGTCGTGAACTCGTTCCCTGGAAACCTTGGCGGTGATATTTCGACAGGAGACGATCGCCTTTTCGGTTTCTTCTTCGAGGGTAAAACCCAAACTGCTGACGAATCGGATCGCGCGGATCGGACGCAAACCGTCTTCGGTGAATCTTCCGATCGGATCTCCGATCGTTCGTATGATTCGATTCCGTATGTCTTCCAGTCCATTGTGTTCGTCCACGAGACGTTTTTCTTCGAGGTCAAGCGCGAGCGCGTTCATCGTAAAGTCGCGCCGTTTTAAATCTTCGCTTAACGATACTCCGAACTCCACTGTCTCGGGCCTTCTTCCATCCAGGTAATCCGCGTCCTTTCGAAACGTAGTGATCTCGTAAGCCCGATCTTGAAGCAGAACCGTTACGGTTCCGTGTTTGATTCCCGTGGGAACGGTCCGTTTGAACAACGTTACGATCGTTTCGGGCAATAGGGAAGTTGTGAGGTCGAATTCATCCGGAATTTTGGATAAAACCAAATCGCGCACGCTACCGCCGACCAGATAACATTCTCCGCCTGCCGATCGAATACTTTGTGTTAGGTGAAGCATGTCTTCCCGATAGACTTCGGGAATCCGAGAAATCAATTCTCCCGCGTCTACGTCAGTCATTTTGAATCAGTTTTTTCCAGAGATTTCCGTAGCGATTGCGAAGCGTTTCGTTGTTCTGAAGAATCTTGTCGATCTTTTGTTTCCATTCGGAATCGACGGTGATTTGGCTGAACGGCAATTCCGTTTTTTCGGATAGGATTCGATCGATTCCCGCCGCCGTTTTTTCCGTCGCGAAGTCGCAGAGTTCTTTTGCGTCCGGTGTTTCCTTTTCGGACAAACAAAGAAGAAGCATTTCCTCGTATTTTTCTTTCGTTTGCAGATCGACGAGTTTGTCTTTGAGGGATCGGCCGCAGTAGACGAAAACGAAAAGTAACAAAACGAACGGAAGAATTCTCCCGCTCAAAAACAAGATTCGGCCGAATGATTGAATCCGAGGAAACGAAAACGTATTTTTCGCCGCGGGAAACGACGGAGATGAATTTTCAGGATTTGAACGCTTCGTTGGCGAGTTTGTCTGCGACTGAATTTTTTTCACGGGGAACATGCGTTATCTGGAAAGTATGCAAGGACGAAACGAGTTTGTCCACTTCCTTTTTGTATTCGATAAGATTGGGATGTTTCACCTTGTATCTTCCCGTGACCTGACGAACCACGAGTTCCGAATCCATGTGCGCGTGAACGGAATCGAACTTCCGGCGGATACATTCTTCCAGACCTTTTTTTAAGGCGGTCCATTCCGCGACGTTGTTGGTCGTGTCTCCGATTCGTTCGGAAATTCTGAATTCCTCCCGATCGCCTTCGTAGGCAACAATACCGATGGACGAAGGGCCGGGATTTCCTTTGGAGGCCCCGTCGCAAAAGATCGTAATCAAGAATTTTTTTCCTTTCGCAATAGATCGATTCCGAATCGGATCGGTTTCCAGACGATCACGTAAAACAAAAGCAGTCCGCCCTTTACGATTCCGCTCAAAAACGTGAGAACGAATTCCAAGATCCAGTTCGTGACGGAATAGAACGCTTCCGGGTTGAAAAGAGTAAAGAGAAAGGAAACGAGCCCCAATCCCAAAAGAACGAATTGTAAAACCGCGTTTCCGATTAAAAAAGAAAGAAGACTAACGATCGTGAAAAATAAGGCTAAGCGGAGTCCGCGTTTTTTGACTTCGAAGTTCATAAAGAGTTCGTGCATCTGTAAATTCTTTGATCCTTGCACTTGGGTTTCGTTTACGGCCATACTGAAAACAACCGCCTCTTTCGTCGAGTTTTCCCTAAAAAACTTTACGAGTCCGCCGCGATATGTCATCCTTTCCTAGATGATCCGGCAAAAACTGCAAGACTTGGTCGATTCTCTTCCGATTAGTCCGGAAAGAAGTTGTTCGTATTATCCGGATCGCCTCAGTCAGATTCAATACCTTCCGTTTCAAGGGGAGATCGCAAAGGAAGCTCTTCAGTTTTTTTTCGATTCCGGTTTTCGTAGAACCGGCAACATTCTGTATCGGGCGTCTTGCAACGGGTGCAAGGATTGTCTGAGTTATCGGATTCCTCTGGATCAATTCACTCCGAGCCGGAACCGCAGGCGTCTTTTAAAAAAGAATTCCGATCTTACGATTCGCTTTGCGCCTCCTTCTCTCACAACAGATAAGGAACGTCTGTATTTGCGTTATCAAAGGTTGCGCTACGAGAGTTTCGTAAGCGGAGAATCGGATCAGGAACTTCTGGAAGGAATGCGTTGGAATCTTTTCGGCACTCCGGAGAATTCTCTCGAAATGACTTTGTGG
Organism: Leptospira sanjuanensis; assembly: GCF_022267325.1. NCBI lineage: Bacteria > Pseudomonadati > Spirochaetota > Leptospiria > Leptospirales > Leptospiraceae > Leptospira > Leptospira sanjuanensis. Next base: position 1,801,517 of record NZ_JAIZBG010000001.1, read on the forward strand.
CTGGGAGAAAAACTTCTCGGCTTTATGATCTTGGACTACGCTTCGGATTCTCTCTCAGCCGTTTATTCCGTGTATGATCCGGAATATCCCGATCGAAGTCTGGGCAGCTTTGCGATTCTCTGTTCGATTTTATACGCCAAGGAATCGGGAATGAAATTTTATCATTTGGGATATTTCCTTCCCGGTCATCCCGATATGGATTATAAAAAGTTTTGGGGACCGTCCGAGATCCGCGAACCGGACGGAACGGATTGGACGTCGTTCGAGGAATTTCAAAAAAGCCACGCGGACTTTTCCTGGTAGAGGATTCTCCCTTTAAATCATACTTGTCAGTTCCGTTTCTTTTCTTAAAACGGATGAATATGGCAAAAAAAATCATCGTCGTGGGTGCATCTAGCGGTATCGGAAAAGAATTGGCTCTTCTTCTTTTGGAGCGGGGAAATACGGTCACTCTCGTGGCTCGTCGCGATAAGGAACTGAAAACGATCGCCGCTCCTTACAAATCAAACGCATTCATCATCAAACACGACGTTACGAACTTCGATCAGGCGGACTCCGTTTTTCAGAAGGCGGTCAAGTCGATGAAGGGACTCGACGAAATCTATTACGCTTCCGGAATCATGTACGACATCAAACCGGAAGAGTTCGACACATCAAAGGACATCGCCATGTTGAACACGAATCTTTTGGGTTGTGTGGCTTGGCTCAATCCCGCGGCGGCGCTGTTTCAAAAACAGAAAAGCGGAAAGATCATCGGAATCTCCTCCATCGCGGGTGACCGCGGAAGAAGAGGAAATCCGGTCTACAACACATCCAAGGCCGGAATGAACACGTATCTCGAAGCGCTTCGCAATCGTCTTGCGGTTTTAGGCGTTCAAGTTCTCACCGTAAAACCGGGGTTTATCGATACGGCGATGACGCAGGGGATGAAAGGTCTTTTTTGGCTCATCTCCGCGAAAGAAGCCGCTTCGATTATTTTGAAGGCGACCGATTCCGGAAAAGAAAACATCTACGTTCCCGCGCGCTGGGGATTTGTTGGATTGATCATCCGTTGTATTCCTTCCTTTATCTTCAGACGTCTTTCCATTTGATCTTTCAGGATTAAAGGGGGTAACACATGGCAACCGCATCCAAAGCAAAGACTTCTTCCCCGAAGAAGAAGTCTTCCGCAAAAACTTCGAAACCATCTAAGACGAAAAAATCGTCGATCGACATCGCGCTTCCCGCTCCGAGTAAGGTGGAAGCGTGGGGAATGAATCATCATTCGATGTCTCCCGTCGTATTTCCCGAAACGGAAGAGGACTTCCGCGATCTCTTTTCGTATGCAAGTTCGAAAGGGATAAAACTTACGTTCCGCGGAGGAGGCTGCAGCTACGGAGACGCGGCGACCAACACGAAGGGAATCGTCATCAATATCTCGAAATACAATCGAATCTTAGAATTCAACGCGAAGACAGGAGTTCTCAAAGCGGAATCCGGAGTAACGATCAAACAACTCTGGGAATTCGGAATCGAAAAAGGATTTTGGCCTCCCGTCGTAAGCGGAACCATGTTTCCGACGCTCGGCGGCGCTTTATCCATGAATATCCACGGAAAGAACAACTTCGCCGTGGGACCGATCGGGGATCATATTCTCGAGTTCACCTTTATGACGCCCGACGGAAAGGTTCTTACCTGTTCCCGTAAGAAGAATCAGGAACTGTTCTTCGGAGCCATTTCCGGCTTTGGGATGTTAGGCGCTTTTTTGACCGTGACGATTCAGATGAAACATATCTACGCCGGAAAGATGAAGGTATGGCCGGTCGTAAGTAAAAATCTGCAGGATATGTTCGACTACTTCGAACGGGAATACAAACATTCCGATTACCTCGTGGGTTGGGTGGACGCGTTCGCATCTGGAAATTCTCTCGGAAGAGGACAGATCCACAAAGCGGTTCATTTAAAAAAGGGAGAAGATCCCGATTTTCCGGAAAACTGTAAATTAGAAAAACAGAATTTACCCGGCACCTTTCTCGGAGTGATTCCCAAGGCTTGGATGTGGATGTTTATGCTTCCTTTCTCCAACAACCTCGGAATGAGACTCGTGAACTTCGCGAAGTTTATCTCCGGTTATCTGACCAACAACAAACCCTATATGCAAGGGCATGCGGAGTATGCGTTCTTGTTGGATTACGTTCCGAACTGGAAGTTTATGTATAAACCCGGCTCGATGATCCAATACCAGAGTTTTATACCCAAGGAGAACGCGGTCGACGGTTTTTCGGAAATTTTAAGAATCTGCCAGAAGAGGGGAATCGTCACTTGGCTCGCTGTATTCAAAAAGCATAAACCGGATCCGTTTCTTCTCACGCACGCGCTCGACGGATATTCGATGGCGATGGATTTTCCCGTTACTTCCGGAAACAAAAAAAGACTTTGGGAACTTGCGGGAGAATTGGACGAGATCGTGTTGAAGTACGGCGGCAAATTCTACTTTGCCAAAGACAGCACGCTCCGACCGGAAATCGTTCAACGTGCGTTTCCCAAAAAAAATCTCGAAACCTTTCATTCCCTCAAAAAGAAATACGATCCGAAAGGAATTTTGGAAACGGATCTGTATAGAAGGATTATGGGAATCTGGTAAAATCGTATGGGCCGATGGAACGCGTTTGTAACTTCATTTAAAAAGAATAAGGATATAAAAGTATTCCTCGTTCTTTTTGCTGCGGGCGCTTTTATCCGGCTTTTCCGACTGGATCTGCAAAGTCCCTGGGAAGACGAGCTCTTTTCGATCCGTGCATCCTCCGAGACTTCGCTTAACAATCTTTGGGATTGGATGAAGAACGATCCACATCCTCCCTTGTATCAAACCGTATTGTATTTTTGGTTTCAGCTTTTCGGTCCCACGGTTTTTGTCGGGAGAATGCTCAGTGCAATCGCGGGATTGTCGGTTCCGCTCGCGTTTTACGCGTTTTCTCCCGCGGCTCTCAGCGGACGAATTCGAGTGAGCGTCGCGGCGCTTTTGAGTTTATCGACCGGGTTGATTTATTATTCGCAGGAACTTCGTTCTTACAGTCTATTGATTTTGTTTTGCACGATTCAGTTGACGGTTCTTTTAAAACTAGTCTACGAAGAGGACAAGAAGTCCTCTCTTACATGGAGTTTATTAGGAATTTCTTTAGTAGCGTCTTATACTCACTTTTTCGGATTTATCTGGTCCGCCTCCTCGTTTCTTGGAATCTTTTTGTACGAATGGATTCTTTCTAAAAAATTTCCCAAGAGAGAATTCTTTTTCGGGATAGGGTTTGCGATTTTGTTTCTTCCCGCCTTATATCTTTTATTCAATTCGGATAAGATCGGGATCGCATCTTGGATTCCGGAAGCGGGATTAACCGCGTTTCTCGTCTTCTTCGATCTGATGTTTCATTCCGGAATTTTAAAGAAGTTTATACCGGGAATCGTCGCTTCCTTAGCTTTATTTGCCGGGTTTGCCTCTTTGTATTTTCAAAGGAATCAAAACGATTCCGAGTCGGTGAATTTGGAACAAGCTCATAAAAAGGCTTCTATTTTGCTTCTTTTGATCCTACTGATTTTTTCCGTTGTCCTGGGGATCTTATCCGCGATTCAGCCTTTGATCACCGCGAGAAATCTTTTGGTTACGGCTCCCGCTTTGTATTTTTTGGTCGCAACGGGTTTTTCTCTTTTTCCTATCTACAAAGGAAGAAGATTGGAATCCGTTTTGATTTTGATTTCAATCGTTTCGCTCTATTATTTTACCCGATATTATTATAAACCGTATAAGGAACAGTGGAGAGAAAGCTCCCAATACATCATTTCCGAAATAAAGGAACATCCGGAAGAGTTTACGATATTATGTTCTTCTCATGCGTATAACATGGAATATTTCCTAAAAACCGCGGGAATTCAAGGGGTCGTTCCTAAAATTTACAGCAAGGAAGAAGCGGATCTTTTTATAAAAGACCCCGCCCGCAGAAAACTCGTGATCCTCGAAACTTCGTGGAAATATCTCGATGCGGAACAAGTGGACGTTTTGTTCAGTCGCAAAGTATTCGATCGGAATGATCGGTTGTTTTACGGAATGCGCGTCATCTCCATTCGCAAATAGCATCACGGAATCGTAATCAATTATGAAGAAAAAGAATATCACTTATGTCATCCCCTGTTTGAACGAGGAAAAAACGCTTCCTCTCGTTTTGGAAAAGCTCGTTCGACTCAAGAAAGAATTGAAACAATACAACGTTGAAATTCTCGTTTCCGACAACGGAAGCAAAGATAAATCGGTATCGATCGCAAAGAAGTTCGGCGCGAAAGTCGTACATTGCAAAGAAAGAGGATACGGGGCCGCGCTCAACTTCGGAATTATCAACGCCGGCGGAGAAGTAGTTCTTTTTGCGGACGCTGATGATACGTATGACTTTCTGGAATCGCCCGCACTGCTTGCGGAGATCGAAAAAGGTGCGGAGTTCGTGATCGGCTCCCGGTTGGACGGAACGATTCATAAAGGTGCGATGCCGTTTTTGCATCGTTATTTGGGGACGCCGGTCATAAACTGGATTATCAATGTATTATATTCAAAAAAAGGAAATCGTGTAAAGGACGCGAACTCAGGCTTTCGTTGTTTCTTAAAAAAGAAATATCTGGAATGGGAGATCGAAAGTACGGGAATGGAATTCGCTTCCGAGATGCTCGTTAAAGCGCTGAGAAGCGGAGTGAAACTTTCACACGTTCCGATCAGTCTTCATCCTGATGTTGCGGGAAGGGTTCCTCATTTAAGAACTTGGAGGGACGGGATGAGACATCTTTTACAGATTCTCATCCATTCTCAGCAGCTTTTTTATTATACTGGTTTTGCTCTGTTTTTTACGGGATGGGCGATTACGATCGCGGGTTATTTTACGGGAATCATTCAAGTGGGACCGTTCCATATCTTCGGAATTCATTCGCTTACCGTTTCCCTTCTCGTTGCGACTTTAGGGCAGACGGTCTGGGCGATCGGTCTGTTTTTGGCGGCTCGTAAGATTCCGGAACTCGGTTTGTATTCCAAGCTGAATCTTCTTTCCGAAGATTTGCTTTTCTGGTACTCCGCGAGAATGATTCTTTTCGTGGTTCTTCTTTTTGCTTTTATCGTGTTTCGCTGGTGGCGAAATGCCTTTCAGGTTCTCGATTTGGAAAAGGAGATTCTGATGATCAGCTTTTTGAGCGTTCAGATTTTAAATTTAATCGGACAAACGATTACCGCTCATCTTCTAAAAAGAACATAACGAGCGATCCTTAGAGAGCGAGTTAGACAAATTTTCGCGGAGCGATAAAAATTTGTCTATCAACGGAGTTGATAACTAGAGCGTTCGAACCGCTTCCCTGAATTTATATTGGAGACTGAATCGAACGACGCAATGCGCGGAGCGATAAAAATTTGTCTATCAACGGAGTTGATAACTAGAGCGTTCGAACCGCTTCCCTGAATTTATATTGGAGACTGAATCGAACGACGCAATGCGCGGAGCGATAAAAATTTGTCTATCAACGGAGTTGATAACTAGAGCGTTCGAACCGCTTCCCTGAATTTATATTGGAGACTGAATCGAACGACGCAATGCGCGGAGCGATAAAAATTTGTCTATCAACGGAGTTGATAACTAGAGCGTTCGAACCGCTTCCCTGAATTTATATTGGAGACTGAATCGAACGACGCAATGCGCGGAGCGATAAAAATTTGTCTATCAACGGAGTTGATACGTTCTGAGCGTGAAATCCAAAATCTTTTTTGAATCCTTTAATCTGTAAAAACGGTTCGGATCGGCAAAACGAACCGCGATCTTTTCCTTGTATTGTTGTTCCGGAAGATTCGGGTCGCGGGGCGGTTCCAGATCGTATTCTAAAATCGAGTAGGACGGAACTTGATTCTTTTTTAATGTTTCTTCGAGCGCAAGAGCGTCCCTCTCGTTAATAACCGCAAAGTGCATGGAAGTGAGATAAGAAGAACCTATCAAGTAATTCGTAAATTGTCCTTTGTGAACGATAATCTTTCTGGATTGAAACTCGTTTTGAATTTCGGTATAGGGAGTGATTGCGCCGAATAAAATTTTAAAACCCTCTCGCGTAAACTTGTAGTTATAATACAAACTCAATAAGACGACGAGGACCAAAACGTTTCCGGCTTTCGGAAACGTTACGCATCTTTGATACAGAAAAACAGAAATTCCTAATGACAAGAATAGAAAGCCCGATTCCAAATATCGCAAGCCGAAATGATGAACGCCCGCCGTGTAAGGACTAAAAAAAGCGATCGCGAAAACCGTTCCGATTCCCACCAAGCCGAAAACGGATTCTCCAGATAGTTTCTTTTTGCGAAATAGATTGGAAAGAATTCCTAAAACTAAAATCGCATAGGGAGCCGCCTTTAGAAAGCCGGACTTCGTCGCGTCTCCGAAAAGATATCCTTGAAAGATCACGATTTGTTTCGAGATCGAAAATTGACTCATCGCATCGCCGGAGCTGACAAGAAAGCGGATTCCCATCGGATGTCCCGAATAGAAATAATTCAAACTTCCGATTAGCAAAAACGATACTGCGGCTCCTAATACGGAAAAAGGGAGATATTCTTTCAGTTTGTTTCTGGATTCTTGAGTGAAAAAGGAAAGGAAGCCGAATAGGAAAACGGGAAAGGCGGACTCGGTTCTTAAAAAGAACGCGGTGACAGCCAAAAAACCGGAAAGAAAAGAAAATATTCTAAAATTTGAATGTTTTTTCTCGCCGGAGTCCGACGACAAGTCCGCAAACAAAGAGCGAAATAGATACAATGCAAAGAATAATAGAAGAAAATTGTTCAACGGAACTTCGGAGAATTCGACCGCGGAAAGCACGGGAAAACTGAGAACGAAAGGAATCGACGTCGCGAGCAAAATCGCCCATCCGACCGGAATAAAAAAAGAGAGGATGCGGTCAAATATCAGTAAAGAACCGAGCAGAAACAAAAGCGGTAGAAACGTGATTATTTTCGTTCCAAACGCGTACGCGGGAAGTCCGTTTAACAAAGCGAAAACGGGAGGGTATTGGAAAAGACAGTTTCGAGTTTCCTGATTCTTTAAAAAAGCCCAAGGATAATCGAAGGGGAAAAATCGATATTCAGGATCGTAGGTCTTACCCGGATAAATACATTCAGAATCCGTAAATCCTTCGAATCCCCTTTCGGCAAACATAATCGTTTGATAATATTTGATTTCCGAGTCGCTGGAAACGAACGGAAGTTTCTGATCCAGCTTGGATCGATTGAATCCTAAGAACAGAACAACGAGCATATAGAGGCCCGCGCGGACAGAAGGATGGGTAAGTCGGTTTAACATGGAGATTTATTCCGTAAATATGATATGAAACGGATCGGTTTTTTTGCCTTCCTCCCAATCGGTTCGAAAGTCGGAATTCGGATTTTTTTTCCGCAGAACCTCCGCTCTTTCCCTTCGGCAAATGGAAGAATAAGGATATTTCTGAACGCATTGATCCAAAAGGGATTCGCCTATGTTTTGATACTTTGGATCTTTTCGAAGAACCAAGGACGCGAGAACCAAGTTTTCCTCGGACCGGATCCAAATCCGATTCTTTACAATTTCTTCGGTAGGATAAGAAATTTTTTTTCTTTTACCGATCGTTTGTTTTTCTTTATAGATCAGAAAGTTATCGAGTTCGATCTCGTTTTGTGTGGAGACAAGAATCAAATTTCTAAGTCTTTGTTCCCAAGTCAGTTGAAAACAAAGAAATCCTAAAAGTATAAGAATACATCCGTAAATGATCTTAGATGCAGTCGTGTTCGCCCGAATCGTCCCCAATTTAGAACTCAGTTTTACTCGGATCAAGGACATACAAAGCGCGGCGGGAATAAAAAAATGCTGCTCGCCCAAATTGAAGTCGAAGAACTCGTGAACCGCGATAAAAACAAGAATTCCCGAAGTGAAAATTCCCAACCGTACCGTTTCTTTGCTTTGTGAAATTAACATACGATACGTGACGAACGAAAGACTTCCCGCGACGGTGAGAAAAACAAAAAAACCGAGAATTCCAAAACTTGTAAAAGCTTCCACATAGAGATTATGCGCCTGCGGATAGGAACGAAAGGAATGAAGAAAACGATAGAATTCTTCGTAACCAACCACGCCCGGATGTGATCCCGGAAGATGTGCGAGCAACGAATCCGCGTCCAATCCGATTCCGAAAACGGGGGAGTTTTCCAAAACCGATTGAAAATGAAATTTCCAGAGCGAAAAACGAATGAATAAGGTCTCCGGACTGAAATAGCGCGCTACGATTTCTTCCGGCAAAAGCAAAATCAAACCGAACGCGACGGAAAGAACAATCAGCGAAGACACGATCAGGGTCCGAAAGAAAAACCGTTTCGGACTCAATCGAAATACGATCATGCAAAGAGCGCCTAACGTGAAAGCCAATAAGCTCGCTCTCGATTGGTTGAAAAACGCGAGGTAAAGGGAAAGAAATCCGCTCGGAATTAAATACCACGCATGATTTCGATATTGGATCGCCGTATAAAACGCGACGAGGGCACAAAACGCGGAAATTACTCCGATTGCCGAAACCGGAAAACCGGCGTACGTCAAAAACATAGGCGGTTTCCAAAAATCAAACGGCCAAATCAAATGAACGGCTGAAAGCAGATTGATCGTATTCAGCAGAAGATCGATGCAAAGAATAAGCAACAATCCTTTCTTGATAAAGCGACTTGGATAGGAAGAGATCAGGAAAAAAACGAGAATTCCGGACAACAAAAGGCAAAGCTGCATAAGCGCCGCTTGCGATTTGTAGGAAATCAACGAGGATATCGTTATCAGAACGAAGAACAAGAGAACGATTCCGTGCATTCTGGAAAATACGATTCTTCTCGGAGATAAATAGAAAAACGAAGCGATGATAAACAGAAGGAGCGGGATGGTTTTGATGCTGGAAAAAAGAGGAGTCGAACAGGCAAACGCAACCGTATGAATGAATAAGAAGATCGGATGAAAGTTCTTAAAATACAAAATCAGAGTAATACAAAGCGCGGCTACATACAAAAGTTTTATATTTACCTTTTGCGGAAAATAGACGACAGGAGCACGGTTGATCCCGTTGATCGTGGAAAGTCCGATTAACAGAAGACAGGCTAACAGAAACAAAGGATGAATCCGATGATTCTTTTTCTTAAAAGAAATTCCCGCGCAGATTACCCAGACAAAAAAAGCGAATACGACCGAATCCCTGGAAAGAGCGGGATTGGAAGGATCGAAAAAAAACAGCAAAGATAAAGCGAAGGCAAGTAAGGGAAGAGGTAGAATTTTAATATTGAAAACTTGGCTCATCTAAGTTTTTGCAGTTCGTCCGAAACGAGAATAGTAGCAGGGTATTTGGCTCCCCGATTTTAGCAATCAAGATTCTCCCGACAAGAGATCCGTTCTTTTTTTGAAAAAACTTATCGATTTTTTCGAAACCATTCTTCCCGTTTCGGATCTTGTCCGTTTTGAAAATAGTAAGAATCGAATTCCGAAAATTTTTCTTTCCGTTGTGGCGCAGTGAGATTTAAATATTCGTATTTATAGGAATCCAAATACGACGGAAAATCGACGGCTTGGAACGAAGAAATTTTCAGCAGTTCGCTCATTACGCTCTGTGAGTAAAAAAGAATTCTCCACGGAGATGAAAAATCCCCCGTCAGAAATTCGTCGTATTCTTTTTTAATCGGAAGGCCGTTCGAGTAGAGCAAAATATGAACGCCTCTTTCTCGAAGGTAATCGAGAGGCGCGGATTTTCCGTGGCCGATTCTTTTTCGTTCTTTGAATTCCATTCGAGCGATCACTGGATCGGTAAGTCCCGCTTCGGTTTCGATCGCAACAATCGGATTTAAGTAATAGATCAAGATACATCCCGCTCCCGCAAAAGCGACTCGAACCTTCGAATCCTCGAAATGTTTTCTCCAAGGAAGAAGTCGGTCTCTGACGCGCTCCGTCGTTTCCCGTTTGTAAATTTGATTTTCATCGCTGATTCCGTTGATGATCGGGAACGCGGAACCTTTATAGAGATCCCATCTTAATCCGAGTAGAATCGGCATTGCGCAAACGATGGTAAGAATAACTTTCTCTTTTCTTTGATAAGAATCTCGAAGGAATTGAATTTTTTGTTCGGTCCAAACAAAAACCAAAGGAAGAATCGGAAGATAAAACCGGGAAAACATAAAGTCTCCTCCGATCCAGGTATAATAACCCGCGTATAAAATCGGAAAAAATATGAGTAGAATCCAACGGAAATCTCGGTTTGCGATCGGCTTTAACGCTTGTTCGCGAAGCGTTCGGGTGAAAGAAAAAAGAGCGAACAGAACGATCGGAATCATCGCGTAATACATCTTCAAAAAAGTCCAGAGATACAAAAGTCCTTGCGATAGATGAAAGCTTCCTCCCGACTTGGCATAAAACGTATTCGGAAGTAGGTTTCCATAATATTCTAATTTCCAAATATAGAAAAGAACAGGAGATAAATAGAAAAGAATACAAAGAAGCGCGAATTCGGAACGGAATACGACGGATTTTAGGTCATTCTTCCTCTCGTGAAACTCTTGAAAGACGCGAAGTGAAACGTAAATTCCCGCGAGGCCGTGAAACAAAAGTCCGTCCGGACGATTGAGGCAGCTCAATGCGGAAAGTCCGATTCCGAGAATCGTTCTATAAGAAATGATTCTTTGAGAATATATCAAATGATATGAAGACGCTATGAATATAAATCCGTGGAGAGATGTTTCCAATCCTCCCGTTGCAAAAACCCGGTTGTGGTGCAGGAGAACAAAACAAGAAAGTGCGAATGGAATCGGAAGATTGTCCTTCGAAATTCTCCTCGAAAAAAAAAGAAGATAAATACAAGTTCCCAAAAAGGATGCGATTCCGAAACAGTACGTCGCGTCCACGGGATGGATCCATTCTTTCCAATGAAACGGAATCAAAAGAACGGTCCAAAGAAAGTTCGTATAACCTTCGACATATTCTCCCGCGTTAAAAACAAGCCCTTTGCCGTCCGCAAAATTCTTCGCATAACGCAGGCTAATGAAAGCATCGTCTGCAATCCAGCGCATTTGAAACGCGGAAATGACACCGAATAAAATCAGCAGAATGCTAAAAGTGAAATACAAATTGCGCCTCAAATTCGCAGTCCTTTTACGGTAAGTAATACGAAGATTCGTATCCGTTTTTTTACGTTGTGCGGAATTTCCTTGTAGGATTGAGACAGTCCAAAATCGTGTAACTGAATGATAAAGCCTTCCGGCACGTTTCCGAAAACGAAATCAGAATGGGATAATTGGTTCCAGGCTGGGGAAATCATTCCTTTTTTTCAACCGATCCTTTCCGTGGAAAGGGATTCCATTTTCGGTTATGAAACCTTGGGAAGGTTCCGAGATCAATCCGGAAAAATTCATTCTCTCGGTCCTTTCTTTTTGGATGCGGAGTCGGATGTTCTGGATCATGCCGAGCGTAAGGAAATTTATCATCTCAAACGAGAGATAGACCGTGATCTCCGCAGAAAAGCGATCCTACATCTTTTGAAAAATCAACATCGCTTTCCTGACGCGAAACTTTTCCTCAATATTTCGCCGGCGTATATGAGAGATCATATCGAAGACGAAGAAAAGGATCCTTACACGATTCGTCTCGTAAAGGAATTGGGACTCAATCCCTCCAAGATCGTGATTGAAATCGTGGAAGAACATTTCGACGGAAGCATTGAATCGCTTCGTCCTTTGATTTCCCGTTATAAGGCGGAAGGGTTTTTAGTCGCGATCGACGACCTCGGCTCCCGTTCCTCCAACTTGGATCGGATCGGAATCTTTCATCCCGATATTCTCAAGGTCGATCTGCAGATGCTGCGGCATTCGGTCACATCCCGCAACTTTCAGGAAATTCTTTTTACGATTTCCCGTCTTTCGGAATCGTTGGGTTGTTCCTTGTTGTTCGAGGGAATCGAAAACGAAGCGGAACTTTTTCAATCCCTCACATACGGCGCGCGTTTCTTACAGGGATTTTATTTTGCGGAGGCTTTGCCCGAGATGATCGGACAGGAAGAGTTGAAGCTTCGCTTTTCCACTTTGCACGAACTCTTTTTGAATCACAAGCGTCAACAGCTCATTCGAAGAATCAAACGAGAGAACGAATTGGAGGAGAAGCTCGATCTTTCCGGAATTCTCGTAAACTCGGAGGAAGAATCCTGTTCGATCCAGATTCAAAATCCTTCCGTTCTCAGCGACTTTGTGTTTCGAATCTACGTCACAAGCCCGACCGGAAGTCAGCTATCCCCCAACTATATGCGGATCGGAGAGGTTTCGATGGATATCGATCTTTCCTTTGTGGGAAGAAACTGGAGTTGGAGACCGTATTTCCTCGAACAATTCTATAAATCGATGAAGGATTCTCGTGCGGAATGGATCATCAGCAATCCGTATTACGATATCAGCTACGAAATTCTGCTGGTAACCTACAGTAAAAAGCTACCGGACGGAAACGTTCTTTTTGTGGACGTGCAAGTTCCTGAATATTAGAAAATTATAAATCTTTAATCGTATTCGACCGTATTCGACTCTGGATCGGTCCGTTTTGACAGGGATGGGGATCGCCGCCTACGACTGGGCCTGATTCGCTTCCGCGAGTAGGCGGTTTACGTTGTCGATATATTTCTTTCTTTCTCCCGGTCTGGAAGAGTTTCCTTCGATCGAAAGTCCAACGTAAAGATTACCTTCGCTATCCTTGGTCACGGACCGGATGACTCCGAACGCCGTAAGAGGCGCCTGCATCTTAAAAAAAATATCGAATGTGAATCCCGCTCTTTTGGTGAGATCGTGATTCAAATCGGGGTGATTGATCTTTACCTTCAAACCTCCCGTGGAAATATTCACGATCGGAAATCTTTCCTTCACAAGAACCGTGTTGGATTCGCGGATTCGATCCACCATTTCGAACGTAAGCGTTTTGATTTCCATCACCTCGAGAATGTCGATTTCTCTGGTGCGGTTTTGCGCGTGAACGAACCCGATGGGGATGGCTTGTTCTTCGTGGTTGAGATAGATGACGGGAACGATGAGTTCCGATTTGATTTTCTGATTCGCATATTCGATGATCCGTTTGCGAACGTCTTCCGCATCTCCGAGTTCGGAAGCGTAGTCGATAAAACCTTCCTGATCAAAGGCAGTATAACTTTCTTCCTTTTGTGTGTTGGGGATAAAAAGAATCTTACGCGTTTTTTTAACGAGATCGAACTTATCTCCGATCGTGCGGAACACGTCGATTTTCAAAAAATCGTATTTGGATTTCAGTTTCGTTTCGTAGTCGGCAAAGTTCACTTTCACCGAAGTGGGAATGTTGAACAGATTCGCGTCGATCGTCGTTTTGCTCGTGCGTATGTTCGTGATCCATACGGTTCCTTCGGGAGGCGCAATTCTGTTTAAACTTCTTTCCTTGCTTGCGATCGAAATATCGGAAACGGAAAGAATCAACTGGTTGTTCGGTTTTTCATCCAGAACTTCGCAATCGAGTTCCACGTATTTCGCTAGTAGTTTGGTAAGAGTGACTTGGCTGTTCAAAGGAAACGCGTTCGGAGTCTGCGTTTGAATGAGAATTTTCGTCGCGTCTTTGGAAACCTGCAGAATTTTGACGATCTGCTTTAGACCGCCCGAGGCTTGCGCGACAATATCGGTTTTCACGAGAAATTTGGAAATGATGTGAAACTTTTTCGCAGGATCGGAAATCGTTTCCTTGTCTCTTTTTTTTCTTTGAATGGTTTCCATAGTTTTTCAAAGCGAAGGAGGGGAAATTCTCTTGATCTCAGCTCTCTGTTTACCTTTTATGTACTAGGTAAGGAATAAGAATGTCAAACCAAACTTACCGCGACTCCGAATATTTAGACGGACTATCCGGAGACGAACTTTTCAGTCTTCAGATCGGCCTAACTTACAGAGATTTTCTCGTCCTCCCTGGATATATCGACTTCCATCCCTCCGAAGTTGAGCTTGAAACCAGACTGACTCGAAATATAAAACTGAAGAGACCTTTTATAAGTTCACCGATGGACACGGTGACCGAATCCCAGATGGCTATCGCACAAGCTTTGATGGGTGGAATCGGAATCATTCATTACAACAACACGATCGAAGAACAGGTCGCTCTCGTGGAAAAGGTAAAACGTTTCGAAAACGGTTTTATCACCGATCCTGTGATTCTCGGACCAAAGAACGTCATTCGCGATTTGGATTGGATCAAAGAACACAAAGGGTTTACCGGAATTCCCGTCACCGAAGATGGAACCCGAAATTCTAAACTTGTTGGAATCGTAACCAACAGGGATATCGATTTTGAAAAGAATCGCGAGATCACTTTGGATAAAGTGATGACCACAAACATCATCACGGGAAAAGCGGGTATCACTTTACAAGATGCAAACGACATCATTAAGAAATCTAAGATCGGAAAATTACCGATTGTGGATTCTGATGGAAAGTTGGTGTCACTTGTAAGTCGTTCCGACTTAAAGAAGAACAAAGAATTTCCGGACGCCTCCAAAGACGAACGCAAACGACTTCGCTGCGGAGCGGCGGTTTCTACGTTGCTCGAATCTAGAGACAGAGTCGCGGCGCTTTACGAAGCGGGTGTGGACGTAATCATCATCGACTCCGCGCAAGGAAACTCGAACTATCAGATCGAGATGATTCAATTTATCAAAAAAGAATTTAAGAATCTGGAAGTCGTCGGCGGAAACGTAGTAACCCGCGGACAAGCGGAGAATCTAATCCGCGCAGGAGCCGACGGGCTCCGAATCGGAATGGGGCCGGGTTCGATTTGTATCACGCAGGATACGATGGCGGTGGGAAGAGCGCAAGCGACCGCAATCTTTCAGACCGCAAAACACGCCGCAAAATACGATGTTCCCGTGATCGCCGACGGAGGAATTTCCAATATCGGAGATATCGCGAACGCATTGGCGATCGGTGCTTCCACTTGTATGATGGGATTCATGTTCGCCGGAACCAGCGAGGCTCCGGGAGAGTATTTTTACGAGAACGGAATCCGTCTCAAGAAATACAGAGGAATGGCATCCATCGAAGCGATGAAAGCGGGCGGGGACAAACGTTACTTCAACGAAGGTCAAAAGGTAAAAGTGGCTCAAGGAGTCAGCGGATCGGTTGTTGATAGGGGGTCGATCCTGAACTTCATTCCTTACTTATCTCAGGGTCTGCGTCTTTCGTTCCAAGACATGGGTTATAAATCGATACCGGAAATTCATAAAGCGCTCCGAGATGGAAAACTCCGTTTTGAAAGAAGATCCGAGTCCGCACAGGCGCAAGGATCCGTTCACGGATTGTATTCTTTCAGCGCCCCGACGATGAGGGCAGAATAAGTTTGATTCGGATTCTTGCGATTTCGGTAGGTTTCGTTGCGCTGACTTTTTTCAGCGGAGAAACAAACCCGCAAGGATCCAACAATTCGATCCGAGTCGCACAAGAATTGGTTGCAAGACTCGATCAGGCTCTCCTCAAATCCAATCAGGGATTGATCAAGGCCAATTTGATTCTCATCCGAAGAAGCGGAGAAACCTGGAGTTGGGACGTAAGCATTTTTCGAAAGGAAGAAGACACTCTCTACCTGTTTGAAAGCCGAGGTCGAGGACTGGAATATAAAATTTTGGTCAAAGACGAAGGCGAACAGATCTATGCGTTCAACGTGCTATCCAAAAAGATTTTCCGAAAAGTCGACGAGGAAAAATACGAATCGCATTTAGCGACCGGTTTCAGCTTTATCGATCTTTCCGGGGTCTCGTATCAGGCGAACTACAACCCCATCGTTCAAAGCGATTTGAAAACCGCGGATCATTCCTTCAAACGGGTTTCGTTGAAACCGATCATTCCGTATTTTTATTCGAAGCTGATTTTACTTTTGGATTCCGATTCGTTGCGGCCGACCCGACTCGACTTTCACGACCGGGACGGGGTCTTGTTCAAAACGATGAACATCAAATACGGACCGGTGAAAGTGAAACAAAATCAGAAATTCGTCAAGGAAGAACACGCGAACCGATTGGAAATGCTCGATCTGAACACTGGTTCCATCAGCGTATTAGAATATACTGAAATAGACAAGGAAGTCAAACCCGATCCTTCCCTGTTCGATCTCGCGAACCTGAACCGATAGATAGGAAAAATTCTCCGTTGGAAGAATCGATTCTTTTCAGAAGGGACTGGACGGGGGACGAAACGTTCCCGCTCGATCGGGACGAAATCTCCCATCTCAAAGCGCTTCGTATATTTTCGGAAGATAAGATTCTCCGTGTTTTAAGCGGAACCGGAAGCGAATGGATCTACGAAACGAAGGCGAATTCTTTGCAGGGAATCTTGAAGGAAACGAAACACCATCCGCGAACGGAATCGATTTCCGGAATCGCGACGGCGATTCCGAAGGGAAACCGATTGGAATGGCTTTTGCAAAAAGGAACCGAACTCGGATTAACGCATTTTTATTTTCTCAACTTCGAACAATCCGATCGAAAGGATTTCAATCTCAAACGCGCCGAAAAGATCGCGGAAGAAGCCGCCGCTCAGTCTAAACGGATTTTTTTACCGGAAATTTACGCTCCTGTTTCTCTGAAGGAGTTCCTACATTCTCAAAAAGATACGAAACATTCTCTGTATCAATTCGATCCGAGGGGAGAAGCGGGGTTGCAACCGGAGTTTTTTCGAAATTCGATCTGGATCATCGGACCGGAAGGCGGCTTTCGGGAAAAGGAAAAAAGTCTATTCAAAGAAAGGAATGTGATCGGAGTAAAGGCGGGAGATTCGATATTAAGAATCGAGACCGCCGGAGTTTTCGCGGCCTCTTTGTTTCGTTACTTTACTTATTGAGGGCGCTGTATTGCAGGAATAAGGTCAACACGTTGCAGTTCGTGGAACACGAGCTCGTGCAGGTATTGAGCGCTTGCAAGTTAGTCGCCGTTACTGTGTTTCCGTAAGTCGCGGAACAGCCCGCATTGCAGGATTCGATGGTTCCACCCGGACCGCAGGCAAGGATATAATTGAAAAAGGCCTTATCGGTCGTTTCGTCTTTTCGGGAATGGCAACCTACAAAAACTGTGGAAAGTAAAAGAAGAGAAATCAAGATCGAAAATAATTTCTTCATAAATGTATGATCCTCTATCTCGGAATTTCGCGTAAATCAAAAAAGATTGGACATGTTACAATTCCAAAGCCAAACTTTCTAGGATTACTTTATGAAAGTTAACGGAAAACCGCTTTCCCTTTCCGAACTCGAAGAACCGAGGATTTCATCCTTATTAGAATATTTGAAACTTAGACCGGAAATGGTTGCCATTCAGAAAAACGGAAACATTCTCAAACGGGAATTTTGGAACAAAACCTCTTTGGAAGACGGCGATCAAGTGGAGATTTTAAGATTTGTCGGCGGGGGCTAAGACTTCTTCTTGGCCGGCGCCGGGAATTTATCCGATCCTCGACCGGGATTTTTGTAGTAAAAGAGATCTGGATTTGTTTTCGCTTCCCGAACTTTGGTTGGAAGTTCCGGATCTGGTTCCCTTTGTTCAGATCCGAGCCAAAGGAGTTTCCAATTCGATCTTAGAATCGATCGTAAAGAAGCTGCAGGATCGTTATCCGACCATCCTTTGGATTTTGAACGACTATTGGAAACAGGCGAGGGATTGGAATTGTTTCGGAGCTCATGTCGGAAAAGAAGACTATGAGTCGTTGAACGAAGAAGAGAAAAAAAATCTCTCGGAATCCAAACTCTATTTAGGAACTTCGTCTCATACGTTGGAAGAAATCAAGGCCTTGGATTCTTCCCTTTGGAATTACACCGGGCTCGGACCGATTTTTCCGACCGATAACAAAGACGACGCAAAGTCGGCCGTCGGGACAAAGGATTTGAGAAGAATCGCAAACGAAGCTCCGTTGCCCGTAACGTTGATCGGCGGGATTCAGGTCGATAATCTGGATCGAATCTTAGCCCAAGCTCCGTTTCTCCTTTCGAGCATTTCCATGGCTTGTTTAGAGAAGGAATTTCGGGCCGCCGTGAAAAAAATACGCGGGCAAATTCGGTAAGTTTCAATTGACTCTGAACTTATGTCGTATAGGATGCCTTTAGGATGAAAAAGCCGGGTGAAATCATACATCTTTCCGCAAAGGACGATCGGGATTATCTTTTAGATTATCAGGTCATTCAGACGGAAACATTAGGGAAAACGGATATTCTCGGGGTTCCCTTCGATAACGTAACCCAGGACGAATCCGTGGCCAAGATTTATCGACTCTTGGAGGAAAAGGAAAAGTTTCATCACATTCTCTTTTTGGATCCGATCAAAATCATGTCGGTTCGAAAGGGAAAAAAACTCCATCGAATCACGGAAAAGGCGACGATGATCCTCGCGGAAGGCGCGGGACTTCAGTGGGCGGCCGCTCGCCTCGGAAAAGTTCTCAAGGAAAGAATTTCTCCGATCGCCTTGATGATGGACTTGGTCCGTCTTTGTGAACTTAGAAATTATTCCATATTCATGCTCGGCGGAAAAGAAGACGTGATTGAAAAAGTGTATTTCACACTTTCCCGACATTTTCCGGGAGTAAGAATCGTTGGTCGTCACGCGGGTTACATGAATCCGCAACGCGAACTGATGGTAAAAGAATCCATCCGTAAGACGAGCCCGAATATTATCTTTCTTGCAATGGATTTTCCGGAACAGGAAATTTGGATCGAAAACAACACTGCGTTCTTCGGACATTCCGTGATCATCGGAGTTAGCGGATCTTTGGATATTCTTTCCGGCAAGGTAAGAAAGGCGCCTAACTTTTTTAAACTGAGGGGTTTGATTTGGCTCTGGAGAATTTTGAGCAAACCTTGGAGACTCTTCCGTCTTTTTAGAATGTTCCAATTTTTTACGGTTGTTTTCTTTAAATCTCTCTTTAGAAAAAAATCCTAAGAATCGATTTTCATTTTTAGTTTGTCGGGAAAATATTCGAAACGAGTATATCTTTTTTCCTGAATATACCTACGCATTGTAGAAAAAAGAATTGAAATCGCTTTTTGAGTAGGTCGGAATATTGGGTATGACCGAACTTCCGTTCTTAACTCTCTTTCTTACCGTTTTACTGGGTTTCGGATCGTTATTCGGATTTCTTCATCTGATCTGGAAACAGCTTTCTTCCAGCATGGAGGAATTCAAAAAAGAAACGAAGGCGGATCAACAAATCTTACGTATTGAATTTAAGGAAGATTTAAAGCATACGGAATCGCGTTTAGTAAAATCGTTTTCCGCTCTCAATATTCGAATGGATCGCATTGACAGTCGAATGGATCGTATCGATAGCAGAATGGATCGCATCGACAGCAGAATCGATTCTTTGATTGAAATGTTTGTGGTTCGATGGGGAGATTCGGAAACCTCTAAAAAGAGAAGAAGATTGCAAGGGTAATTCTTATCTTCGATACTAAGATCTAACTACGAAAAACAGACCAAACTTTTTACTACCGTTGTAAAAACCCGATTCATCGTAATAAAGTCGAAGTCGTTCGCTTGCGTTATGAACAAACATCCGATTCATTCCGGATCTTAAATCGAAATCCCCTCCGTTGAAATCGCGTTTTTGATACTAAACCGGAATATCCTTTTGGAAAAGCAGAAACTCGAAGACCGAAGTTTATTCCGGTCTCATCAAAGGAAAAAGAATGGTATCTCGGATCGAATGGGAGTTGGTCAATAGCATCACCAAACGATCAATCCCGATTCCAAGTCCTCCCGTAGGAGGCATTCCGTATTCCAACGCCCGGATATAATCTTCGTCCATCATAAACGCTTCGTCGTCGCCCGCTTCTCTTTGTTTTACCTGATCTTCGAATCGTTCCTTTTGATCGAACGGATCGTTTAACTCCGTAAATGCGTTTCCGATTTCTCTTCCCGCAATGTACGGTTCGAAACGTTCCACATAATCCGGTTTATCCGGATTGGATTTTGCAAGAGGAGAGAGTTCTTTCGGATAATCGGTGATGAACACCGGTTGAATCAGATTCGGTTCCGCTTTGTCGGAAAAAACTTCATCCGCGACTTTCCAGATCGTATTGCACTTAGAAACGTCCACTTTCAATTCGGAAGCTTTTTTCTTCGCTTCTTCCAAAGAAGTGATTTGGCTAAAATCGATTCCGCTGTATTCCTTGATGATATCCACATACGTAACTCTTCTCCAAGGAGAAGAAAGATCGATCAAATCCTTGCCGTATTGGATTTTTAAGGTTCCACAGATCGTCCGGGCCAGATGAATGATCAGTCTTTCGGTCAGATCGAGCATCGAACTCATGTCTCCGAAAGCCATGTAAGCTTCCATCATCGTAAACTCAGGGTTGTGTTTGGTGGAAATCCCTTCGTTTCGGAAGTTGCGGTTCAATTCGAATACACGATCCATTCCGCCTACGATCAAACGTTTGAGATAGAGTTCCGGGGCGATTCTTAAAAACAACTGCATGTCGAGCGTGTTGTGATGGGTCACGAACGGTCTTGCCGCGGCACCGCCCGCAATCGGCTGCATCATCGGAGTTTCCACTTCGAGAAATCCTTCGTTGGTAAGAAAACTTCTGATTTCGGAAACGATTCTGCTTCTCGTAATGAAGGTGTCGCGGACGTGATCGTTCACGACGAGATCCACGTAACGCATTCTGTATCTTTGTTCGACGTCGGCGAACGCGTCGTATACAACCCCGTCCTTTTCTTTTACGACCGGAAGAGGGCGGATGCACTTCGCGAGAAGTTCCACCGAAGTGACGTGCAGAGTGATTTCTCCCTTTTGCGTCGTGAAGAGATATCCTTCGAGTCCGATGATATCTCCGAGATCGAGCGATTTAAAGATGGAATAGGAAGTTTCTCCGAGGTCGTCCCGGGTCGCATAGAGTTGTATGATTCCCGCGCTGTCCTTTAAATGCGCGAAACTCGCTTTTCCCATCACTCGTTTGGAATGAAGTCTTCCGCCTAACTTGAATTTGGTTTCGGGTCCGGTCGGAGTTTTTTCGAATCGTTCGATGATGTCCTTCGATTTTGAATCCGGAAAAAAACGGACCGGGTACGGATTGATCCCTTGTTTCTTTAATTCTTCGATTTTTTGAATTCTTTGCTGAATGAGCTCGTTGGATTCTTTTGCGTCTAACATGCGGATCTTATTTTCCTGGAAGTATTTGATATAACGTTTTTGCCAAATTTACGAATACGATTTCGAATCCTTCTTCCGTTAGGAACCAGTTGCCGAGTCCGATCTTGTCCGAAAGGGGAACGACGTGGATCTTTAAACCCGCTGGGCCTAAGACGGATTCGTATGCCTTTTGTTGAAACGCGGATTCGAATCGTTTGGAAAGAAGGAGAATTGTTTTCAATTGTCGATCGAGACAGATCTTTAAAAGCGATTTAGAAAAATTCTTCGCACCCGTCGGATACGGTTCGAGTTTGTAGATCAGAATTTTGGATTCATCCACTCCAAGAGAAACCAAAGAACTTTGGATATCCGCGGTCAAATCCAGAGGAATTCCCAAGTGGGAGTTTACGGTCGCGGGAGAATACAAAACGATCAGAATTCCTGCGTATCCTTTTTTAAAACCGTCGGCTGCGTTTTTGAGAATATCTCTGGGAATCGTCTCTTTGGCTTCGAGAACGAGCGCGTCGCTTTTGGGAAAGGGGCGATCTTGGATCAAAAATAAGGGACTTAAAAAAACGAATCCGAGTCCGAGGATCAAACAAAGGAAAAATCCGGAAAAGAATAACCGTGCTTTGTACAAAACTTCCTGTACGGATACCGGTCCTGGATTTGCAGACATATAGAACGAGAGTTTTTCCCAGGAACCAAATTACAAGAGGAATTTACGCCGGAACGTAGCAGTTCCTTTGATGCGGCACGATCGGTCCGTCGTTTACGAAAGGACTTTTGTTTAAGAGGAAATCGGATCTTCTTCCGAAGTTTCGCCGGTATAAATCATCGCGCCTTCGGGATCGATGGCCACTCTCTTTTCGACGAGATGAGCGACCGTTTCGACGATCTCCGGTTGTTTGGATAGGGAGAGAAGAATGTCTTCCCAACACGATTTGAGTCCGATGAATTTTACGATCGCATATCCTAAAAGAATCGCGTTCCCCAAATTGTACATCGAATAAACCCAGTTTCTGTGGATGAAGTTCGTAACGAACCCGAACAACAGCTGCGCCAAAAGAGAATATTCGGCGATGACGTAAAGAGCGGGCATCGCGGTTCTTCCGATTACTTTCGGAGTTCTGCTGAACGGAATCTGTTTTCCGGTGATCGCTTGGTTGATCGACATGAAAACCCCGGCTAAGTTTACCGGAATCAAAAGAAGGTTCAGTGCATACACACGGAAAACGTCGCTCCATTTGTATTCCATTTCGACGAGATCCATTCCGTATAAAAAGAAATACGGAAGCGAAGATACGGCGATCCAATAGGTTTCGATTCCCTCTCCGAGCGGAGTTCCCATAAGAATGACAAGTCCGATGTTCACTGCGGCGATCGATCCGAGATAATGAACTCGGAAGAAGGCTTCCGCGAATTTTGCGAATCGCCAGGGCCACTGAAACACGTGACGCAGAAGTTTCGGAAGAATGATGAGTCCTCCGTTGGCCCATCTTCTTCTTTGAATCAAAAGAGAACCGAAGTCGGGAGGAGTCGCGCTGTAAGCGAGTCGTTCCGGATAGTTGTAAAGATTCCAGTTCACATCCAAAAGATCGATGCTCGATTCCGTGTCTTCGATGACGGTATTGTCTTGGATGTATTTGCTGATCGTATAACCGCGTTCTTTGAAAACGGTTTTGATATCGAGAAGGGCTTGATAGCGAAGCATAGCGTTTGCGCCGACCCAAAACGTCGCACGCCAATGCGTAAACCCTTGGTGAATCTGATATTGAATGTCGGTCGTTGCGCCCGCCATTCTTTCCAACACGTTAGGCGCGCCCGGAAAGGAGCTGTACGGAGTTTGAGCCACCGCGACTCTTTTCATGGAAGGAGAAGTCAAAACGTTTGCCAATTTTAGAATATAGTCCGGTAAAAGAACGCTGTCCGCGTCCAAGGTAATCAGCAGATCCGCGGAAGGAACTTCGAAACTGAATTGTTTTCCGTGAACTTCTTCCAGAAGAATTCCGTGCGATTCTTCCCGTTCCTTCCATTTTTTTCCTATGAGATCGATGTAGCTGTTCAAGTTCATCGCCTTATTGGGAAGATGAGAAAGATTCAGATACTTCTTTCTTTCGAACGTGGAAAATTGAACGGAGAATAAGGACGCCAAACGGTTGTATTCGCGTTCGATTCTTTCCGAATTAGCTCCGCCGTCGTTCAAAAGTTCGCGCAGTTCGGACGCTCTTTCGGAATGAAGGTTGGACCATTCTTGGAAGAAACGTTCCTTCATAAAACGGCGCGTATGTTCGGGCAGATCTTTTTTGACGGAAGCATCGTCATAAGAACCGATGCGGTTTTGGAACCAAGAGGAAGCGTTCTCATAGAGTTGAATGAGCCGCTCGGTTTCTGCGAGGACTTTCGATTGATGTGAAAGTTTTCGGTCTAAATATTCTTTTCTTGCATGAAGAAAAGGAGAAGCCGCATCGTTGAATTCTTTTTGAAGAGATCGGGGCAGTTCCCGCATCTTTTGAAGGGCTTCGAAATCCTCATAACGTTTCGGCTGAGGAGGATCGTCGATTAACAATACCACTCTTCGATTCGGATAATCCTGGAGGGCCGCGGAAAGAAGGGTTTCACGGACGATATCCAATTCCTCTTTGTAAGAAGGAACGAGCACGGCGAGAGCCGGAGAATTCTGCGCATAGATCCCTTCCAATTCTTCTCGTTTCGGAGGAGAATGTAGCAGAAGTCTTTTGAAATAACCGAGTCGCGTAAATTGATAAACGAAGTTCCCGTAGGTTAAGAGGACGATGATAATCGTAAAGGCGATTTGACCGATCGCGGCAAAGGGTCTGTGATCGAGCAATTGCTCCCAGAAGACACGAACCATCTCGATGCTCGCAAACGTACACGCGAGAATTGTCAGAAGAAGAAAGAGTCTTGTAATCCAGATCTGGTCCCGATAATACCGGAGGTTTTTCGAATTCTTGGATTCCACGGAAAAAGCTGGATCGTTTCTCATTCAAAGTTACTAAACTTACAATAACAAGATTACGCTTCCCCGAAGAAATCATAATATTCTCCGGAGAAGAAAAATTTATTTTGGAAGCTAAATTTAGAGAATTCTAATAGGAATAGGGGGAATTTCCCTGCGTTGGTCTCTGTCCTTTTTGACACACGATGTATCGTGGATTTTCCAATTGTTCAATAAAGGATGCAAGGTCGCATTTCCCATCGATAAAAACCCGTTTGATTCGCAAGGGATCATCCCCCGGTAGATTGGCGCCTTCTTGGGTTGTTAAGATTGCCTTATAGCCGGCCTTCACCGCTAATTTTATAAGTTTCTCGTTGAACCAACCGCAGGGCCAGGCAAGGAAATCAACAGGAACTCCTAACTTCTTTTCCAAAATACTTTTGGATTCTTTTAGTTCGAAAAGGGCTTCTTTGTCGCCTTTACCGGGAACTTTCCCGTCCACCCAAGTAACGAGGTTATCTTTCGGGTTCCAGGGATGACTGTAGGTATGGGAACCGATTTCGAACTTTGGATTTTTAGCGAGGGTTTGGATCTCGGTCCATTCCATATATTCTCCGTTTCCGATTCCTTTCGGTCCGGCGATGATCCAAAAGGAAGCAGGAAACGAATAACGTTCCAGAATCGGGACGGCGTTGAGCGCGTTTTTCCAGCCGTCGTCGAAGTTCAAAACGATCGAACGATCGGGAAGTTTCTTACCATTGCGCATATAGGCAAGGAGGTCTTTCATTGGAATCGGATTGTAACCCTTGGTGTGCAGATAGCGCATCTGTTCTTCGAATCGTTCCAAAGAAATCACGGTTTCTCCGTATTCTTTTTGCGTGTCGGTTACGATCTCGTGATAGATCAGAACCGGAATTCCTTTCGAATTAGCGGTCGCGGAGGCCGCGGTTGTTTGTTGTTCGCGAGGGCGCGGGGAAAAAGCGGGAGAATTACAAGTTTGGAATGAAACCCAGAAGATTCCGATCCAAAGAATCGGTACTCGAAACAGAAAATCGATTTGTTTCAAAAGATCTTCTCCGTCTTATTCGTTTTTCAACGGCATTTCGCCGAGGTAATTCTTCTTTCCGATGTCGACGCCGTTGTGGCGAAGAATGGAATAGGCGGTTGTTACATGAAAATAGAAGTTCGGGATCGCGTGTTGAATCGCAAACTCCCGGCCGGTAAGAAATTTTCCTTCCCAGCGCGGATGAAAGATCTTGCGTTCGTTCGATTCGGAAAAGTCTTTTTCCGTGAACGTTACAAGATAGTCTAACGTGGATTGGATTCTTTCGCGAAGTTCCGCAAGAGTTTTTTCCTGATCGTCGTGTTTCGGAGCTTCTTTACCGGTTAGACGGGCAACGCATAACTTTGCCGTATCGCAAGCGGTTTGAATTTGTTTGATCAAGTGAAACTGATCGGGCGCTAATCTCGAGTTTAAAAGAACTTGCACGTCGAATTTTTTGGATTCAGAGTGGGCCGCTCCTTGATTCAGGATGGTGTTTAAGTTTTTCAACATTTTGGAAAACTGGAGAATTGTGATTTCATAAAGCATGATCGGTGCCTTTCGCTCTGTGGGTTTTTCTCAATTTTTTGGGCGGGCTTTTGCGGAGATAGGCTTTTTTGAAACGGAATCAAACGAAGTCTGTTTTCGGAGTTTGTTGTCGTACCTCCGACAAATGGGAAACGGAAATTGTTGTGGATGAAGTTGGATAGTTGTGATATAGGGATCTTTCCCACCACCCGCCGCGATCCGGAAGGGCTACTGAACTTTCTGGTCCCCCCACCCAAACACAAGGGCGGGGAGAAATTCGTATTACAGTCTGTCGTACCTCCGACAAAACAATCTGTAGTGATCGATTGGTTTACCGCAATGCTCTTCTACGGGTCGCATTGTGGGGGACTCGCCGTTACGCAATCCATCATCCTGCAATAAACTCAGCAGATAACTCAATAGCGCTTTCCTAAGGGGCGCGCTATCGGTCAGAATCTATCACGGCGTCTCGCTTTGGCCTCGGAACATCCTGTTCCTCGGAAGCGTTCCTTCACTTCTTAAGGAAGCTCGTAACGCTTTACCAAAGCTCGCTTCGAGTTCGGATCTTGTTGTAATTGATTCTATGATTGTGTAAAAGAGGGGAGAATTTTTGCTCGAGAGGGGACTCGCCGTTACGCAATCCATCATCCTGATGGATTTAGCTCCACGGCGTCTCGCTTTGGCCTCGGAACATCCTGTTCCTCGGAAGCGTACCTTCGCTTCTTAAGGAAGCTCGTAACGCTTTACCAAAGCTCGCTTCGAGTCCGGATCTTGTTGTAATTGATTCTATGATTGTGTAAAAGAGGGGAGAATTTTTGCTCGAGAGGGGACTCGAACCCCTACACCTAAACGGCACAAGCACCTCAAGCTTGCGTGTCTACCAATTCCACCACCCGAGCGGGTTGCAATGACAGAATGTGGGAATAGCCTTGGGCGTCAAGGAACTTACGATCAAACCAGCTCGTATTTCTTTCGAGTCTTTTTGTCCTCGGGATCGATCTGAATCTTCTCCGGATGAAAAACGATATTCCAGTAACGCTTCGAATAAGCGAAGATCCCCGCGCAAAGAATCGCGACCAATACGTAACCGGAAATTTCAGGATGTTTGAGAATGGTTTCGCCCGGAATTCTAAATTCGATCAATGGAATGCACATATACCAAAGAACGGCGATCGCAACCAATCCGACTCCGAATTTTCCCCACCAATTCGGTTTCCCCTGAATTCCTCGTTTGAGATAAAGAAAACTACCGAGCCAAATTCCTAAAATTTCTCGGATAATATAAGCGATGAGAATCCAAAGGGGAAAGCGGAAGTAATGAACGATGACCGAAAGTCCTCCGACAGTCACGATCTTGTCGCAGACCGGATCTAAGTATCTCCCGAGAACCGATTCTTGATGAAGAAGTCTTGCAAGAAAGCCGTCAAGATAGTCGGTAAGAACCGCCAAAAGACAAGTGAGTATAGCATAGAAAAGGAATTCGGTCCTTTCCGGCGAAGTCATATAAGTTTTTGTGAAAGTGATGAAAAACGGTAAAAGAAAAACTCGGCTGACGGAAAGAAAGTTTGAGACGGTGAAAACCCTGTCTTCCAAAAGTTCCTGCGGTTTTTTTTCCTGAACGATCATCTGCGGTAAAGTTCCAATATTTTTACGGGAAGAATTCTGTATTCCAGTAAATGAAAGAATTGATTTTCGGAACAGAATTTTTCGAAGTAATTTAAACGAAATCGATTGACCGGGGAAGTTCCTTTGAAAAAGTATCTAAGGAACAAGGAGCTGTAGCTCAGCTGGTTAGAGTGCCTGCCTGTCACGCAGGATGTCGCGGGTTCGAGTCCCGTCAGCTCCGGATTCTTCCTCTTCTCAAACTTTCCTTTTAACTTACAATAAAATGGACTCGAAGCTTTCGAGCGAGAGCGTTTTGCGCTTTCATAAAAAGCGTAAAACGCGATGCGAATCCATGGATGGATGAGCGCGCGAGGAAGACGCCGTGGAGCTTAATTTTGCAGGATGCAAAATTGCGAAACGACGAGTCCTGTGAAGCGCAAACCCGCCGTAGCAGCGCAATTTCCTGCAATCAACTCAGCAGATTCTTCCCTACGAGTCAGATTCTTCCCTTAAATATATTCTTCCCCGTCTTTTTTGACAAAGATGGTTCCTTCTTCTTCCAACTCACGAACCAAATTTAAAATACTATTTCTTGCGTCGTTGATCTCGCGTAAGGTGAGTTTACCGCGGATGTCCATCATATCCATGATTTCCGCGGCTCGGTTGCGGGACATCGCGTTTAAGAAATGATTTCTAAGTTCGTCGCCGGCGCCGCGTAAAGCGACACTGAGGCATTCGTCGTCACTCAAGCGATTGATAAGAATCCGCATTTCTTTCTGATCCAAACCCAGAACGTCTTCAAAGGTATATAACTTCTCTTTGACTTGTTTTGCGAGTTCGGGAGAATTCGCTTCCAACTCTTTCAAGATATTCTCTTCCTGAGATTTGTCCATGTGGTTGAGGATGTTCGCAAGAGCTTCCGCGCCGCCGGCTTCGCTGTACTCGGAACGATCCCTTTGTTCGTATTTCTTCTTGAGAACCCTTGCAATTTCTTTGATCGCATCGGGATGCGTTTTGGTCGTATTGGCCAAACGATACGCGACGCTTGCCTGCAATTCTCCGGGAAAGAACTTCAAAATATCAGCGGCTTTTTTCGGGCTCATGAATGCGAGAGTTACCGCGACCGTCTGCGGAGATTCGTGTTGAAGCAGACCCGCAAGTACGCCGGGTTCGGCTTCACTTAAAAAAGAAAAATCGTCTTCGATGTCTTTGCGGGAAAGTTTGCCGAGAATATTCTCGGCTTTTTCTCTTCCTAAGGATTGCTGCAAGATTTCGCGGGCCGCGTCCAACCCGCCCTTGATTTCACCTTCTCCGGGAAGAACCGAATTCTTAAACTCTAAAAGAACGTCTTCTTTTTCCTTTTTAGAGATGGTTTTGATCTGAGCCATTTCCAAAATGATCTCTTCGATCATCGAGTCGTCGAGTTTGGATAAAACCTTGGCTGCGTCTTCTTTGTTTAAAGAGAGAAGGAGGAGTGCCGATTTTCTGATTTTTTCTTTTCGAGCCGCGGACGCTGAATCTTTTTCCACAAAAATAAAATCCTTAGCCTGTAAGCAGGCGAAGGGGATGTTCTATAAAATCACGGAAGATCGAAAGAAATCTTGCTCCCGTCGCTCCGTCGATCACTCTGTGATCGCAGGAAAGAGTGACGTTCAGAATTTTTCCCGGAACGATACTTCCAGCCTTGAGAACCGGTTTTTCAACGAGCGCTCCCACCGCAAGGATGGCGGCTTCGGGTTCGTTGATGACCGCGGTGAAGGATGAAATTCCATACATTCCGAGGTTGGAAACGGTAAACGTTCCGTCCGTGTATTCCCCCGGTTTGAGTTTTCTGTCTCTTGCACGGGAAGCAAGTTCTTTTATTTCAGCGCTGATTGCGAGAACGGTTTTCTGATCTGCGTTGCGGATATACGGAGTGATGAGTCCGCCTTCGATCGAAACCGCGACTCCCACGTCGATTCTTCCATGCTGGAGAATATGATCCTCTCTCCAGGAAGAATTGACTTCTGGAACTTGCAATAAACTGAATGCACACGCCTTCAGAATGAGATCATTGACGCTGACTTTTTCGTGACCATCGAGTCCCAGATCCTTGTTGAAGGAATTTCTGAGATCGCTGATCGGACCTGCGTCCAATTCCATCGTAAGATAAAAATGAGGGATCGTCGAAGTTGAATGCGCGAGTCTGGAGGCGATCGTCCTACGCATTCCGGTGATTTCAAGTTTGCGGTCTTGTCGCTTAACAAAAGAACCTTGTTTGCCTCCGCCTGATTCCTGATACGAAAGAATGTCGCGTTTGATGATTCTTCCTCCGGGCCCGGAGCCGATCACTTCGCCTAAATCCACTCCCTTTTGAATCGCGAGATTCTTC
Organism: Leptospira sanjuanensis; assembly: GCF_022267325.1. Taxonomy (NCBI): domain Bacteria; kingdom Pseudomonadati; phylum Spirochaetota; class Leptospiria; order Leptospirales; family Leptospiraceae; genus Leptospira; species Leptospira sanjuanensis. The sequence continues at coordinate 1,831,203 of NZ_JAIZBG010000001.1, forward strand.
GCCAACGGAGAAGCCTTGATCGGACGCCCGTCGCGTGCGGTTCGAACGGGAGAATGATCCGATTCTTCCGCGCCGAACGAAGAGGACGTTTTGAATCCGGAAGATCGTTCTTCGTTTGCTGTTATGCCTTTGTTTTCCGCGCCTTGCGAAAGAGAAACGTTCGTTTTCGTTTCGAGATTTTTTCCTGAGCCTGAGCTCGATGTTGCGGATGAGGAGGAGGTTCCGCTTTGCGCTTGTGCGGAAGATGTCGGAGTTGTCGCGGACGACGGGCCCGGTGCAGAGGTCGGGGTTTGGCTGGGCGCAGCCGAACTTTCCTTTTTTACAGGAATGGATTTTTTTGCGGTTTCGACTAACGCGGAAACGTCCTCTCCCGATTTTCCGATGATCGCGACCGGCGCCCCGACCGGTAGAAGACTTCCTTCGGGTGCGAGGACTTCCAGTAAAACACCGGTTTCAAACGCTTCCATTTCCATCACGGCTTTATCGGTTTCCACTTCTGCGATGATTTCTCCGGGAGAAACCGCGTCTCCTTTTTGTTTGAGCCAACGGACGATCTTACCTTCGGACATCGTCGGACTGAGCTGAGTCATCTCTGCAATTTTTGCCATTTTGAATCTTCCTTGCTCTTCTTATTCGAGCATTTCCCGAACCTTCGCGATGATTTTCTCTTCGCTCGGAAGAGAGGCTTTTTCCAAATTCGCGGCATACGGCATCGGAACGTCTTCTTGCGTGATTCGTTCCACGGGCGCGTCCAGATCGTCGAAAGAATTCTTCTGAATGAGATAGGCGACTTGCGATCCGAAACCGGCCACTTCCCAACCTTCCTCTACGATCAAAGCTCGGTTGGTTTTTCGAATCGACGCGTAGATCGCTTCCTCGTCCAAGGGACGGATCGAACGCAGATCCAAAACTTCCACGGAGATTCCTTCCTTTGCCAGTCGTTCGGCGGCGGGTAAAACGTATTGCAGCGCTCTTGACCAACTAACGATCGTTATATCCGATCCTTCGCGTTTGAGATCCGCTTTTCCGAACGGAATCGAATATTCTTGATCCGGAACTTCTCCTCTGGTTCCGTATAACACTTCGCTTTCGATAAAGATCGTAGGGTTGTTGTCCCGGATCGCCGTTTTCAAAAGACCACAAGCGTCCGCGGGAGTATAAGGAGCGATCACTTTCAAACCGGGGATATGCGCGTACCAACTTTCAAACGACTGAGAATGTTGAGCCGCCAATCTTCCTCCCGCGCCGCCCGCGCCTCGGAACACGATCGGAATCGGAAACTGGCCCGCGCTCATATA